>JADFYM010000162.1 GCA_015233035.1 Magnetococcales bacterium
ACAGTGGAGTGGGGCAGCGCATGAGCGGGCATGCGGCACAGAGTCGAGGTGGTCGGCTGGTGGGGCAGGAAGGGTATTACGAGGGGTATGGTGTGAGGACGGCGGGGGAGTGCGGGCGCGCGTGCTGGCCTGTTGTTCTCCTCCTCTATTTGGCCCCCCCCAGAAACAGTCTGTTCTATTTTTTCGCTTTCAATTCAGCGTCGATGACCTGCTTGAATTTATCCAACGGCACGGCTCCCACCAGACGAATGCCGTTGACAAAAAAGGTGGGGGTGCCACTGATACCCAACTGCTTGCCCTCGGCACTGTCCTTGGCCACCCGGTTCGCATGGCGACTGCTGTCCAGGCAGGCATCAAAGGCAGCCTGATCCAACGCCAGCTTGCCAGCCAGCTTTTTCAAATCCGCCGGAGCCAGCGAGGTACCTTCGGCAAACAGGGCATCATGGAACGGCCAAAATTTGCCCTGGTCCGCCGCACACTGGGCCGCTTCCGAGGCCTTGGGGGCCTGTTCATGGAATGGCAGGGGATAATGACGAAAGGCAAAACGTACCTTGTCGCCATACTCTTTTTCCACCGCCTGCAAGGTTCCCTGGGCGCGACGGCAGTAGGGACATTCAAAATCGGAAAATTCGATGAGGGTGATCGGAGCGTCCACCTTGCCCCGCACCAAATCCTGCGGCACAGTCAACTCCACCCGGGGTGGATGCAACAAAATTTCCGCGCCATATTTCTCCCACAACCCTTTCAGGTAAGCCTCTCTGGCCTCCTCCCGCTTTTTGTCCAGCATATATTCCCGGACCTGATCTTCCACCCCCTTCCCTTCGCCAGTCAGATGGCTTTTATTGTTCTTGATAAATTGCGCCACCTCTTCCTTGGTAGGGGGGGCCACCTTGGCGTCGGCCTGTTTGTCCAACAGATCGGCTGGACTCACGTTGAGGGTTTTGGCTTCCGTCTCCAGTAAATGCTCCATCACCGCATCCTGGACGTGCGCTTCGCGCAACTCATAAAATTTTCCAGAGAGTGCCCGGTCCACCTCTTCCTGGTCCAACACCCATTGTCCCACTCTGGCCGCCGGTTCAGCCGAGCCGGAGAGTGGCCAACAGACCGCTCCAGCCAGCATCCATAACCCAGCATAAAGATACTTGCGCATGATTTTGTGTTTCCTTTGTTATCAATTGTTATTTTGAATCCGACATGAATGAATCCGCATGATTTGGTGCGATGGTGCAACAAGGCGGGGGTTCGGAGGAAGGTTGGCCATTGTGGGCGAACAAGGCAAAGGCCCGTTTGCAGAAGGCCGACACCATTTGCCTGGAAATTTGTGAAAAAACCGGGCCGAGAATCATCTCTTTCAGCCGACTTTCAAAGGTGAAGTCGATAAAAAAATCGACCCGTGTCTGTTGTGGTGCCAGGGGTGTAAAGGTCCAGGTACTGACCAGATAGCGAAAGGGGCCGGAACGCAGATTGACCTCCACCTTTTCCTCCGGGGTCAGGATGTCCACCGTCTGAAAACTTTCGCGAATGCCTTTGAAGGAGATGGTCAATTCCGCCAAAAGCTGGTTGCCGTTGCGTTCCAGGACACGACCCCGGCTGCACCAGGGCAAAAAATCGGCATAATGTTCCATATCCACAACCAAATGGTACATTTGGCTTTGGCTGAACGGCACTGTTTCGGTGACGCGGATCTGAGGCATGGGGTCATTTCTGGCAGGATGGGTTAACCAGCGAAAATTCAACTGCCAGTATGACCGGAATTGCGCCGGGAAGAAAGGATCCGCTTGCGGGTTCCTCTCTCCCGGACAAGGAAATGGCAAAATGCCCAGCAACCTCTTGCATTCATCGGAAAAGGTTCTATTATAAAATTATTGAGAAAATTTTGTTTAACTT
This sequence comes from Magnetococcales bacterium, assembly GCA_015233035.1. Lineage (GTDB taxonomy): Bacteria > Pseudomonadota > Magnetococcia > Magnetococcales > Magnetaquicoccaceae > Magnetaquicoccus. The sequence goes on from JADFYM010000162.1 coordinate 1,888, forward strand.
GCTGTTCAGGATAAAAGTGAACCCGGCATGACCGTCAAAACCCTGTTGGACACCCAGACCCCACCGGATCGGGGCTTTTTGATTCAGATGATTCCGTCGCGTCGCGACCGGGCCTATGCCGAGTTGCTGGCGGCTGAGTTGGACCATTTGGCACGCGGGGCTGGCCTGGAGGTGGTGGGCAGCCGTCTTTATTCGGCCCGGCGCGTTGTGCCCGGCACCTATCTGGGCAAGGGCATCGTCGAGGAGCTGGCGCGCGAGATTGAAACCTGCGGTGCGGAGGTGGTGGTCTTCAACAATCCCCTGTCTGCCGTTCAGCAACGCAATCTGGAGGTGCAGTTGCACGCCAAGGTGGTGGATCGTACCGGGCTGATCCTGGAAATATTTGCGGCCCGCGCCCGGACCCGGGAAGGGTGCCTGCAAGTGGAACTGGCCTCCCTGTTGTATCAACAATCGCGCCTGGTCCGTTCCTGGACCCATCTGGAACGGCAACGCGGTGGCTTCGGGATGCGGGGCGGACCGGGGGAGACCCAGATTGAAGTGGATCGCCGGTTGTTGCGTGACCGGGTCCATGTGCTGAAAAAACAGTTGGAGCAGGTGGAACGGACCCGTACCCTGCAACGGCAATCGCGGCGCGAGGTGCCGTTGTTCACCGTTGCCCTGGTGGGCTATACCAACGCGGGCAAATCCACCCTGTTCAACCGGTTGTCCGGGGCCGTCGCGGGTATCAACACGCCGCAAAATCGAACAATCATGGCGGTGGAGGCGGCGGATCGTCTGTTTGCCACCCTGGATCCCACCTTGCGCCAGGTGATGCTGCCCGGTGGTGGACGCATCATTCTGGGGGATACGGTCGGTTTTATTCGCGATCTGCCCCATCAACTGGTGGCCGCCTTTCGCGCCACCCTGGAAGAGGTGTTGGAAGCGGATCTGCTCTTGCACATTGTGGATCTGTCCGACCCGGAGTGGCAGGACCAGGAAGAGGCGGTGCTCGGCGTATTGCGCGAATTGTTGCGGGAACGGGGCGGCATGGCGGACAAACCCCTGTTGACGCTCTTCAACAAGGCGGATCAGGTGGCCACGCCCGGCCTGCTGGAGCGGTTGCGCGCCCGCCCGGCGGCCCATGTCTTGTCGGCCCTGACGGGCGAGGGGATGACCGAATTATTGGCCACCCTGGAGCAGGAGGCCAACCGCAACAATCCCTGTTATCGTCTGGCGTTACCCATGACGGAGGGGGCATTGCTGGCCCGTCTGTGTCGCGAGGGGTTGATTCTGGAGCGGGAAGAGCAGGACGAGCAAATCCGCTTGACCGTGATTTTGCCCGTCGCGGTCGCCGGTCGGCTGCGCGGGGAGATTGAACCGTTCTTTGTCCCGTCGGTTGCGCCATAGGCGACAGTTCGCACAGCACCGAAGCAACCTTTTATCAAACAGCCTTGCACGAAATCGGGCACGCCATCGGTTTGGCGAGCGACGCCGATCCCACCTCGATCATGTACTATCAACTCACGCAGAACAATCGCACCCTGGATGGTGCAAGCTTTGGCCGCCTTTGCGCCACCCTCCGCCGGACAGAGTTGTCTGCCGTCGGCAAATACCAATACGCAGACCGCCTTGCTGGCGGCGAGTCATTAATCAGGGTTGGCAACACGGGGCGAGATGGGCAACTGGCAACGCGGACGGCCAATCTTGCCTGTCGTCCCAGCAACAATCTCTTTAGAAATATTAATTTACGGACAGCAGCAAACCTTATCGTTTTGTAACCTCTTTTGCATTTTTACAACCATACAAGTAATATAAATCGGTTTAACAACATAATAAACGGTCAAAGAAATTTATTAGCCGGTGTAAACAATGTCCTTGATTCTGCTATTATGGAGTAATAGAATCGATGTCCAGAACATCAGTCACGTGGTTGTTGGTAACTATGGAACTGTGAGTGGTGATAATCGGCATCTTGAAAGAGGCTTAAATGAAGGAAATTATTTTGTTTTTTCTGCTTTTGTCAACGACTGCCTGGTGTGCTGCTGATGAATCGATTGATTTATATCAACAAATTGAGCTTCTCAAAATGGCTCGGACGGCTACAGTTGTTCTTGTGCCAGAGCGATGGTTTTTTGACAGACGACTGGATGAATCCGGCCTCAAGGAAGGGGGATGCACTTATACCACTCGAGATCCTGCACTTGTCTCCAGTCTTGTCGAGCTTATCAAACGGGCTGATGTAGCGGTTGCAAGCAATGTGGAGGGTCCGTGTGGTGGTGGAGCGTGGGGGGCATGGGGAGCACACGAAGGAATATTTTTGAATTTATCCAATGAGACAGAGGTTAAGTTCTTGCTTGGTAGAAACTTTATCGGTCAAAATGCTAGAATTAGAGGAGAGTTTAGTTTGTCAGACACGTTTAAAATAATACATGTCACCACAGAACGGTCATTAATTCATGATTTAATGCAGTGGGCAGTGCAGACTGGGGAACCTGAGGTACATAACGCTCGGAGACAGACTGAATGCAAGAATTATATCCATTAATTTCTTGTCCTCAATTAAAAATTATCCGTTGAAAGTATTAAAATGAAATATTTAATTATTAGTCCATTAGAAAATATTTGGTTCGTGTCCGTGCAACTGAGACTATTAATATTTTTAGTTGTTGTTTTGTCAGAGACATCTCTGTATGCCAATGATGAATTTATAAATTTATCTCAACAAATTGATATACTTAAAACGACTCAAACAGCCACCGTTGTTCTTGCGAGACAGGATGTGGCTTACCGGGTTGGATTGAATGAAATTTCCCTCAGAGAGAGGGGATGCACTTACATTACCAGGGATCCGTCACGCATCTCCAGTCTAGTTGATCTTCTTCGACGTTCTGACTTGAACGTCGAAGCCAATGATATCGGGGCATGGGAGCCACGCGAAGGAATATTCCTAAATTTAGATAATGGGACTGAGGTTAAATTCATCTTCAGTAGAAAATTTATTAATCATAATAAAATTACAGGTACGTTTATAAGATCGCCAAGCTGTAACAAAATATCCATCACAGCAGGACCGTTATTGGTTAGTGAATTAACTCAGTGGGCGGTACAAACGGGGGTGTCTGAGGAAATGAATACTCAGGAACAAATCGAATGTACGGATGCCATCCACTAATATAAAGTTGGTCGCCAATGTTTAAGTACAGTAAATACATCTAAATTTTACTCTGCGTTGATTGTCAGGATCAAACAAACATAAATAGGAGGAACAAATGAGCTACACTGCCGCTGATTTTACTGTCAAAAATGCTAATTCAGCAGATATTGACAGCCTGAACGTTGCTCTAAGTTACTTGCAAAATAGCAATACCGCAGCAGCTATTTTGCAAGGCATAAAGAACGAAAATGTAACAATTAATATTGTTCATGGTGTAGGAGCAGATAGCACTGACCAATATTTTAAGTCAAGCAACATCATCAATTGGAATCCTGAATATGGAGCCGTTATAGTTGATGCCAATGGTTATGCAGTTGGTGTGCAGTCATCTGCCCTTGGGTTGATACATGAAGCGGCACATGCTACGGACCCCAATTTTGAAGGAAATGTTAAGATACCAAGTGTACCATATGGTAATCAAGCTGAGGTGTATGCAGTTAACAAAGAAGATGATGTTGCAGCCGATCTCGGTGAACAACAACGCTTCAATCATGATGGCGCATATTTGACAGAGACCAACTCTACCGAACATACCGTTCAGGCCAGTGACGGCACTATCCGTTGGTCGGCACAGTATCTGGACGGACAGGTAACGATAACCAGTGGAGTCTATCAGCCTGGAACCGTTCCTTCGAATGCTCCAAATCAAGCCAGTGTGGGGGGTGTTGGAAATTACTCAACTATTATTACTAACAACTCTATCATAGCCATCAATCCAGGATCAATCAATGTCACCCTGGAGGGCAATAGCAACAACCTGTTTCTATCAAACGGGTCCAGTGCAAGCATACAAGGCAATTTTTTTGTGTTTTGTGGCAATTCAGCAGATAGTGTTGTCGGTAGTGCCAATCTCTCTTGCAGCGGTAGCAATTTGAGTATTACGGGTACAGGTGATAGTGTGGGCGTGAGTGGTAGTGGCACAAGTCTCAACGAAACAAATGGCACAATCACCCTCGCCGACGGCACAACCGCCACCGTGACCGGCAACGGCGACGCGCTCACGGCGGGCAGCAATGTCACGGCGAATATTTTCGGTCAAAACGATAATGCCAGCATCACGGGCAACAGTAGCACGGTCATTACTTATGGCAACAACGACAAAGTCATTGCCAGCGGCACCTTGGACAACGCCTATACCACGGGTACGGGTTCCCTGTCCGAAGTGGATGGCAGCAATTCGGTGGCACTGGCCACGGGGGCCAACAGCGTCGCCAAGGCAACCAGCACGAACGACCAGGCCCAGGCGCAAGGAGCCAACTCCACCGCCGAGGTGGATGGCAACAACTCGGTCGCCATTACCACGGGCAGCGGGGATACCGCCAAGGCCACCGGCACGGCGGATCAGGCCCAGGCGCAAGGGGCCAACTCCACCGCCCTGACCACAGGGTTTGGCGATACGGCATCGGTCACCAGCAATAATTCGACCGCCGAAGCCGATGGGGCCTCCTCGTTGGCCTGGTCTTCCTCGACGGGCGATCTGGCGGATGCCAAGGGCTTGAATTCGCAGGCCCAGTCTTATGGAGCCAACTCCACCGCCGAGGTGGACGGCAACAATTCGGTCGCCATTACCACGGGCAGCGGGGATGTTGCCAAGGCCACCGGCACGGCGGACCAGGCCCAGGCACAAGGAGCCAACTCCACCGCCCTGACCACGGGGTCTGGCGATACGGCATCGGTCACCAACAATAATTCGACCGCCGAAGCCGATGGGGCCTCCTCGTTGGCCTGGTCTTCCTCGACGGGCGATCTGGCGGATGCCAAGGGCTTGAATTCGCAGGCCCAGTCTTATGGAGCCAACTCCACCGCCGAGGTGGATGGCAGCAATTCGGTCGCCATCACCACGGGCAGCGGGGATACCGCCAAGGCCACCGGCACGGCGGATCAGGCCCAGGCGCAAGGGGCCAACTCCACCGCCTTGACCACAGGGTCTGGCGATACGGCATCGGTCACCAACAATAATTCGACCGCCGAAGCCGATGGGGCCTCCTCGTTGGCCTGGTCTTCCTCGACGGGCGATCTGGCGGATGCCAAGGGCTTGAATTCGCAGGCCCAGTCTTATGGAGCCAACTCCACCGCCGAGGTGGATGGCAACAACTCGGTCGCCATTACCACAGGCAGCGGAGATATTGCCAAGGCCACCGGCACGGCGGATCAGGCCCAGGCACAAGGAGCCAACTCCACCGCCCTGACCACGGGGTCTGGCGATACGGCATCGGTCACCAACAGCAATTCGACCGCCGAAGCCGATGGGGCTACCTCGTTGGCCTGGTCCTCTTCGACAGGTGATCTGGCGGATGCCAAGGGCATCAGTTCGCAGGCCCAGTCTGTTGGAGCCAACTCCACCGCCGAGGTGGACGGCAACAATTCGGTTGTCTTGACCACGGGCAGTGGGGATATTGGCAAGGCCACCGGTGCGAACGACACGCTGACGCTGGCGGGGGGCAACAGTGCCATTGTGACCGGTATCGGGGAGACCATCAATGCGTCTGGTGACGCCATCACGCTGGGCAACAACAGCAGTGTCATCCTGAATGGCAGCAACAATACCACCACGGGCGGCAGCGGCGACACGGTGACCGAGGTGGGCAACAACGATATCCTGACCCTGGGCGCGGGGGGCAGTATCACCGCCACCGGTATCGGGGAGACCATCAATGCGTCCGGTGACGCCATCATGCTGGGCAACACCACCAGTGCCGCCGTGAATGGCAGCAATGACATCACCACCGGTGGCAGCGGCGACACGGTGACCGAGGTGGGCAACAACGATACCCTGACTCTGGGCACGGGTGGGACCATTACTGTCACCGGGATGAACGAGACCATCAATGCCTCCAACGACCGGATTACCCTGGGGAATAACAGCAGTGACATTCTGAATGGCAGCAACGACATCACCACCGGTGGCACCGGCGACACGGTAACCGAGGTGGGCAACAACGATACCCTGACTCTGGGCACGGGTGGGACCATTACTGTCACCGGGATGAACGAGACCATCAATGCCTCCAACGACCGGATTACCCTGGGGAATAACAGCAGTGACATTCTGAATGGTAGCAACGACATCACCACCGGTGGCACCGGCGACACGGTAACCGAGGTGGGCAACAACGATACCCTGACTCTGGGCACGGGTGGCATCATTACCGCCACCGGCTTTAACGAGACCATCAATGCCTCCAGCGACCGGATTACCCTGGGCAACAACACCAGTGCCACCCTGAATGGCAACAATAACATCACCACAGGTGGTACCGGTGACACGGTGACCGAGGTGGGCAACGACGATACCTTGACCCTGGGTACGGGCGGCAGCATTAGCGTCATCGGCTTTGACGAGACCATTGATGCTTCCAACGATGCCATCGGTTTCAGTGCCTACAGCACGGGCACCATCACGGGTAACCATGATGCCATCAGCGGCAATGGCGGCAATATCCTGGTTGTCAATGGCACATATGATTCGGTCAACGACAGCTACAGCATCTTGGACTTTTTGGGCAGCACCAGCGGCGACTCTTATTCCGGTGTGGGCGATACGCCCTATGTCGATGGTTTCTATGCGGGTGGGTATGGTGGTGGGTATGGTGGTGGGTATGGCGGTTATGGTGGCTACTATGGCTTGGCTGGCAGTCAAGCGACGGTCAGCAAGGCCCTTGGCCAGGATATCGGTGTCATTGCCCAATATGACTTGACGATTGGCGACACGGCTGCCGCCCAGGCCGCCGAGGCCGGGTTGCAACAGGCCCAGACCGTCTCCGCGCAATCGTCCGGTTCTGCCGTGCTGACCGGAGCTTTGTGGGACAGTATGCAACCCATTACCTGGAGCATGGCCGATGCGGCGGCCACCCGTGGTGCCCCGTTCAGCGGTTATATCGATAGCAGCTATGAAGAGACCGTGCAGAACGCCTTCGCCGCCTGGAGCAAAGCCTCTGGCCTGACGTTCGAAGAAGTGGCCGACTCGTCACAAACCGATATTCGCCTCGGCTGGGGCAGCTTTGATACGGCCGATTCGGGGGTGATCGGTTATACCAGTTATCAGGCAAAGGCGGGCATGATCGCCCCGGATACCATCATCCGCCTGGAGGATCCCACGCAAGACGCCCTGGTGGTGGCGGCAGATGGCCAATTGACCTATAGCGGTACCGAAGCAACCTTTTATCAAACAGCCTTGCACGAAATCGGGCACGCCATCGGTTTGGCGAGCGACGCCGATCCCACCTCGATCATGTATTATCAACTTACGCGGAACAATCGCACCCTGGATGCGAGCGATGTGGGCGGTATTCAGTCGCTTTATCATCCCGGTTCCAGTATGAGCAATGCCAGCATCAACCAGTTGGTGCAGGCGATTGCCGCCTTTGCGCCACCCTCCGCCGGACAGAGTGCTCTGCCGTCGGCGAATAACAATACGCAGACTGCCTTGCTGGCGGCGAGTCATTAGTGGCTCAACCGGGCGGATGTCGCCCCAAGACCCCACCGGGGGGGATAATCCCCATTTCATTACACACATCTCAACAAGTCGTTGATATTTGCAGGGGTCCAGGGGGATTATCCCCCTGGTGGGGTCCAGGGGCAAAGCCCCTGGCGGGGCTCGGGGCAGAGCCCCGGATCGGGGCATCAGGGGGCTGTGGATCAAAAAATGCACACAGTA
>JADFYM010000163.1 GCA_015233035.1 Magnetococcales bacterium
CGCCGGACAATAGACCCACCATGCCTAAAAAAACGCAATCCGATGTTCCTGGATGACCCCCAGGAAAGAACGGGGAGTAGCTTATCAGAAAAGGCAATTTGTCCGATTTTCGCTGAACCAGCACAAAACAGCCACCGCAACGGTTGTTGCAGGTGCTGATTGGACGCCAGGCTGTTGCCATGTTGCCGGTTGAGTTCGCTTCAACCCAGAAGCGGGTACCCGATTTGGTCTTCCTGATGGATGACAATTCGCTGTCTCATATAGAATTACACAGCAAATCCGAAGAGATGGATTGGCGGATGCTGATGTACTACACGTTCATACGGCAGCACTATCCAGACAAAAAACTCGTTCAGAAGGTGCTGTATGTCGGAGAAGCGAAGTGGAATGCACAGACGGGTATCCAGGAGGACAGACTGTCCTTTCAGTATGATGTCGTTGACATTCGTGACATTGACTGCCAGGAATTGATGGCCAGTCCGCTTTTGGAAGAGAACATCCTGGCCATTCTTTGTCGAATGGGTAACCAGAACGAAACTATCCGGCAGATTTTATGTCGAATCAGTGCGTTGCCGGACAAGGCCAGAGCAGACGCGCTGGCAAAGCTGCTCATCTTGTCCCGGTTGCGTCGACTGGAGACTATTGTCAAAATGGAGGCTGAAGAAATGGCACTTACATTCAATGTGATGGAAAACGATGTGCTACGGCCATTGTTTGTGCAGGAGCGGGTGGATGGTCGCCAGGAAGGCGAGGCAGCCATGCTGACACGCCAATTGCAACGCCGCTTCGGCGAACTACCCCCCTGGGCCAGCGCAAGAATAGCCCAGGCCGAACCGCCTGCTTTAAAAGAATGGAGCCTTCGGATACTGGACGCTCCAACGATTGAGAGCGTTCTCGCGGACCTTTCGTAAAGGGATGGTCTACCCCACATCTCGCGTTCACAACTTTCTGCTGCCGTCGTTTCGCTGAAAGTGGGTGCATGCGTGAGGATTTCACCGCCCGTGGTCTGCGCAAGGCCAAGGAACAACTCGACATATTGCGTCTTCCCGAACCGGAGCGCAAGTCTTACGAACACTACAAGGATGACCTGCACTATCAGGCCAGCATGGTAGAATCCACTTATGGTATTGGCCGGTTGGAAGGGCGGCAGGAAGGGCGGCAGGAAGGTGAAGCGGCTCTTCTCCTGCGGTTGTTGAAACGCCGTTTTCATCCCCTGCCCGAGTGGGTGATCCAAAAGGTGTCCCATGCCGAACAACCCACGCTGGAGGTGTGGGGTGACCGTTTGTTGGAGACCACGATGCTGGAAGAGGTCTTTTTGAACCAGAACGGGTAGTGGGACCACTTTTCTGGGGAGGCGGAGAACCGCCTCCCCAGACCCCTCCACCTTTTTTTTTAATCATTATCAAGGGGGTCCGGGGAAATTAGTCACGCCGCCGAGGCCCCCACCACCGTCGATAGATGGATAGCCGCCGCCAGCAACTGCCGGGTATAAGGATGCTGGGGATGATCAAAAATCGCCTGCGTCTCCCCCTGTTCCACAATCTTGCCCTGCCACATCACCAGCACGTCATGGGCCATGGCCCGTATCACCCGCAAATCGTGCGAGATAAAAATAAAGGCCAACCCGTGCCGCACCTGCAAGGTGCGCAGCAGGGTCAATATTTGCGCCTGCACAGACAGATCCAGGGCCGAGGTGGGTTCATCCAACACCAGCAGATCGGGATTGAGAATCATGGCGCGGGCGATGGCAATGCGCTGTCGTTGGCCACCGGAAAATTGATGGGGATAGCGGTCCAGATGTTCCGGCGGCAACCCCACTTCGGCCAGGATGGCCTCCACCCGCTGGCGGCGTCCCGCCTCGGTGGTCTCCAGACGATGGATCCGCAACCCCTCCTCCAGAATTTGCCCGACGGTCAGGCGTGGCGACAGGGAGGAAAAGGGATCCTGAAAGACCACCTGAATGCGTCGCCGCAGCCCCCGCAAGGTGGCCCGGTCGACGGCATAGAGATCCTGTCCATCGAACAGCAATTGTCCCCGACTCTGGTTCAGTTGCAAAATGGCCTCGCCCAGGGTGGTCTTGCCGCTGCCCGACTCGCCCACGATGCCCACCGTTTCGCCACGCCGCAGGGTAAAGTCCACCCCATCCACGGCCTTGACATATCCCACAGTGCGCTGCAACAACCCCCGTTTGATGGGAAAATGGCAGTGCAATTGGCCCACCTGCAAGACCGTCACCGGATTGGCCGGTCGGGGGGGCGGCTGGCGGTTGGGCAGACTGGCGAGCAATTGCCGGGTATAGGGATGCTGAGGCTGCTGAAACAGGGTTTCGGTGGCGGCGGTTTCGCAGATTTCTCCCTGCCGCATCACGCACACGCGATTGGCGGTCTTGTAGACCATGGGCAGATCATGAGTGATGAGCAGCATGGCCATGCCCAACTCTTGCTGGAGACGGCCCAGCAGTTCCAATATTTGGGCCTGGATGGTCACATCCAGGGCGGTGGTGGGTTCATCGGCGATCAACAGGGCCGGACGCCGGGCCAAGGCCATGGCAATCATGATCCGTTGCCGCTGGCCGCCCGACAGTTGGTGGGGATAGCTGTCCAGCCGTTGTTCGGGGTCGGTGATGCCGGTCATCTCCAGCAGTTCGATGGCCCGGCGGCGCAGGGTTTTCAGATCGACGGGGGCTTGCGCGACTGCGTCCGGGGCAAAGGATTCGGCCAACTGGCGAAAGATGGGATAGACCGGATTCATGGCGGTCATGGGTTCCTGAAACACCATGGCCACCTCCCGGCCTCGCAGGTGGCGCAACGGTTCGGGGGCCAGGCGGGTGATGTCGGTGCCCCGCAGACGAATGGCGTTGGCGCGAATGGTGGCGTTGGCGGGCAGGAGTTGCAGCAGGGAGAGGGCGGCAACCGTCTTGCCGCTGCCCGATTCTCCCACCAGGGCCAAGGTTTCGCCGGGCTGAATGGTCAGGGAGATCCCCCGCACCGCCTCGACAAGACCGGTTTCGCCCCGAAAGTGGACGTGCAGGTTGTCGATTTCCAGGAGTGGTTCGGCCATGGTCAGGATGCCTTGCGGAAAGAGTTCATTGGCCTGTCCCCTCTGACTCTTGCCAGCCAACCGCCAGGCATTGCGGGAATCTCTCTGTCAGATGGCATGATACAATTCCTTTCCTTCCGCCAGGGCGGGCGCGATGACCAGTGAGGGGTTACATCCATAATCCAGCACATCCTGTTTCGTCACCACGATCACATCCTTGGAGATTCCCATCCCCCGCAGGGCGCGAAACACGGTCTGTGACATCTGACGGCGATGACAGCCATCAGGCACCACCACCAACAGATCCACATCGCTGTCCGGTCCCATCTCTCCCCGTGCAGCGGATCCAAACAGGATGATGCGCAGGGGGTGCGCGACCGCCACAATGCGTTTGACCATCTCAGCCAGCAGGTCAGGATCGGGGGTTTTCATGTCGCTTTTCCTCCACGGGAGACATGGTGCTGTCTGATGGCGCGGACGGCAACCTTTTTTGTCGTTGCTCCTCCACGATTTTTCGCAAGATTTTCTGAACCGTTTGCCACTGAGTCCACTCCCAGGACGACTGGCCAGAGACTGTAAAATCCGCGCAATTACGATCCGACACGGTACTGATGAAAGAATGCAATTTTTCTTTCGACATAGAATGGAAAAGGCGATCCAAATCCAGACCGAGATCCAGTTTACCAGGGTTGCGATCTGCAGAAACTGCCGTATTCGAGAGCATGAGAGCAGATGGCACGGACAAGCAGTACAGCTTTTCCGCCAAAAATGGGAGATATTGGTCATGGTGTTCCTGAGACGACACCGAATTTGGAACAGGTACGCCATTGGCACGCAGTATCTCCTGCAATGTGGTATCGAAAAAAGCGTCTTTGAAAGATGTGGGTTTACCCTCCACAAACCGACCGGGCGTATCATCACCAGCCGGGAAAGGGGCATTGTCACTGACCAGAAATCCCTTATTTTTGTTCTTCAGCCACCGTTCTTCGGCTTTTTTCAGCCGTTCCAAAACCTTTTCCTTTCGTTCGTCTGGCAAGCGTGATAGTTTTTCTCGAATCTTTTCCCAATCCACTCCCTTTTGTCCGCAGTCCTTTTGATTACCCATCCCGGTCAAATCGGCTTGACCCAGAGAAGCCCCTCGAAGATCAGCCCCTGTCAAACATATTCCATTTGCCTTAACCCCTTTCTCAACAGGCTGACTATCGACAAGTAACCCGTCCAGTCGTGCCATGCGTAAGTCCGTTCCCTCCATGGATGCGCCTCGCATCCGCGCCAGTCTCAAGTCTGCATCATTAAGACTTGATCCCGACAAATTCGCATCTCTCAGGTCCGCTCCCGACAAATGCGCTTCACGCAGGTCCGCTCCCGATAAATCCGCATCTCTCAGGTTCGCTCCCGATAAATCCGCTTTTCCCAAGTCCGCTCCCGATAAATCCGCCGATCGCAGGTTTACTCCCGCCAAGTTCGACGGATTCAGTTTCGTTCCCGACAATTTCGCCCCAACCATGTACGCTCCTGGCAATTGCGCCCAAGTCAGATCTGTTCTTTCCAAATTTGCCCCAGGCAGTCCAGCTTCTGACAAATCGGCCCCAAAAAGATTCATTCCCGCCAAATTGGAAGTTTTATCAAACCGAACCCTGTACAAGCGCGAATCCGAAAGATCGGCACAGGAAAGATCCCGCCCTCGCAAATCCAACCCCTCTGCATGTTCGAGCCATACTGCTCCCCCTGGCTTGTTTTGCGTGGCATAGGCTGCGATCAATTCCGACGACGGGGCCTGCTTGACCAGGATTTCATCAGAAACCTTCAGACAGTATGAAAACCGGTAATGAGAACCGGTTATCTCTTGCAACCCAGACAAAATTTTTTCTGGAAAGAGGGCAACCACGCTGACACCCAGTGTCAACAGAGCCAGCAGGATCAGCTTGCGTCGCGCCATCATTTGGAAAGAGATCCACCATTCCGATGGCGGCGGCGCACTTGCGACGATTCTGGGCCAGAAAAACCAGAGCAGGGCAAGCTGGAGCGAAACAAAAAACGCTTGTTGGACGGTCACGTAAAAATCATGATAGGCCAGAAAGCGCAGTTCTGCCATGAGCAACACGCCAACGGGCAGGATCAGACAGGTTACCCAGACATACAGGTGGAGAAACCAGGAGATGGGGCCAGTGTGACATCGCGCCAGCCAGTGCCCAAAGGGAAAGGGATACAACCGGACCGGCAGGGAAGCAACCCCACCCGGCCACACTGCTTGCAAGGCACGGCTCTTGCGGGCAAACATTTCGAGGACCAGCAGCAGGTTCAGGTTGATGGCCACCCACAACACCGGTCCCCATCGATAGACCTCTACCACATTCAGACTGACATCCAACAGAGGGATCTTGACGGCCTCTCCCACCAACAGCATCCGGTCGGTGGTGGTCAAAATCAGCACGACGGCCAGGATGCCGATCAACATCAGGACCAGATGGACCTGTCTGACCACCTGTGCAGCCTCATTGGCCGCCAGCAGCAGCTTGTCCGCTTTTTTTTCGGCAGCCCCCGTTATGTCCTGCCTGGTACGCAAAGGCTTCCTCTCAACCGTTCTTCGTCTCATACCCTTCCCCATTGCATGATATCTTCACGCCTCCTTGCGCGGATCCATGGCGTCGCGCAGGGCCTCGCCGATAAAGTTGAGCAGCAGCATCATCGCCACCAGAACGATAAAAGCCGAAAGCGAGATCCACCAGGCATCCATGTTGGCCTTGCCCTGTTGCAGCAATTCGCCCAGGCTGGGGGTGGAGGGTGGCACACCCAGGCCGAGAAAATCCAGGCTGGTCAGGGCCAGAATGGTGCCGGAGATGCGAAAGGGCAAAAAGGTGATGACCGGGGTCATGGCGTTGGGCAGCAGATGGCGGAACATGATGGTCCGATCCGAGGCCCCCATGGCGCGGGCCGCCTTGACATACCCCATGGTGCGGGCACGCAAAAATTCCGCACGGACATAATCGGCCAGGCTCATCCAACCGAACAGGGAGAGCAACACAATCAGGAGCAAAATGCTGGGGTTGAACAGGCTGGCAAAAATGATCAACAAATAGAGTTCCGGCATGGAACCCCAAATTTCGATCACCCGTTGCAAGAGCAGGTCGGTGCGACCGCCAAAATAGCCCTGAATGGCACCGGCCAGGATGCCGGTCACCGTGCCGATCCCGGTCAAGGTCAAGGCAAACAGCACCGACAGGCGAAAGCCGTAGATCAATCGGGCCAGAATATCCCGCGCCCGGTCATCGGTGCCGAGCCGATGGTTGGCATCGGGCGGGGCGGGAGCCGGATGGTGGAGTTGGCTGTCGATGCTGTTGAAACTGTAGGGAATGGGCGGAAAGAGCACCCAGTTGGGCGACTGGCGCAATTGGGTCAGGATAAAGGGGTCTTTGTAATCCGCCTCGGTGGCAAAATCGCCGCCGAAGGCCGTCTCCGGGTAGGCGTGCAGCAGGGGAACATAAAACGATCCCTGGTAGCGGATGAGCAACGGTTTGTCGTTGGCCAGCAGTTCCGCCCCCAGGGAGAGACCGAGCAGCACGGCAAAGATCCACAAGGAAACATAGCCACGGCGGTGTTCGGCAAACCGCCGCCAGCGACGACGGACAATGGGAGAAGGCGAGCAGATCAGCATGGTGACAGGGTGTCCAACAGGCAATGGTCAATCCAGGGGGACAGTGTGCTGTCTGGCGACGCGAACGGCAACCTTTTTTGTATCGCCACTGCTGCGGATTCAGGACAGCCCATCCAAGGATGGACGCCACGTGCAACAAAATAGTTCTTGAAGCGGCATCCGCAACATGACACCATGATAAAAATTTCGACGCCGCATGGCGTACCCACAGCACACAGAGTCGTTTGTTGCAGGGAGACCACCATGACAGAGACCGAAGAAAAAGAGGCCACCGAATCTTATAGCCGAGGCGATATTAATCGCACAGAGCTGGGTGATCGTGTCGGCCACGAAGTCGATTTTGCCGATGCCCTCCAAATGCTCTGGCGATACCACCTGCCGCTGCCACACCGACGCAGTGATCCACAATCACCCGGCGTACAATTAATCTGCCAACTGGCTTCTCGAGCGGTGGCACATGCCTGATGCCGCGTGGATTGCCAAGCTGTTGGTGACGGACACCGGGCCTTTGATCACCCTGGCGGTGGCCGATTCCCTGGCCTGCCTGCTTTACCCCGCTGTGCCAGTCCATATCCCCGACGCGGTGTTGTACGAGGCAACGGTCAAGAGTGGATCCCTCGGAGCGGAAAATATTGTGTTATGGATGCAGGAACATCCTGATGCCGTCCGCCCCATCGTGACCCAAACCTACGTAAACTTTCAGACCTTGCGCAGCCACAATCCCCTCCATCGCGAGCGGGATCTGGGCGAACGCGCGGCCTTGGAGGCCATTCGGTACGGCATTCCTCTGGCCAGCGAGGAAAGGGCCGTTCTCCTCACCGAAGACGACCGAGCAGCCACCGTACTGGTGCTGCCAGATGACCGCCAACGCCTCATTACGATGACAACATTTGATTTTTTGACCGGTCTGGAGTTGGCGGGCCGGATTCAGTCCGCCGAGGCGATCTATCGACTGGCGGCAGATGCCGGTCGCAACGCCGCGCGGATTGCCGTCTTGCAGGCCCAACACGAGCGTGCCCAGCAGGCGGTTGACCATCTGCTGCGGCAAAAGTCCTGACGGACACCCCAGGTTCACACCCTCTGCCAGACAGTGTTATTCCACCCGGATATGCGAAACCCTCCATGGCTGGAGGGTTTCGGGGTGGTGTGCGCGTTCGGAAGGATACCCAGCCTGCACAGATGAACGCATATTTTACTGTGTGCCGTCCCCGGTTTCCCCTGGCGGTGCCAGACTGGTCCTCTGCCACCCCTGCACACGTCATAACGGACGACGAGACCATCTCCGAAAATGAGACCTACACGACCGTAGACCTGGCAGACCGCCTTGCCATCGCCGATATGGACCAGAAAAACGCCGATGCGGTGGAATTTTTCGCCGACAGTGCCGATCCAAACCGGGGCACCATCTGCGTCTATCCCAACCCCTGGCGTGCAATGGCCGTTCTGCACACCGGGGATGAGCAGGTTTCCCTGTCCTATGTCGGCGAACAGCAACGGGAAGAGACCGAGGTGGTTGCCTTCACCGCTGGGGTAGGCAGCACAAAATACCCCATTGCATCCATCGCTTCCAAGGCGTGGCAATATGCCGATCTGGGCTCCGTTCTGTTTGCGCCAGACAGTTGTGAGATCACCTCTGCCATCCCGGACTATTCCCTGCTGAAACTGACTTAGGCAACGTGACTCTGCAACCCGATGGCATGACCGTCAAGGCCTCGTCCGCCGGGGTGGCTGTAGCCCGCATCCGGTTTTATACCAATCCGGTGGCATTCGGAATCAGTTCACCCGCCTACATGGCCGCCGGTATTGTCGATTTTTCCATCAACGTTGTCATTGAGGTCACCGCAGCATGATCGCCATCGCCGTCTATACTGCGCACGGTCACAATTGACGAGTATCGTCATTCCCGCGCAGGCGGGAATCCAGGAGGTCCAACAAGCCAAATGGATTCCCGCCTACGCGGGAATGACGGAACAGGAAGTGTCACTTATGCCCGCGCACAGTATATCGGTGCGCAGGCGACCACCAGGGGGATGATATTGTAGACCCCCTGATTGGCTCCATCGTTTGCGCCATATCCCGTGGTCGCAACGAACTGGATGCCCGTGCCCACCCACGCAGTCGCGTCAGTCTCGTTATCCTGCACCGTCCCGGTCTGCGCCTCGGCCAGTTGGTGCGGTGCATCGACATATCGGGTGCGCGTTGGATTGGCATGATCACAGGCATCAGTCACGATCTGTCTGGCGGCAAGGCACTGACAACGCTCACCATCGATCGACCGGAGGTTTAACCATGGCATCCCCACTTTCCGCATTGGCCTCACTGCTGTCCCGCAATCAACCCGCCGTTGGGATGATCGTCTCGCTGTCTGGTGGTATGGCCCGCATCGCTACCGCCACAGGTATCGTTCAGGCCACCGCAGGGGACGGGGTGTCTGTTGGCTCGCGGGTACGGGTGGTAGGCGGAGTTGCTCAATTGGGAATTGTGCCTGTCCACACGTATCCGGTTTGAGGGATGCGGGATGAGCAACACCAACCCCCGCCAGACTCAAACTGGGGAAAAATTTTCCCCAGGAATCCGGCGTTTGGGTTGGCGATGAAACAGACCAGTGGCAGAGCAATGTCGCCCATGACGGGAGCTGCTGAGACGAGCGCAAAAGCACGAGCTTCGACCGTGGGGTTCGGACAGGGTCGCCAACTGGTTGCTGCAATTATCAAAGAACTCAAACAGTTCTCTTCCTCGAGAACCGCTGATGGAATCCAGCGCAAAATGTGGGCAGATAATGACGCCAGCTTGACGCAACATCAACCCCGCCACTTCCAGAAAACCGGCAACACACAACAAAATTTTACGCAAGTCAGAGGGCACGGTAAATTTGTTCTCGGCCAGGGAAGCTACGAAACGGTAGCGCGACAGGTGTTTTGCGTCATACGGAGGTAGTCAAATACCAACCGCACACTCATAGTCAGTTGCCGCATCTTCTGAGCTAC
>JADFYM010000164.1 GCA_015233035.1 Magnetococcales bacterium
ACCAATTACCATGTTGCGAGGTCTGATAAAATTCGAGCTGCTCCTGGAAGGCTGGAAACTCGCATCCAAAAAGATGTGTGCATAGGGTAGGGACCCCACCAGGGGGATGATCCCCCTGGACCCGCTTGACGATTATACAAATTTGGCACGGACTGGAGAAACAGTGCGCAGCATTATTGACCGGTTGATTACAACCACCCTGGAACGCCTGCGGCACGAGGGGATCTTTTCGCCCGATACCGCGTTTGTGTTTAATGTGGAACGGCCACGCGATAAAAATCATGGCGACTTTGCCACCAATGCCGCTTTGGTGCTGGCCAAGGCCGCCCGGCTGCCGCCGCGCCTGCTGGCTGAAAAAATAGTCGCTGCCCTGCCGGATACACAAAACGACGTGGAAAAATGGGAGGTCGCCGGTCCCGGCTTTATCAACTTTTTTCTCTCGGACTACAGCCTGCACACCATCATCCCCACCATCTGGCAGGCTGGCAGCCAGTTTGGCCACAGCCAAATCGGCGCAGGTCGCAAAATCCAGGTGGAGTTTGTCTCCGCCAACCCCACCGGTCCCATGCACCTGGGCCATGGTCGCGGGGCCGTGACCGGCGATGTCATCGCCCGCCTGTTGCAGGCCATCGGCTGCACGGTCGAACGGGAATATTATATCAACGATGCCGGTGCCCAAACCCTGGTGCTCGGGCGGTCGGTGCTGATCCGTTATTATGCCCTCTTTGGCCGGGCAGTGACCCTGCCCGAAGGGTGCTACCCGGCGGAATATGTCGTGGAAATTGCCCAGGCCCTGCGCGAGCGGGATGGTGACCGCTGGCTGGCCGCAGAACTGCCCGCTGAACCGCCCCCGGCCGTGGTCGATTTTGCCATGGCCCACTGCCTGGGCTGGATCCGGGACGATCTGGCCTTGCTCAATATTCATTTTGATACCTGGTTTTCGGAGCGGTCGCTGCATCAACGCGGCCTCATTGCCCAGGTTGCGGCCCGCCTGGAAGAGAAGGGGCTGATCTATGAAGGGATCCTGGAACCCCCCAAGGGCAAACTGCTCGAAGAGTGGGAACCGCGTCCGCAACGGCTGTTCCGCTCCAGCCAGTTTGGCGATGAGGTGGATCGCCCGTTGCAAAAATCGGACGGCACCTTTACCTATTTTGCCGCCGACATTGCCTATCACCTGGATAAGGCGGAACGCAACTTTGATACCCTGATCAATATCTGGGGCGCAGACCACGGCGGCTATATCAAACGGGTGCAGGCCGCCTTGACCGCCCTCACCGGCAAGCCCGGCTTGCTGGAAGTCCGGTTGGTGCAGATGGTCAATCTGTTTCGCGGTGGTCAGCCGGTGCGCATGTCCAAACGGTCGGGCACCTTTGTCACCCTGCGGGAAGTGGTGGAAGAGGCGGGGTCCGATGCGGTGCGGTTTTGGTTTTTGCTCCGCTCGGCAGGGGCAAACCTGGATTTCGACCTGGAGTTGGCCATGGCCAAAACCAACGATAATCCCATATTTTATGTCCAGTATGCCCATGCCCGGGTCCATTCCGTCTGGCGGCGTCTGGCCGAAAAGGGGTTGCCACCGCATACGGTACAGAGGGACCAACTGGCGCGCCTGACCGAACCGGATGAACGGGATCTGCTGCGTCTGTTGAGCCGTTTCCCCGAGGTGGTCGAAAATGCCGCCCTGGAAAAAGAGCCGCAGAAGATTCCCTACTATCTTTTAGAATTGGCAGCAGCCTTTCATACCTACTATAATGGCCACCGGATCCTGGATGAGGATGCCGACTTGCGGGGAGCCAGACTCTCCCTGATCGGTGCGGTGGGTCTGGTCATCGCCAATGGTTTAACCCTACTGGGCGTACATGCCCCGGAGCAGATGTGAATCCCCGTTTTCCAACCTCGGCGCGTTATCGACGGCACCCACGAAACAAACCCCTGTTTCGCATCCTGGCTTTCGGTCTGGTAATTGGCAGTGGGTTGTTTTTCCTGTTCCGTTCCAAGGATCCAACCCCGGTCGAATCGCCCATGCCGCCGCAGGAGCAGGCCAATCGGTCTGAACAACCCCTGCGCTCCGCAAGACCGGACGCCCACGCCAAGGCGGAAGCGCGCCCGGAAAACAAGCCGGATGTCAAGCTTATCCCGCCGACAGAGGTCAAACCGGCCCTGGTCCCGGTCAGCAAACCGGTTGCGTCACCGGACAAGCCGGATTTACAGGCGGCCATTCGACCGAGCATCAAGCCGGACCTGCAAGCGACCATTCGACCGGACATCAAGCCGGATTTGCAGTCGTCCGCACGTTCGGAGAGCAAGCCGGAGGGCAAATCCACCAAGTCAGGCAATACGCAAGAGGTCAAGCTGGAGATCAGGCCGGAGACCAAGCCGGAACCCAAGCCGGTTGCCGGCAAGAAGGGGGAAGCCAAAGCGGATGCGGCGGCAAAAGCCAAGACGGATGCCCCTGCTGTGCCCGCACCGGAGGCCAAAAAGTTGCCCCCCTTGCCCCAGCCCAAGGCGGAAGAAGAGGATGGTGCCGCGCATCCCTTGCCGGATACCCTGCCGCCCAAGCTGCGTGAACAGGAGATGAAGCTGACCTTTTACAAAGGGTTGGCCATGAAAAAAATGATCCTGCCGGAGGAACCGACCGGCAAGAAGGTGGTGCCCCCTTTTCTGGCGGGGGTAACGCCCATTCCGACCGAGGCCCGCAAGGGGGATGGGACGACGGCGCAAGAGAAGGGCGCAGTCAAGCCGGTGTCGCCCAGGCCGGATGCCCAAAAACCGACGGCGGAGAGCAAAAAGCCCCCAACAGAGGCGCAAAAAGCGTTGCCTGACGCCGCCAAGCCGGCGGGTGACACCAAGAAAAAGAGCTATCAGGTACAGATTGCCATTCTGTCCGACAACAAAAATGCCACGGCCATGGTGGACAAGTTGCGCAGCGAGGGGGCCAACCATCCCCATGTCAGTGTCATCAAATATGAATCAGGTCGTTCCATGTTTCGGGTACGTCTCGGTCCGTTTGCCAGCCAGGCTGACGCGGCCAAGGCGGGCCAGCGGTGGCAGGCTCCTGGTCAGCCCGCGCTGGTCCTGGCTGTGGAGGAGTAGCTTGGCGGGAAGCATTGTGCCGTGACAGGGGTCCAGGGGGATTATCCCCCTGGTGGGGTCCGGGGCGAAGCCCCGCGAGGCATACCATATCTCCCCGTTGAAGGGGGTGTCCCCCAACCCCATCGGGGCGCGTGGTGGTTCCCGGATCCCTGCAAAAGTTGTGTGCATAGGGTAATGGGGCGACAAGGTGGCCTTGATCATCGTTTCGGCCATCCCAGTCAGAACCCTGGATTCCCGCCTTCGCGGGAATGACGGGCGAGTTTCGTGTCATACCCATTCCCGTCATGCCCGCGCAGGCGGGCATCCAGGAGAGTTCGTGGACGAAACGATGATCAAGGCCAACAAGGCTAACATGACAGGGATGGCCTTGACCATCGGCCTCTCTGGATGCCCGCCTGCGCGGGCATGACGGAAACAGGCGCGGATGAAGCGTGTCCGTCAATTTAGGTTTGTCGGCCCAGTAGGGTGGGATCCAGGGGCCAAGCCTCTGGTGGCCGGAACGGTGTGCGTGGTCGGGTTGATGGGGTGCCCGTCTTGGGTTGCGTATTGGATTATAAATAGATATCCCTCTCTGAGGCATGGGGGGTGGGTATCGTGTGACATAGATGAGTGATCAGGGCTTGATCAGGCGTTTCGGCCACCAGGGGCTTTGCCCCTGGACCCCACCGGGGGGGATAATCCCCCCCGGACCCCTTGAGAATTATTAAAAACAGGGTAGGGGTGGGTGGGGAGGCGGTTTACCGCAGATGATCAAGGCCGGGAGATCAAACGGGATTGGGCTTGCGGAGGGATACACATGTTTAACCGGCAGCACGAAAGGGTTGAGTTGAATACGGACGCTGTTTTGCGTTTTGCAGGCCAGGCCAAGCTGGTTTGCAAAACATTGGATGTCAGTCTGGGCGGGATGAAGGTTGCCAGCCAAGAGATGAAAGAGATGTACCCGTTTATCGGCAGCGACTGTCTTGTGGAGTTTGCCGTTGAGATTCTGGTTGGGGTGGTCAACAAGCAATTTGTTGTGCAATTAAAGGCGCGTGTCGTCAATGGTGACCCGAGGGGGGTTGGTTTGAAGTTTGAGGGGGTGGATGAGGAGACGTTAAGCCTGATTGAAAAACTGGTGGTCAGTCGGCTCCACGAGGAGGATCTGAGCACGTTGCGCAACAAAGGGGGCATTTCCATCCGGGCACCCTATGCCAACATTTTAAAGACGCATCTGGAAGAATATATTCTCGAATCGGTCAAAGAGGTGTTTATCGCCTTTCTGGGCATTGATGTGATCCCCGGACCTTATGTGGAACGGCCCGATTTTAACGACTATGCCCCGCCAGACACCGAAGTGACGGGTATCATATTATTCAACGGGGCGTTGGAAGGGGGGGTGCACCTGGCTTCGCCGCTGCATTTTGCCGTCAAGGCGGCGGGGGCCATGCTGGGTGAGGCCGGACTGGAGTTGGCCAATGAACAGGAGGATGAGGTCTGGGATGCCTTGGGCGAGATTACCAACCAGATTGCCGGAGGCATTCAAACGCGCATGTCCAGCAGCCTGGAGGATATCAGCCTGACGGCCCCCAATATTGTCATCGGCTCCAATTTTCGGGTCAATTACAGCAAAAATTTGTCCAGCGTGCGCAAATTTTTTCGGACCCCGTTTGGTCCCTTCTTTGTGGAGTGCTTTTTTTCTTGAGGGTGAAAAATGGCGGTTCAACAAGGGAAAGGGTTCTGTTCGGTGACCTGTTGGAGAGTGTCCAGCAACGGCGCGAATCGTTTCGATCGCTCATCCGCCATCAACATTCCAAAATTTTCGGGAACCATGAACGACCGCAAGTACATCAACCCTGTCTGATCTGATAAAATAGATGATCCGGTATGGTTCCTCCATGACTTCCCGTATTTGTCCACGGCCCATCTCTGGTACTACCCGACCAGCCAGGGGGAACTGGGCAATTTGCCGGGATCTCCGCGTCAAACGATCCACGATGCGTTTTCCGTATTCCGGGGAGTGCAGGGCTACATAGTCATAAATGGCCGAAAGGTGACTCCGGGCAGTTCTGGTCCAAAAAACCTTCATTCAGACAAACCAAACGCCGCACGCACCTGCTCGACACTGGTGGTGTCACCGGCCGCACTGTCCGCCATACCGGACTCAATGGCTTGTCGGACAAAAATTTCGTACATGAGATCATCCCAACCCATAGTCTCTGGTAACCGGTCGATCAGTCGATGTGCTTCCTCTTTTATGCCAACGAGTTCCACTTACACGCCCTCCTTCTCCGGTTGACCCCGCGCGTTCATGCAAAACGACCTGCCCCAACCATCCATGATCACGCCGACCCAAAATGGTCCCATCCCCCCGACGCCACCGGCAGCGGCTGACCCGCACAGGTCACCGTCACCCCCACTCCGGCGGTGATGACCCCAATCTCCGTCACCCGCACGCCCGCCGCCTCGGCCAGCACCTGGACCCCGGCCACTGCCGTGGGGGAGACAGTAAACAGCAGTTCATAATCTTCCCCGCCACTCAACATCTGCGCCAGCAGGGCCACGCCATGCCGCTCCACCTGACGCCGGGCGGCGGGGGAGAGGGGCACCCGCTCGGCCTCCAGCCGCGCTCCCACCTGCGAGGCTTGGCATAAATGGCCCAGATCGGCCAGCAGACCATCGGAAATATCCACCGCCGAGCGCGTGTAAGCCGCCTCCTGCAAGGCAATGGCCAGTTCAACCGGCGGGTCGGGCAACCGGTGCCGCTGCTGCAAGGCTGCCAAATCCTCTGCCGTTGCCCCCGGCAATGCCCCCCGCTGGCTGGCCCAGCCCAACGTGGCATCGCCAAT
Source organism: Magnetococcales bacterium (assembly GCA_015233035.1). Classification (GTDB taxonomy): domain Bacteria; phylum Pseudomonadota; class Magnetococcia; order Magnetococcales; family Magnetaquicoccaceae; genus Magnetaquicoccus. The sequence continues at coordinate 5,916 of JADFYM010000164.1, forward strand.
GGTCCCGGTCACCAGGATGCGATCCCCCACCTGGGCCCCACTGCGGGTTACCGCCCGGTTCGTGCCGATCAACCCCAACAGGGTGATGGTAATGCTGATCCCCCCCGGCGCGCTCCCGGTCGTATTGCCCCCAAGCAAAACCACCTCACCCGCCGGTCGCTGGGCCGCCAGGCGCAAACCGGCCACCAGGGCCTCCACCCAGGCCACCGGGGTTTGCGACGGCAAAGAGAGCGATAACAGATACCAATGCGGCTGGGCGGCCATGGCCGCCAGATCGGACAGATTGATGCGCAATGCCTTCTGACCCAACAAAAAAGGATCGGCATCGGCGGTAAAATGGATCCCCTCCACCAGGGTGTCTGTGGTGACCACCAGTTGCTGGGTACGGGGGACCGAGACCACCGCCGCATCATCGCCGATACCAACGGCAACCCCCGGCGGCAACCCCCCGGCCTGCGATGTGAAGAGACGCTGAATCAGTTGAAATTCCCCCACAGTGGCAATCGTTTCCACCGGTGAGGTACCCTGGAAAGACACCATAAGAGATTCCCCCCTTTATATCGTGATGGCGGAAGGTACGGGATCGGTTGCACACGGCAATGGCTGTGGCACCAACTCCACCCCGACAGGGCGAATCTGACTGGCCAAACGATCCATTACCCCATTGACAAACGTGCGGGAACCATCCCCCCCATACCGTTTGGACAACTCAATGGCTTCATTGATCACTACCCGAATCGGCAGATCCGGCTCCGCCAGCAGTTCATATACCCCCTGGCGCAAAATACTCAGATCAATCGTGGAAATACGCTGCAACGACCAGTTGATGGCCGCCTTGGCGATCCATTCGTCCAACTCGGCACGTCGCTGCCATGTCCCGGAGGCGATGGTCTTAAAATAGAGCAAATCCGCCTGACCCGAGGCATTCTCCTCACACAACTGATCCACCGCCCGGTGAATGCCATCCCCGGAAATTTCGCTTTGATATAACGCCTGCAATGTCAATTCCCGCGCCTTGTGCCGACTGCCACCCAGGCTGCGGTTTTGTCGGGGCGGAGAAACAACCTCAGTAGAGGTAGGCATGGCGGGTGTTTCGGGGGTTGGCTGGCCGTTGGTCATGACAGGGTTGCTCTCCACTACAAAATTTTAAGTGTTTTTCTGTCGTCATGCCAGCACAAGCGGGAATCCAGCCAACCCCTCGGCCTGTATGGATCACCACGGGTGCGGGCATGACGTTTTTAGCCTTGATCATTCTGGCGGCCCCCCAGCTCCCCCCTTTTTTTTTAATAATTTTCCAAGGGGGTCCGGGGGGGATTATCCCCCCCGGTGGGGTCCAGGGGCAAAGCCCCTGGTGGGGTTGGGGGCAAAGCCCCCACCGGCCGCCACAATGCGCAAAGCCCCATTTTTTAAAATTGTTTCAACAGATGCACCATTTCCACCACGGACAGGGCTGTCTCCCACCCCTTGTTGCCGGATTTGGTCCCTGCCCGGTCAATGGCTTGTTCCACCGTGTCGGTCGTCAAAACCCCAAACCCAACGGGCAGACGGCTGGCCAGGGAGACCAGGGCGATGCCTTTGGTCACCTCACCCGCCACATAATCAAAATGGGGTGTCGACCCTCGAATGACCGCACCGAGACAGAGAATACCGTCAAACCGACCGCTTTGCGCCGCCTGCTGGGCGGCCAGGGGAATTTCAAAGGCACCCGGCACCCGAATCAGGGTGATATCCGCCCGGGCTGCGCCATGGCGCAACAGACAGTCCATGGCTCCCTCATGCAGACGCTCGGTGATAAAACTGTTAAACCGCGACAGGACAATGGCAAACCGCATCCCGGAGGCATCCAGCAGGCCCTCCAGTACGGGACCGTTGCCCCCGTTGCTTGCTGTGCCAGCACACCGTTCACCCATTGAGCAACTCCTCGTTTGGCTTCCAACCCGTAAATTGATGCAGGATATGTCCCATCTTGTAGCGTTTGGCTTCCAGATAGGCCATGTTATCCGCCTTGGCCGATACCTCAATGGGAACCCGTTCCACCACCTCCAGTCCGTATCCCTCCAATCCGATAATTTTGCGGGGATTGTTGGTCATGATACGGATGCGTCGCACCCCGATATCGCGCAAAATTTGCGCCCCGATGCCATAGTTGCGCAGATCGGCCGGGAAACCCAGTTGTGTATTGGCCTCCACCGTGTCCAGCCCGCCATCTTGCAGATTATAGGCGTGCATTTTGTTGATCAGCCCGATGCCGCGTCCCTCCTGGCGCAGATAGAGCAAAACACCGGTCCCCTCCTGGCCAATCCGGGCCATGGCGGTGTGCAACTGGTCGCCACAGTCGCAGCGCAGGCTGCCAAACAGATCGCCGGTCAGACATTCGGAATGGACCCGGATCAGCACCGGTTGTTCCGGGTCAATGGTGCCCTTGACCAGGGCGACGTGTTGAAAATCATCCACATCGTTGGTATAGATCAGCAATTGCCACTCGCCACCCAGCACACTGGGCAGACGGGTTTCGACCACCCGATGGACCAGCATTTCGTGGGCGGTCCGGTAGGCGATCAGATCCGCGATGGTGCCGATTTTCAGCCCCCGTTCCTCGGCAAACACGATCAGGTCGGGTACCCTGGCCATACTGCCGTCATCCTTGAGAATTTCGCAGATGACCGCCGCCGGTTTCCGCCCCGCCAGCCGGGAGAGATCCACCGAGGCTTCGGTATGTCCGGCCCGCACCAGCACGCCGCCTGGCTGGGCCACCAGGGGAAAGATATGGCCAGGCCGCACCAGATCATAGGCGGTGCTGTCGTCGGCAATGGCCACCGCGATGGTACAGGCCCGATCCTGGGCGGAGATGCCGGTGGTGACGCCGGTTTTGGCCTCGATCGAGACGGTGAAGGCGGTCTTGAAGGGGGTGTCGTTGTCGGCCACCATGAGGGGCAGGTGCAGATGGTGCGCCCGCTCACGGGTCAACGCCAGGCAGACCAGACCACGGCCATGGCGGGCCATAAAGTTGACCGCCTCGGCGGTGCAACAATCCGCCGGGATGATCAGATCCCCTTCGTTTTCGCGATCCTGGTCATCCACCAGGATGACCATCTTGCCGCGCCGAAAATCTTCAATGATCTCTTCGATGGCATGAAATTGAGCGGTCATTTGTTTCCCAATCCCTTTATTGTTGATCACACCGGAACCCTGTTGGCGCACCGCCCCCGACAGCCAACCCCACCGCCATTCATCCCCTGGAGTGTAGCACCCCACAGCGATTGGGACAACGGATCGTTTGTTTTGGTTTCAATAATCGTGCTGATTGTAACGGATTGTGGGGGGTGGGCAAACATTGGAAATCAATGGCATCCAGAATTGCAGAATCTTTGGGGAGCTTGTGGTGCTGGCGCACCGAGCAGCAAACCTGCGGTGGACAGGTCTTCATCCAACTCTTCCCAGTGGATGCCATAGCCGCCCCTGCCGATTTCCCGGCGCGACCGTTGTGCGGGTGTGGTCCGGGAAACCACGCCAATGAGGCCGAAACCGTTCTGCCATCCATCAGGCTGATACCAAATTGCAATCGAACGGGGAACAAGGCGACAGGCACGGGCACCCGTTATCGTCATTCCCGCGAAAGCGGGAATCCAGGAGACTAGGTATCCACTTCGTTTAAGTGCTATCCACTTGACTCAAGTCAGTGATGCTTGTACCATCCCTGCATGGAGACCACCAGACACCCAATCCCAGGGGTTGACTACCCACGGACCATGCAGGAATT
>JADFYM010000165.1 GCA_015233035.1 Magnetococcales bacterium
GACTATGCTGAAAATCCGGTCAATGTCCCAAAATATTGAATGGGGGGGCAGTGAGGTGTCTGCTGACGAGGCCCAGATCCTGGGCAATAAATTTGGACCGTGGAGGCCGTTTTTGGACACCCCAGACTAAGGGCCATCAACTCGGCACCCTGGATATCAATCTTGATTAAGTCGGTGCCCATTGTTTCCACAACATCATCCAGACAAACCGTTTGGAGATCTTCCTGTGACAAAACCCTGCCCCATCCAGGAAAACCGTGAAAAAGTTCCAAAATAGCTTTGTTCGGTTCCAATAACGATGTCATACCAGGCGCATAACAAAAATTAAGAGTGTGACGCTTTCCATCTCCAACGGCATGTGGCAGATAAATTTCATGAGGCCCCTTTCTCCGATTAAGATTAGCCAGTGCCTCCGGTGCCGGTTCAAAACCGACAATTTCGGCGATGCCAACATCCAACAGGGGCTTATAGGGAGGAACACCATCAATCGGATTGGCACCAATATCGGTCACCTTGATACGAATATCTGCCCCCGTTATTTTTGTGAGAGAAAAGGATCGCAAGGCGCAAACTTCAATGGGCAGTGTATGTCTTTGTCTCTCGATGGCGGCTTGCGCAAGTTTTTCATTCATTCCCCTATCGATCAAAATTTGAAGAATGACCGCACAAGGATAACCTGATTTTAAACTTCGTTGAATAAATTTACCGACCAGCGTCAGTGTGTCCGATTGTGTGTCAGTTGGTTGCGCCATTAATTTTCCCCTCATGTTGGTGGCCTTGATAATCATTGGCCACCGGGTGGCTCTGTCTGGCCTTTATGTTGCGAACAGTAAGAATCAATGATCGTCCACAGGATACCAACGTGTTCATCAACACTGTACCACTTTGGTTGGCTATTGACAAGCAACCGGTTGCGGGAAAACCGCGTGTCCGCTGCGATAGCGTGGATTGGATTTTATGTGCAATCCCCTGTAGGTCAACCGAGCAATTTTACGCGCTGATGTGTGCAGGGGTGGCGTTGCTGACAACGGGGGATGGAAATTAACGCAGACTGACCCAATAACCATAGACGCAACAGGAGTTGATCTGCGCTGGCTTCGGTCCAGTGGGAGAGATCGTCTGGCACACGCACCATATACCCTCCCGAACAAAACCACCACCCCGATCCCTGCAACCTGTTTGGTCCCTGTCTTGCATTAAAGAGTTGCCGCGCAAAATTTCTGTGTACCGTGGGCTGAGAGGGGCCAATCGGGTGTGGATTTTTTGGCAGCACCGGCCAACCGTGACGGTTGCCGGTGTCGGATAACCCTTGCCACGGTACCCAGACGATGACCGGTCGCACCCCGCATTTTTATCATCACTTGGCCGAACAGGCCCTGAATGGTGACAGGATCACTCCCGAAGAGGGCTTGCGCGTGTTGCAGGATGCCTCTCTGGATCTGTTGCCCCTGCTGCAGGCCGCTTTCCGGGTGCGCCAACACTATTTTGGCCGCCGGGTGCGGCTGCAAATTTTAAACAATCTGCAAAATGGCTATTGCCCCGAAGATTGCCGCTATTGCGCCCAGTCGGCGGACAGTGTCGCCCCCATTGAAAAATATCGCCTCAAGGATGAGGAGGCCATCCTGGCCGAGGCCGAACAGGCCCATCAGTCGGGGGCCTTTCGCTATTGCATGGTCTTGTCGGGGCGCGGTCCCAACCCGGAACGGTTGGCCTACATGGCCGAACTGGTGCAACGCATCAAGGCCCGCTGGCCCATGGAGGTCTGCCTCTCCGCCGGGTTTATCGATCAGTCCATGGCCTCCACCCTGAAAGCTGCTGGTCTGGATCGGTATAACCATAACCTGAATACGGCGGAAGGCCATTATGGGGCCATCTGCCATACCCATACCTATCAGGATCGTCTGGCCACCTTGCAGGCCGCCCGCGCGGTGGGGCTGGAGGTGTGCAGCGGCCTGATCGTCGGCATGGGCGAAACGGCAGACGATCTCTGGACTGTGGCCTGTACCTTGCGTCAACTACAGGTGCGCTCCATCCCGGTCAATTTTTATGTCCATATTCCAGGCAACCCGTTGGGCCCCGTGGAGCCGCCGCTCACCCCGGAAAAATGTCTGCGGGTGCTCTGCCTTTTTCGTTTTCTCAATCCCGACGCTGAATTGCGAGCGGCGGGCGGACGGGAGGTGCATCTGCGCTCGCAAGCTCCCCTGGCCCTCTATCCGGCCAACGCCCTCTTCAGTGCCGGCTACCTGAATGTGGGGGGACAGGGGACAGACGAAGTCGTGCAGATGATTGTCGATGCCGGTTTTGAAGTGGAACTCCAGTGAAGACAGGTAGGGATTAATGCAAGATGGCGGCATCTGATCAAAAAACAGACACAGGCTTTTTCGGCTTTTTCAAGAAAAAAGTGCTGGATGCCTCTTCCGCCGTGGTACCGGTGCAGGAGGGGGTGGTCGATTCCCTGTCCGCGATGCTGCCCCTGCTCACTACGGTGCTCGAAGAAAAATTTCCAGTGCAGATTTTTTTGAACAATGCCGCCACCTCTTTCTATTCCCATTTTGAGTGGGAACTGCTGGAAGATGAAAAAGGGCAGGTGTTGCAGAGCAAAAACTATCTGGAAAGAGGCGAATATTTGTTGCTGGCGGCCATGGATCCACCTATCGGCAACCTGAAAATCCGCAATTCAACCGAAATTCGGCTGGAGTTTGCCTCCAAGCATCATCTCATCGAATGTGAAACCACTCTGGATCTGATCACGCCCGCCCGTAAAATCTGCTTGGCTTTTCCAAAAAAGCTGAAGCAAAAACAACAACAACGCCTGGCTGTCCGGGTGCCTGTCGAGCGGACAATGACCGTTGTGGCTTCCATTGTCCGCCCGTCCGGTATTGTGTTTGATGCCAAATTTTGTGATGTCAGTTCCGGTGGGGCGGCCTTCTTTGCCATGGGTGCCACCCCCAGGATTGCCGACCATTCCCGGGTGGAAATGACCATCACCTATCCAGGCGGCAAGGTGATGGTGGATGCCGTGGTGCTGGGCACCTTTTCCAAGAATGGCGAACAGGTTTTCCGGGCCCAGTTCCTGGTGGACAGTCATAAAACCTCTTCGGATATCAACGCATTGGTCGCACATGTGCAACGGGAAAACATTCAAAGACGCAAGAAGTTGCTCCAGTAGCTTATTGAACATGTTCTGAAAAAAAAGGTGCCACACGCCATGTCTCATGCCCTCGAATCGCCTGTTCCGCCCACCAGTCCGGCCGCCGTACCGCCGTGCCGCCGCGTGCCGTTGCGCCATTTTTTGCCCATTGTCTTTTGCCTGCTGATCGGCACCGTCTCTTTGTTGATCATCTTTATCACACACCGTTCGGCGACCCATTCCATTGAGTCACTGGCGGAAGAGGTGATGACCCGGGTCAGTCAGCGCGTTGTGGAAAAGACCAGCTATTATCTGGATTCTGCTGCCCAGGCGGTGCAAATGAATGCCACCGTCTGGCAACGCGGTCTGCGGGGAGCGGCGAAAGAGGAACAGACCTTCCTGGAATTTTTCAATCGCACCAGTCGGGAGCAGTTGACCCTTTTTCCCTATTTTGGGCTGGTTTATTACGGCGATCAACAGGGCAACCATTGGCTGAACAAGCGGGAGCAGGATGGCACCATTCATGTGCGGGTGATTACGCGCAAAGACGATTCTCCCGCCAGCAAACGTGCCCTGGAACAATGGGCCGGGCGTGCCACCAGCACGGAGCAGGAGCGGCAGACCGTCGCCCTGGCGTTGGCTCCCTATCTGGAGACCCATTGGTATGAGGTGGACAAACAGGGGCAATTGGTCCATGGCGAGCGGGATCCGCTCAAAAATTTTGATCCGCGCTTGCGGCCCTGGTATGTGGGGGCCAGGGAAAAGAACAAGCTGTTCTGGACCGATGTGTATGTGTGGGAGGAAAAATATCAGGGGGTGGTCAGTCACCAGTTGGGTATCACGGTGTCGGCTCCCATGGTGCGCGCTGGCCAACTGGCCGGGGTTTGCGGCATTGACATCAGCTTGCAGGCGGTGTCCCACTTTTTGCGGGACATGGAAATCATGAAAAACGGGCGGGCCTTTATCCTGAATGCCAAAGGGGAGACGGTGGGCCTGCCCAACTATGGCGAGGTGTTGGAAAAGACGGCGGCGGCCGATGAGACGATCCACTTGAACCATATCAATAAAATCAGCGATCTCGCCGTGACGACCTCTTATGCCGCCCTGCGCACGGCACTGGGTCTGACCGAGGAGCAGCCCTTTGTCCTGCCCAGGGAGCGGGTGATCACCTTTGCCGTGGCCGATCAGCAATATTATGGTTTTTACAAGCCCTTCGCGACCGATCTGGGTCTCAACTGGACGGTGGGTGTGGTGATTCCGGCGGATGATTTTCTGGGCGGGGTCAAGGAGGAGATGCACCAGAGCCTGTTGATCGCCCTGGTCAGCATCTGTTTCATGAGTGCGGCGGGCATTCTGGTCGGTCGTCTGATCACCAACCCCCTCGCCCATCTGGGGCGGGAGGTGGAGCGCATCATGCAGTTGGATTTGGCTCCATCGCCCTCGCTGACGACCCGGTTTCTGGAATTCCGCATGATCTCCCTGGCGTTTACCCGCATGAAACTCGCCTTGGCCGAGATGGTCAATTCCCTGGCGGTCCACACCAAACCCATGGACTGGTCGGCAGAAGAGTTGACCAACATTGCCTTGACCCTGGAGGAGGGTACCCAAACCATGCAGGAGGGAGTCGGCACGGTACAAACCCTCCTGCAACAGTTGCCCGAGCAGATACCGGAAAAAGAGGAGATGATACAGGTCATGGCCCAGGTGGAGGATTCCCTGCGGACCTTGCATCATCTCAATCAACCGGTGATCGAGCAGGTGGATCAGATCAACGAGAGCATCCGCGCCCTGCGGCAGACATTGCAGGCGGCCAGGATATAGTTCTGCGGGTCCAGGGGGATCATCCCCCTGGTGGGGTCCAGGGGCAAAGCCCCTGGCGGGGTTCGGGGCGGAGCCCCGTGAGGCACGCCATATCAACCCGTTGGGGGCTTTGCCCCCTCTATCGGTAGAGTTCGGCCTTGGGCAGATATTTTTTGGGATCGATGCCCCAGGTGGTGGGTGATTCGTGGTCGCAGATGCGGAACGCCTGCTTGTCCTTGACGGTGAGCAGATCCACGGTGGTGGGTTCGATGGCGCACTTGCGTTTGGCATCCAGAATCAAACGGACCACCGGCAGGAGCAACGCTTCCCGGTGGTTTTCGATCACCACGCCCACCTGCTGATTTTCCAGGCGGACCAGACTGCCAACGGGATAGATGCCCACGCACTGGACGAATTGCTGGAAAAGGGCCAAGTCAAAGTGGTTTTTGCACCACTCGTACATTTTTTCCAGGGCTTCGTGGCTGGGCATCCCTTTGTGATAGCTGCGGTTGGTGGTGATGGCGTCATACACATCGACAATGGCTGCCATCTGCCCGAACAGGCCGATCTCCTGACCGGTCAGCTTGAACGGATAGCCGCTGCCGTTAAAACGTTCATGATGTTGTTCAGCCACCTGCACCGACAGTGGGCTGATCCCTGCCGTTTCGCGCAATATTTCCCCGCTGAACAGGGGATGCGCCTTCATGGTGTCAAACTCCGCGTCCGTCAACTTGTTGGGACTGTTGAGGATTTCCAGGGGAACTTTCATCTTGCCGACATCATGCAACATGCCGCCGATCCCGGCCAAGATAATCTGTTCTTTGTCCATGCCCATGGTGTGGCAAAAAGACATCAGGAAGACACCCACATTGACGGAGTGCATGAAGGTGTATTCGTCTTTTCGCTTGATGAGGCTCAGGCTGAGAATGGCACCGACATTGTTGAAGGCGGATTCGGTCATGCGTTCCACTGCATCCCGCACCTGCGCCAGCTCCACCTGTTTGCCCAAGCGGACATCGATCAGTACGCCAGCCACCACCTTTCTGGCATGATCCGTCACTTTTCTGGCGTTGGACAACTCATCCTGCATGGAGATGTTTTTGGCGACGGGGTAGGGCGATGGTTCACGCAGTGTCCCCATTTTTTTGATTTCCTGGGCCGCCACCATCTTGACTTCCAGGAGGGTGGGCGCATTGACCACGTCCAGACCAACGGCGGTGTCAATGTACACCTCGTCGATGCCGTTGCTTTTGATTTTGTCGATTTCTTCTTGCCGACGGATGGTTTTGCGTCCCCAGTGGGCGGGGTCACCGCCCCAGTCACACACATAGCCACTGATGACCATGCCGGGTTTCAGGCTGGTGACGGCAATTTTTTTGATGGTTTTGGCATCATATTCGGCTGATGATTGGGACATGCTTTGCTCCACTTGGTGGTCACACCCCCACTCTGATATTGCGTGTAAGGGTGACGCTATTTGACGGAGAAAGCAAGCACAAAATCGCTGTCCGGGCGGTATTCCCCGGTGTTTGTCATGGGTCGACCGGCTTGCGCAGGCTGCGCGTTTGCCATTCCAGGGCATCCTTTTCGTCGAACGACAGGTCGTGCCGTTGGATATATTCTATATAGCTGCCTTTTTCCGGATTGCCGGGCAATGTTTCCACGACCTCGATGCCTTTTTTGGGCAGATGTTGCAGGGAATTCAGCAGGTTGTCCAGTGCGGGCAGCCAATAGGTCATGGAGGCTTCGACATAGAGTGCCTTGACGGTCGGATCCTCCATGTCGAACCCTTTTTTCTCGATCAGGTGCATGATGCCAGCGCGTTTTTTCTGGATGGCATCCCGATAGCCGTTGACGCCGAGCATGACGAGGGTTGCCATGGAGAGGATCAGCAGCAGTTGGCCTAAAAACCGTGCCTTTTTGGGGGAGATGTCCGCCGATGCCGGGGAGGACTTGACCGGAGCAGAGGGCGGGGAATCGATGGAAGATGCGTTTGCCATTCTTGTATAGTCCTGGGTTTTTAACTCTTAACCGAACACGACTTCGGCGCAAAGCGTAGCATGGATCGGTTTTGACAGCAACGCTCTCCTGTTGGGGGTTGCGCATGATTGCCCGCGACCCAGCGATTGCCATTCGTCTTCTGACGGCATAATTTTGGTTGACAAGACGGATATTTTGGTGGTGCCTTGCGTTGGCCGCAACGATGATCAGGGTCTACACAAAAAATACTCCTTGTCGAGTATTTACTCTATATTAATCGTTGTAAACTTCTGCTATCTCTACCTCCAGGGTGGTAACACCAAACGTTTCATGGCATGTCAATCCGTGGGGCCAACTTTGCCCTCGTCTACCACCCTCGGCATGTCACACGTCCACTTTAAGGAAAGTCATATGCCTGCTATGTCCTGTTTGCGACCAGGAAACCACGTTTTCCGTGCTGGGTGTGGTTAATAGTCGCCGAGTTCCGTTACCCTCGCCTCTTGGCGGTCGTTGTTTCGGCTATTCAGGGATCATCTCCTCCGTGGACTGGCTGAAACGATGATCAAAGATTTATTTGGATATTTGACATGTATAACATCGTTATAAAACCCTCCATCCTGATCGTGGATGATCTTCCTGAAAACCTGGACGTTCTCAAGAATGCCTTGGAGGATCAATGCGTCGTTCATGCCGCGTCAGATGGTCCCTCGGCTTTGCGATTGGCTGCCATGGAGCCTAAACCGGAGTTGATTTTGCTGGACATCGTCATGCCGGGCATGGATGGATATGAAGTCTGCCGACGACTGAAACGGGATATTCGCACGCAAGGCATTCCGGTAATTTTTGTCACGGCCAAGTTTGATGCCAAAGACGAATGGGAGGGGCTGCAGATGGGGGCGGTGGATTATATCACCCAACCGATCAGTCCCTCCATTGTCAAGGCCCGCGTGCGGATTCATTTGGATTTGGAGGAGAAAAACCGTCGTCTGTCCGAGATCAATGAACGCCTGACCGACAGTATGAAGCAACTGTCGGCATCGAAAGAGGCACTGCTCAAGGCCAATTCTCTGCAGAGTGCCATCTTCAACAGTGCCAACTTTTCGAGCATTGCCACCGACGCGAAGGGGATCATCCAGATTTTCAATGTGGGTGCCGAACGCATGCTGGGTTATACAGCCGTTGAAGTGGTGAACAAGATCACGCCGGCAGACATTTCCGATCCACAGGAACTGATCGCACATGCCCAAGCACTGAGCGTTGAGCTTGACGCGCCGATTGCGCCGGGATTCGAGGCCTTGGTGTTCAAGGCGTCCAGGAGTATTGAGGATATCTACGAGCTGACCTGCATCCGCAAAGATGGCAGTCGCTTCCCGGCAGTCGTGTCGGTCACGGCCCTGCGCGATGCTCAAAAAAATATTATCGGTTACCTGCTGATCGGCACGGACAACACCGCTCGCAAGGAGGTGGAAGAGGTACTGCTCACCGAACGCAAACGCCTGGATCAAGTGATGCAGGATAAAAATATTGAGTTGGAGAACGCCAAGTTGGCAGCAGAGAAAGCCAACCTCGCCAAATCGGAGTTTCTCGCCAATATGAGCCACGAAATACGCACACCCCTGAATGCGCTCCTCGGTTTTTCCTATCTGCTCGGAAAAGAGGAGTTGTCGGGCGAGGCCAAGCCGCTGGTGCGCAAAATCCACGTCGCTGGCTGTCTGTTGCTGCGCATTATCAACGATATCCTGGATTTTTCGAAGATCGAAGCCAGAAGGGTCCAGATCGAGAAGGCACTCTTCCGGCTCAGCGACGTGCTCGACAATCTTTCTAATATCATGTCTGTCAATACCGCAGACGAGGATATCGAACTGACCATTTTCCCACTCCCGAACGGCATCAATCAATTGCGCGGTGACGCGCTGCATCTGGAACAGGTGCTGATCAATCTTGCCAGCAATGCAATCAAGTTTACCAGACAGGGCTATATCACAGTCGCCATTGGCGTGGTCAATGAAGGGGGAACAACAGGTCACGCTGCGTTTTGCGGTGCGCGACAGCGGAATCGGCATTTCTCCAGAAGAACAGAATGACATCTTTTCCCCTTTCTTCCAGGCGGATGTTCCGACCACCCGCCGTTGCGGCGGCACGGGTTTGGGGTTGACCATCAGCCGCCAACTGGTGGCAATGATGGGCGGTGAAATCGGAGTCATCAGCAGTCTGGGGCACGGCAGCGAATTTTGGTTCACTCTGACTTTCGATCTGGTACGGGATGCACAGTTTTCCACCCCGGAAGTGGCCCGTCTCCACATTCTGTTTGCCGACGACAACCAGATTGCCCGCGACGTGATACACAACACAGCCAACGGGTTGGGCTGGACGGTAAGCAGTGTGAGTTCCGGTGAAGCAGCTGTTCAGTACGTGTTGGCACAGGAGGAGAGCCATGATTCGTTCGATGTGATCATTCTTGATTGGAAGATGCCCGGCATGGATGGATTTGCCGCTGCACGCGCCATCCGCGAGGCACACAAGGAGCGGCACGACCCGATCATTATCGTGGCCACGGCTCATTCGCACGATGAAATATGCATCCATCCAGACAGAAATCTCGTCGATGCGGTGCTGAACAAGCCGGTGACTACTAGACGAGGGCAGATGTAGCTCCACGGATTGACATTTAATGAAAGTTTGGTATGATTTTACCAGGTTTCAATACCATGGAGGTAAAATCAAGACGATGCCCGGTCCCAAACCAGATCAAATCA
>JADFYM010000166.1 GCA_015233035.1 Magnetococcales bacterium
TTCAATCGTTTTTGACGATTGCGGGTCCAGGGGGATCATCCCCCTGGTGGGGTCCAGGGGCAAAGCCCCTGGTGGGGTTCGGGGCAAAGCCCCGTCAGACGCAACAATATCCCCTGGAGGCGGGAGCGTCCCACCTCCGGGAGCAGAGACCTCCGCCTTTTTTTCCGCCCCCCCATCTGGAAGCACCGGCGTTTCACCCGCCGGGGGCGGCACCACTGCCTTTTCCACCGACAATCGCGCCGCCTTTCCTTCTGGTGGAGCAACAATCTCGGCGGTCGAGGTCAGCCGTTGCAAAGCCTCGGGCAGGGCAATGGGGGCCACCTTGCCGGTCACCGCCTCATCGACCAGGGCGCGAATATCATCCAGCCCCCGGGTCAGACGATCCACATCCGTCGCGGTAAAGGTGCGCTGTCCTTTGGAGGCCGCCCCCAAAAAATCTTCAAAGTGATGGGCCAGGGTCTCCACATCACGCACCCCCAACATGCGCGCCGCCCCCTTCAGGCTGTGCGCCTCCCGGAACAGATCTTTGAGCACGACCATATCATCGGGATGCTTTTCCAGATGGAGCAGGCCCGTCTCCAACTGATGCAGATGTTCCTCGCTCTCCGCCGCGAACAGCTCCCGCAACTCCTGGTCTTCGATCATGGAACTGCTGGCCATCAGATCATCCCCTTGAGCATTTGAGCCGCATCATTCAAGACTTGCACACCGGTTTTGGTCTGGGCCATGCCCGCCGCTGATTCACGGGTGCCCAGGCTGATGGCTTGCAGGGTTTCGGTCACCTGCCGAATGGCGGTGGCCTGTTGCCGGACATTCAAGGAGATCTGCTGTGCCCCCTGTGCCGCGCCGTCAATGGCCTGTACCGCACTCCGAAACGTTTCCACCGAGCCATAGGAACTGGCCATTCCCCCGCCCACGGCGTCATTGCCCGCCTCGGCGATCTGGATGGTGCCGTCGGTCAGTTCCCGCATCTGATTGACCAACTCATGAATACGACTGGCCGATTGTTTGCTTTCGTCCGCCAACTTGCGGGTCTCCACCGCCAACACCGAAAAGCCCCGGCCATGCACCCCGGCCCGCACCGCCTCCACGGCGGCATTGACGGCCAACATGCGCGTCTCATTGGCAAAATCGGTGACCAGATCGGTGATCAAGCGGATTTCCCCGGTCTGCTCACTCAACAAACGGGTCCGTTGGGCAATGGTGTCCACGCTGTCCTGGGCCACGGCCATGTTTTGCAAGGTCTCCTCCACCCGGGCGATCCCCTGGTGCGCCAGATCCAGGGCCTCCTGTGCCCCGGTGGCCGCCCGTACCGCCTGTTCCGCCGCCTGCCGGGACGACATGTCCAGCTCTTCCATCGTCGTCGTGGTCTCGGTCATCGCCACCGATTGTTGGCTGACCACCCGTTCCTGCTGGTTGATGCTGGCCGCCATTTGGCTGGAGGCCGACGAGAGCATCTGCACCGCCGTCTGCAACGGCACCCGTATGGTACGGCTCAACCACAGCCCCAACCCCGCACAACCCACCATCACCACCAGGGCCAACCCGATGGTCCGATCACGGGTCCGTTGCGCCTCCGCCATGAACTGTTGCGCCCTCTGAGAGGAAAACGCGGCCACCGCATCCATCAATTGGTCCAGATGCGCCGCCTGCAGCTCCTCCTCCTTGTAGGAGTCCGCCAGAAAACGTATTTTATCCGCATCTCCCGCCTTTTGCAGCGCGACCATTTTGTCACGCATCTGCATCCATTCGGCCAATGTTTGCCGCGCCTCGGCCACTTTTTGCTGGTCGCCTAGAAATCTTTCTTCAATGGTCTTGAAATCCTGCAAAACCCGGGCATGACGCTCATCCAGTTCCTGGATCTGTTTTTCCAGTTCCGGGATGCTCCGCACCTGCGCCACCTGCTCCAGGAGAAAGTGCATGTGCGAGATCTGTTCGGTAATGCGCAAAGCGGCGGTACTGACCAGAAAGGGATGACCATATAATTGCTCAGTCATATCAGCCAGTTGTATCATATGAAAAATGCCGAATGTCCCCAGCAAAACCAGCAAGGCAACCAGTGCCCGCAGGCCAGTGACCAAGCGCAGTTTGAGCCTGAAAACAGGTGTGGCCAGTTTTTCCATGCTATAACTCCCAACCCTTCAGGTGCGACCTCAACGGAAAACCATTATCCCGCCACCGCATATTCCACCGACCGGGGGTTTGTGATACGTTGGCTGGCCATCAGGATCTCCACGCCCACCAGATTTCCCTCCCGGTCATAGTCCAAAATGACGCCCGGTTTGTCCTCATCGCTCTCCTCGATGGGGGCATCGCTGAACAGGATGCGTACCACATCCACCTCCTGGTCATCAGTCACTTTCATGGCACTCCCCACATATGCCCTCATTCCGCTTCAATGCCCACCCGGCAGCCACTTGATCAAGGCGACGACGACCCCAGACGCGCCGACAACCCACTTGATAATGTCCACCTTGGCTTCAGCAATTTCCCGCCGGACCTTCTCAATCTCCAGTTCCAGTTCCTTGATATCGCGTTTGGTGGCCAGTTCTCCCAGGTGCCCCTCTTCCACTTGCCGCATGGCGGTGGCAAACGCCTTGACGTGGCCCCTGGCCTGCTCCTCAGGAACGCCAGCCGCCTTGAGCTGTTCGATAAATTCCATCGTGTCAAACGTGATCGCTGTCATGGCAAAACCCCTCTCACACCATCTTCTGCAACGTCTGGGCCGCCTCGTTCAAGGTCCGAATCCCCTCCTTGATCTGGGCCATACCGGCCACGCTCTCCCTGGCCCCCGAATTGACCGATTTGATCGCCTCCACCACCTGCCGAATGGCCACCGACTGCTGCCGAATATTTAACGAAATCTGCTGTGCCCCCTGCGACGCAATCCCCATGGTCTGCGCCACCTCCCGGAAGGTCTCCGCCGTGTTCTGGGTGATGACCATCCCTTCATCGACCGTCTTGCTGCCCTCCTCCGTGGCCATCACGGTGCTGTTGTTCGCCCGTTGCACCTCCGCCACCAGAGCGTTGATCTTGCCCGCCGACCGCTTGCTCTCATCGGCCAGCTTGCGCGTCTCCATCGCCAGGACGGCAAAACCCTTGCCATGTTCCCCCGCCCGCACGGCCTCCACCGCCGCATTCATGGCCAGCATTTTGGTCTCATTGGCAAAACCGGAGACCAGATTGGCAATATCCCGAATCTGCCCGGTCTTTTCACTCAACAGCAAAATCTGCTGGGCAATGGCCTCCACCTTGGCCTTGGCCTTTTCCATGCTGGCCTGGGTATCCTCCACCCGACTCATGCCAAACTGCGAGAGTTCCAGGGCCTTTTCCGCGCCATTGGCCGCCACTTCCGCCTGTTCCGCCGATTGCCGGGCCGACGCCCCCAACTCTTCCATGGTGGTGTTGGTCTCGTTCACCGAGGCCGCCTGTTGCGCCGCCACCCGCTCCTGCTCCGTCAACGAGGCCGCCATCTGGGCCGAAGACGAGGAGATCACCGTGATCACCTGCTGCAAAGGCTGGCTGATCGTGCGCGTAAAAAACCACCCCACCACCAGCACCAGCACCGCCGAGCCTATCGCCACCCCCAGAATCGACCAGTTTAACGCCGTCACCGCCGCAAAGGCCTCCGACTCGGCAATGATCGTCACCACCGCCCAGTGCAAGCCCGGCACCACCACCGGCGCGTAACTGGACAAGATGGGAATATCTTTCAAATTGCCCGCCACACCAATGCGCGACATCGAGCCGGACTCACCCGCCAACGCCTTGGCAACCGAGGCATTGTCATGGGGCTGGCCGATCTTGCCCTGGGCAGCGATACGATTGCTGCGATAAGAGACAACATCGCCTGATTTGCCGACCAGATAGCTCTCTCCCGTCTCGCCCATTCCGATCCGTTCCTGAAGAATGCTGTCAATCGTCTCGACGGACAACTGCAACACCACCATCCCGAACAGTTCCCCATCGCGTTTGATCGGGGCACCGACAAAGGCCGCCTGCGCCCCCTTGGCCGGGGCATACGGGGCAAAATCTTCCAACGCCGCACCACCCTTGGCCTTGGCATACAGGCGGGCCAGACCACTGCCCTGCAATGACCCGTGCAGCAAATCCTCGCCCAGATCCGCATCGCGCGCCACCGTAAAAACCACATGCCCCTCTGCGTCAATCAAAAGCAGATCATCATAACTGCCCTGTCTCCTGAAGAGTTCCAAAAAACGGGACAGCGGGGTTTGCACGGCGGCCTGCCAGTCCGGTCCACCCACTTTGCGACCAGTCTTCTGGAACTCCAGCAAAACACGGTGGGCCGATTTCATGGTCTCGAGTGCCGCCACCGTCTCCGACAGAATGAGCGAGTCATCCATACGTTCCCGGCAATATTTTTCCACCTCGTTCTTGCGTGACTCCCGGACGGCATCCAGCATGGCATACGCCCGGCTGCGCAACGCCTCCCCCGCCTGATGGTTGACCAGCACGCTGACAATACTCAACGGCACCAGGCCGAACAACAGAAACAAGCTGATCAGTTTGACCGACAAACGCATTTTCATTGTCTCATTGGCTCCCCATCATACCTCTTCGTTCACCAGCAAAGCAGAGTCGGCCAGGATGGCCTGTACGTTCAAAATGCCCAGCATTTGTTGCTGATAGGGCACAGCCCCCTGCAAATGCTCGCCCCGCAAGGTGCTGGCCGCAGCCGGTGTGGCGGCAATCTCGCCAGCCTGGACATGGATGACATCCACCACATCATGGACCAGAACACCGACGGCATGGGTACCCAGCGGGACGACCAGGGCCTTTTCCGGCATCAAATCCTGCCCGGAGGTCGGCAGATCCAGAACATGGCGCAAATCCACCAGGATCAACACCTCCCCGCGCAGATTCATGCCACCGGCAATGTGGGGCGGACAACAGGGAATGGGCGTCACCTTGGCCACCTTGGCAAAACCGGTCACCCCGTGCAGATTCACCCCCAACAGTTCACCATGCAAACGCACAATGGCCAGGGAGACCTTTTCGGCCTGATCCTGCTGATCGAGACGCTGCCGCAACCGCCTGGCCCGTTCGTGAAACAGTTTTTGCGTGGACTCACTCCCTTGCGGGTTGAACCGACGCCGGGCCGTCAAGGTTTCGGTCGGGTCCGCCCCCTCTTCGCCATTCTCCCCCCCCCAGTCCGATGGGTGAACATGCAACAAATGTTCGATGGCCAGCAGCATGACCAAATCTTCCCCCACCTTGGCCACACCCTCGACAAACCGATACCGTCTGCCACCCGCCTCGTGTCCGGATCCGCCCGTCCGGGCAAATTCCTCAAAAACGGGGGTGGCCTCCCAATCGGCTGCTTGCAACGCCACAATTTCGCGGATTTCATTGACCAGCAGGCCCAGAAGCGGCCCCTGCCCCTCCGGCTGGGCGGCCTGTTCCAGAACCACCACCGAATCGGACAGCAGATAGCTCTCCTGGGGCAGGCGTCCCAGGCGCATGTTCAGGTCCAGGACCGGGACCACCCGACCACGCAGGTTGATGACCCCGACAATAAAATGCGGGGCATCTTCCATCGGCGTCACCTCGGGCAGGCGCACCACCTCCCGCACCAGGCGGGCCTCCACACCGTACAAGGTATCCGTCAGGCCAACGATCAGATAATCGCTGCCCGACTGTTGCGCACCATTGTGATTGGGTTGTTCTGGCATGGTTCGTCCGGCTTTTCCATCGAGAGGATCGCACGACAAGAAGAAGGTGCCATTGTGGAAGTTTTTTAAATTTTTTACAAACTGTTTTTTCCTGAACCACACCGGTCAGTGAGATCCGTTGTGTCGCGTGCGGGGCTTCGCCCCTGGACCCCACCCTGCCCGATGCACACCACTTTTGCAGAAGGCCGGGAACCGCCACGCTCCCCGGTGGGGGGGTTGGAGGCAAAGCCCCCAACGTGTTGATATCGTGTCCTCACGGGGCTTCGCCCCGAACCCCACCAGGGGGATAATCCCCCTGGACCCCTATCACTGCACAATATGCTGCGGATTTTTTATCAACATAAAGATGTGTGCATCGGGCAGAAACCCCACCAGGGGGATGATCCCCCTGGACCCGCAAAACTCCACTTACCCGACATGCGCCCGCATCAACCGCACAAACCGCTGAAAATGCGGCTGGGCATCATGGGGACCAGGAGAAGCTTCCGGGTGATATTGCACGGAAAAAACCGGTGCCTGCCGATGCTCTACCCCCTCCACCGTCCCGTCAAACAAGGATTCATGCGTCACCTGCAACACAGACGGCAAACTCTCCCGCCGCACCATGAAACCATGATTTTGCGCCGTCACCTCCACCCGGCCATTCCGCAAATCCAGAACCGGATGATTGCCGCCCCGATGCCCGAATTTCATCTTTTCGGTCTCGCCCCCCAACGCCAGACACAACATCTGATGCCCCAGACAAATGCCAAACAACGGCTTGCCCGCCGCAACCAAGGCCGCAATGGTGCGAATGGCATGCAAGACGGCACCGGGATCCCCCGGACCATTGGACAAAAAGATCCCATCCGGTTGCAAAGCCAAAATATCCGCCGCCGCAGTCGTCCCCGGCACCACCGTCAACACACAACCCGCCGAGACCAGACTGCGCAATATGTTATACTTGACCCCAAAATCGAGCACCACCACCCGGAACGGCCCCCCAGCCACCGCCGGGGCGGCGGTACGCCACAGATCCGGCTTCCACTCCGTCAACCCCTCGGTCCACGCATGGGCCACAGTACAACCCACCTCCCCGGTCAGATCCATGCCCGCCAGACCCGGCCAGGCCCGCGCCTTGGCCAGCAGGATCTCCTGATCAAACTCCAGGGTGGACAACACCCCCCGCTGGGCCCCCTGGTCCCGCAGGTGCGCCACCAGGGCACGGGTATCAATCCCCTCGATGGCCGGAATGTTGTGCCGACGCAAAAAATCCCCCAGACTCTCCCGCGACCGCCAATTGGAGGCAATCCGGGACGATTCCTTGATGACAAACCCCCGAATCCAGGGGCGGGCCGATTCCATGTCCTCGGGATTGATCCCCACGTTGCCAATCTGGGTGTAGGTCATGGTGACAATCTGCCCGGCATAGGAAGGATCACTCATGATCTCCTGATAGCCGGTCATGGCGGTGTTGAAACAGACCTCGCCTACCTGTTCCGTCGCCGCCCCCACGGAACGCCCCTCAAAACGGCAACCGTCCTCCAAAACCAAAACCGCCCGTGTCTCATCTCTTGTCATCGGGATCTCCCCTGCCCCTCCTGCATCTCCTGCATGTTGGCATGCAGACGCTCGGGAGAGAGAAAAACAAAATAATTTTTGCCAAAGCCAATGCGATCACCCACATTGATCTCCCGGGACACGGAAGGGTGCAACGCGACCGCATTGACCGTGGTGCCATTGGATGAACCCAGGTCACTCAAGAAGACTTTGCCCTCTTTGACCTCAAACCGCGCATGTCGTTTGGAAATGGTCGGATCGTTCATCCGCAGATCGGACGCCGCCGACCGACCGACAATAAAAATCTCCTCCTCGGTGGTGGTGGCGGGATTTTTGCTGAGGGGAAACAGATGACCCGCCAGAGGACGCACCTTTTTGCTCGGCTCTTTGACCGACGCCAAGGCCCGGGAGGTATGAATCCCCTCCTCTTCCTGCTGCCAGGCCGCCCCCGGAAAAAAAGCCGACCCCACCAACACCGGATACTCCACCAATTTTTTAAACTCTTCCTGACTGTGCGTCCGGCAATAGCGTTTCAGGTACATGAAATCAAACCGACCCAAGGCATCGGTCAAATCTTCCAGAACCACCGGCACCGCCTGTTCGGCTTGTCGCTGCAAGGGCGGTGCCAGCAATATTTTGTACAGGGCGGCAGGCCAGGCCAGCATGAACTGAAATCGCCCCAGTTTGATCTTGTCCCCGTCCCGCAATTCCACCCCTTTCCCCCAGACGGGCACCCCATTGACCACGGTGCCATTGGTCGACAACAGATCTTCCAGACGATAGTTCCGCTTGTCATAACAGATATCGGCATGTTCGCTGGAGATGGAATAGTCCGGGATGACAATGTCACTGGTGCTGGACCGCCCGATGCGAAACCGTTTGCTCCCCGAGAGTTGATCCGCCGAGACGATCAAGGGATAGAGGCTTTCGTGAATCCCCATATCCGCACTCTCTTCCGCCATGGCCTGGTTGCTGTCGGCCTGCACAAATTTGATGGTGACGGCCCGGTTATCCTTGGCCCGCTCCACAAACTCGCCCGCAAAACGTCCGATACCCACCAGACAGGGGTGACGCACCTGGTCCAAAAAGGACGATTCGCCCACTTTTTCGGCAAATTGCTTCAAATCCGAACGCTTGACCCGCCCGAACATGTTGGACAGGGTTTCCAGAATGGTTTTGGCAATCTCGTGATCTTTCGACATTCGTGTGATCCTTTCTCAAAAGAGACCTCAACACCACCGTCCGGGCCGGGTGGGCATGTCTTGCAAGGCCGCATGGAGTTGCGCCAGGAATTGCCGACGCGGTATCTCCTGGGCACCCAGACTCAGCAGATGGGCCGTGGTCATCTGACAGTCAATCAGGTGACAGCCCTCGGAGCGCAACCGATCCACCAGGCCGGCCAGAGCCACCTTGGAGGCATCCGAAACGCGGTGAAACATGGATTCGCCAAAAAAACAGCCGCCCAGAGCCACCCCATACAACCCTCCGGCCAACAAAGGCTGCGCGCCGGTGGTATCCCAGGCCTCGACCGAATGGGCATAGCCCATCTGATGCAATTGAATATAGGCCTGTTCCATGGCAGTGGTGATCCAGGTGCCGGTTTCCGGTGCATCGGGTGTGGTTTGCCGCTGCTGGGCACAGGCGTGGATCACCTCCGCAAAGACGCGGTCAAAGGTGACAGCAAATCGCTGACGACGCAAGGTTTTGCGCAAACGGTGCGACAGATGGAACTGCTCGGGATACAACACCAAACGGGGATCGGGACTCCACCACAGCAACGGCTGACCCGCCGAATACCAGGGAAAGATACCCGCAGAATAGGCGGCCAGCAACCGCCGGGGAGAAAGATCTCCACCCACGGCCAACAGGCCGTCCGCCTCGGCCCACTCCGGGGAGGGAAACCAGTGCGCCGCAGTCGCCGCCGGGGGTTGATCCATCAGTTGAAAAATAGGCATGTCACAGTATCCGCCATCCAGTGTGGCCGCACCACGCGCCAGCGGCTTTTTCGTCACGGTATCGTACCTTTTCCCATCCGGCTTGGTATGTCAAGGATCGGGAAGACAAAGGCGGGAGAGATGCGGACCTCCCGTCCGGGCCCCCCTTTGTAAGCCAATTAGTATTTTTTTACAATCTGCACATCTGATTTTGACTTCCTGCCACCATAAAAACCTGCTAGTGGACAGAAGTGAAAATCAGTGACCCGTCCACAAGGACATGATACGCTGCCTGCTCACGTTAATTTTTCTCGGAGGGCTGGCCATGGGACAAGGTCTTGAGTCTGCGATCTCTCTTTTTCTGC
>JADFYM010000167.1 GCA_015233035.1 Magnetococcales bacterium
GAAAAAGAGAGATCGCAGACTCAAGACCTTGTCCCATGGCCAGCCCTCCGAGAAAAATTAACGTGAGCAGGCAGCGTATCATGTCCTTGTGGACGGGTCACTGATTTTCACTTCTGTCCACTACCCATATTCCGCCTGGGCGGGCAGTGCTGTGCTGCTGCTTCTGAGCATGATCTTGCTCTGGTCCTGGTCCTTGCGGCGAGAGGTGCGTCAAGACATCAGCGAGAAAAACAGGTTGCAGATAGAGGTTGACCGGTTTTTTACCGTTGTGGATGATTTGCTGTGTGTGGCAGGCACGGATGGCTATTTCCGGCGCTTGAATCCGTCCTGGGCAAAAGTGTTGGGATACTCAGAGGAGGAACTGATGGCCCGACCTCTGGTGACCTTTGTGCATCCAGAGGATGTTGCATCGACCCAGCAGGTAATGGCCGCCCTGGCCGGGCAGCAACCGGTCACCCAATTCGTCAACCGCTATCGCACCAAAGATGGCCGCTATCGCTGGCTGGAATGGAATGCCGTGCCGGTGGCAGAGTTGATTTATGCCGCCGCACGCGATATCACCGAGCGCAAACAGATGGAAGAGTCGCTGGTACGATCCAAGGAAGCAGCAGTTTTTGTCATGCAGGAATTGCAAAAATCCAATCATTTCCTGGAAAGGCTGTTCGACTCAAAACATGTGTCCATTGTTTTTATGGATGCAAATTTTAATTTTATTCGGGTCAACCGTTCCTATGCCCGTGCGTGTGCCCTGGAGGTAGACTTTTTTCCCGGCAAGAATCATTTTGCCCTGTATCCCAATGCAGAGAACGAGGCCATTTTCCGACGGGTGGTCGAAACCGGCGAACCGTTTTCGATTATTGCCAAGCCGTTCGAGTTTCCCGACCATCCCGAATGGGGCACCACCTATTGGGATTGGACACTCACCCCCATCATGGAGCAGGAACGGGTGGCGTGGTTGATTTTTGTATTGCGGGATGTCACGACCAGCAAACGCAACGAGATCGCCTTGCACGATGCCAACAGCATGTTGCGCTCTGTGCTGGATACAATCCCGACCAAAGTGTTCTGGAAGAACACCCAGTCTGTTTATCTGGGATGCAATTCTGCCTTTGTTCAACATATTGGGCGGGACCATGCAGGACAAATCATCGGCAAGAGCGATGCCGACCTGTTCGTGGCCCGGATGGCCGATCAATTTTGCCAGACAGATCGCCAGGTGATGGAGAGTGGCAAACCCATGTTGGCCTACGAGACGCTCGTCGAGAGGAACAATGGCATCCAACGGTGGCTCTCTGTCAACAAGATTCCCTTGTGGGGAAGAGACGGTACCATTGCAGGGGTATTGGGTGCTTTTGATGACATCACGGAGATCAAACAGATTGCCGAGGAACGGGCGCAGTTGCGGGACCAGGCCCACCAGAATGACCGATTGGCCGCGTTGGGCCTGCTGGCTGCCGAAATTGTGCATGAAATTGGGAATCCCAGCAACGTTATCGCTGTCAACAGTCAATTGATGCATGATATCTGGCGTGATGCCCAGATCATCCTGGATGAATATGCCCGTGACGCCGGGGATTTCTCTTTGGGGGGCTCGGCCTATTCGGAAATGGCCCCCCCGGTTGCCAGCTTGCTGGCCAGCATTGAAGACAATGCGCGTCGCATCACATCCACGGTTCACAACATGAAGTCGCTTGTCCGGCCCTGGCACAGCCAAAAATTGGCAGCCGTCGATTTAAGGGAGGTCATCCAGAGATCGGTGCAATTTTTGCAAAGAAAGATTGCGCGTCATACGCATCATTTCAGCACGCATTGGGCGGCTCAACCGTATCTGATCCACGGCAACAAGGAGCAATTATTCCAGGTTTTCAGCAACCTGATCATGAATTCCTTGTATGCCTTGCCGAACGCGGATGCGGGCGTCTCCGTCACCCTGGTGCAGGACCAGGAACGCGGGAACACTCGGGCAGAGGTGCATGATGAAGGGTGCGGTATCGCGCCAGAGCACCTCTCTCGGTTGGGGGAGACCTTCTTCAGCACACGCACCGATCAAGGCGGCATGGGATTGGGCTTTTCCATCACCCGGAAGATCATGAAGCAACATAACGGAACCATCTCAGTCACATCGGAACTTGGGCAAGGAACCTCGGTAACACTCCATTTTCCAACGTGGAACCAAGACAATGCATGATACCCAGGCTGCCAATGCACCGGAAAGCCAGTGCGACTGCAACACTTTGTCGCTGCCGGTCGTTGTGGTGGATGATGATGAGGCCACCCTGGCGGGGGTTGGACTGTTGTTGCGCAGTCACGGGTTGGGACCGGTCAAGACCTTCGCCGACAGTCGGGCAGTGATGCCCTGGCTGGCGCAATCCGGGGCTTCGGTGCTGCTGCTGGACATGAACATGCCCTACATTTCGGGACGGGAGCTCCTGACACAGGTGCAAAGAACCTGTCCCCACATCCCGGTGATTGTGGTGACCGCCGTTCAGGATGTGGACACCGCCGTGGCCTGTATGAAAGAGGGCGCGGTTGATTATGTGCTCAAGCCCTTGTACGTGGATCGGTTGCTGGCTGCGGTACGCCAGGCCAAGGAACTCGTCGGCCTGCGTCGTCACGCGGATACGCTGAGAAATTATTTATTGGGTCAAGAGTTGAAATGTCCCGAAGCTTTCGCGGACATTGTCACCCGCAGTCCAAAAATGCAAGCCATTTTCAAATATATGGAATCTGTTTCACGCACGGGGGAACCGTTCCTGATTGCGGGTGAAACCGGGACAGGCAAGGAATTGCTCGTCACCGCTTTTCACGCCTTGCGCAAGGCAACCGGGAAACTGGTTGCCGTCAATGTGGCCGGGTTGGACGATCAAATGTTTGCGGATGCCCTGTTTGGTCACACCAAGGGAGCCTTTACCGGGGCTCTGACCCTGCGCGAAGGCATGGTCAGCAAGGCGGCCCACGGCACACTGTTTCTGGACGAGATTGGGGACCTGTCCGAAGCCAACCAGATCAAGTTGTTGCGCCTGCTCCAGGAGAAAAAATACGAGCCATTGGGTTCCGATGTCTCCAAAAATGCCAATGTGACGATTGTTTCCGCCACCAACCAGGATTTGAAACAAAAAGTGCGCGGGGGAAGCTTCCGAGCCGACCTCTATTATCGTCTTTCTACCCATATTGTCACTGTCCCGCCATTGCGGATGCGCAAGGAGGATATCCCATTGCTGTTGGAAAAATTTATCCATGAGGCGTCCCTGTCGATGGATTTACAGCATCTGCCCACCCCCTCTCCGCAACTCATCCACCTGCTCGAATGCCATGATTTTCCAGGGAATGTACGAGAATTGCGCGGCATGGTCATGGATGCGGTGGCCAATCACAAGAAGGGCACGCTCTCCATGGAGGTGTTTCGGCAGGCATTGACCAGCAGCGCGCCAACGCCCGCCTTGCCCACGAATGACAGGGGACCGGTTGAAGCTCCCTTGTTCTGGGCAGAAGGACGAAAACCACCCACATTGAAAGAGGCAGAGGATTACCTGATCGCCCATGCCTTGGCAGAGAGTCAGGGCAACCAGGGCATTGCAGCCGTGATGTTGGGCCTGTCACGGCAGACCCTCAACCAAAGACTGGCCCGTCGTGAGCACAAATCTCCCCGCACCTGAGCACATCTCACCACCCCCTGCAATGTTCGTTTCAGGGATCACAGGTGTTTCATACCAAATTTCTCTCTTGTTATCCATTATTTGCCACCAACATACACCGGAAACGACATAAACGTTTCAGGGGGTGGAGCCGCAGGCAATGCCGAGCCTGCAAAACCTGGTAAAGGATTTTTTTTGATTTGCAGCAAAACGCATCCATCTGGTCACTGATTTTCCCGCTTGCCACATCAAAAATTACACAAAAAATTATTTATTTCAGTTGATCAAATGATATGTTGCGATAATTCGCGCCATGGCACGATTCGTGAGATCCTTCCGTCAGGGTGTTTTTATCTCTGCGGTTGGTTGATGTCATATGTGGTCGTTATGGACTGTATATCTTGAAAAGGAAGGATGGTGTCATGCTTCGCTTTGTCAGAGGTCAAAAACGTCTACTGCTATTACTGATTGTCATGATGGTGGTCGTGTTTATGAGTCTTGGCATTCACTCATACATGCTCTATCAACAAACTCTGGAAACAGAGATGACACGCCTCGGTGCCATGGCCAACAGTCAGGCGCAGTTCCTGGTCACTCTGTATCAAACCGCCCAGACAGACCGTCAAGCCCTGTCGAATGAAGAATTCTTTTCCAACCTGCTGGTCAACACGTACCAGAATTGGCACAAAGGGCTGGGCGATACCGGTGAAGTCACCTTTGCCCACTACCGGGACGGAAAAATTGAGTTTTTGTTTCAACGCCACCCTGCCCATGATCATTCTGTACACGCAAGGACCATCGGACCGGAAACCGAGCCTTTGTCCGTTCCCATGCATCGTGCCCTGTCTGGCGGATCGGGCGTTGTCATCGCACCCGATTATCGGGGCGTCCCGGTTTTGGCTGCCTATGAATTTATCGCGCCTCTGGCACTGGGGATGGTGATCAAAATTGATTTGGCCGAAATACGTGCGCCCTTGTTTGACAAACTGGGCAAGACCGCGCTCGTCTCGCTGTTGCTCCTGGTGGTGGGAGGCGTGTTTTTTATTCGGATCAGTGAGGGAATCACCCAGCAAATTCACGAGAGTCAGCAGACTTTCGCCAGCATCTTTGCCGGGGCCAGCGATGGCATTCTGCTCATGGAGTCCCGTTCAGGCTGTCTGACCATGGCCAATGGCAGTTTTTGTGCGATGGTTGGTTGTGCGCAGGATGAGATACCCCGACTGGCACTCGGCGACCTGGACCGGGATGGCGTACTGATCCAGTTTCTGGCGCAGTTCCAGCACAATGACGAAGAAATGATCAGGAGTATCAGCGATGTTCCCCTCTATCGTCGGGATGGCACACTGCGTTACGCCGATATCAACCTGTCCATGATTGTGCTGAACAGGCGGATCCATTGGTTGATTCTGTGCCGGGATGCCACCTACCGCCGTCAGGCGTATACCATTCGGGCCGTCAATGAGGATTGGCTGCGTTACATGACCGCGCTCAACCATTGGGACATAGAATTCAATGTCCAGGCGTTGTGCGATCAGGCCCTGGAGGTGGCCGAGACACTCACACACAGCCAGGCCGGTTTCCTGTATCTGCTCAACGACGACCGGAACACCTTCTCCCTGCGCTCGCAAAGCGGCGATGCCGAGGCATGTGGGGTGTCGCACCCGTCCCACGCCCCCATCGCCGAAGCCGGGGTATGGGCCGATAGTGTCCGCTCCGTGCACGCCACGATCTGCAAT
Organism: Magnetococcales bacterium; assembly: GCA_015233035.1. Lineage (GTDB taxonomy): Bacteria > Pseudomonadota > Magnetococcia > Magnetococcales > Magnetaquicoccaceae > Magnetaquicoccus. Next base: position 5,372 of record JADFYM010000167.1, read on the forward strand.
GATTATCCGACATTGGCCACTCGACGCGGTCTGCCGGCCGGTCACAAACCCATCACCCGCTATGCCAGCGTACCGGTGTTGATCCAGGGGCAGGTGCAAATGATCCTGGTGGTCGGCAACAAGGCACAGCCTTACGATGACGGAGATATTCAACAACTCCAGATCGTTGGCAACGATGTCATGAACCTGATCATGCGTAAACGCTGGGAGGAACAATTGGCCCAAAGCAAGGAGCAGGCCGAAGCAGCCACCCGGGCGAAGGCCGATTTTCTCGCCGCCATGAGCCATGAAATCCGCACCCCCATGAACGGGGTACTGGGGATGGCCGACCTGATACTGGGGACACCCCTGACAGACCAGCAACGTCATTATGTCGAAACCATCCATCGTTCTGGACGAACCCTGCTGCGCATCATCAACGACATTCTGGATCTGTCCAAGATACAGGCAGGCCAATTATTGTTGGATCCCATACCGTTTGACCTGGGTGAGGTGATACGGGACATTCGCGACCTGTTTGAGGACGGGGCGGCCAAAAAGGGACTGGGATTCCATGTTGAGGTGGCCCAAGGGGTACCCGTCTATTTGTTGGGCGACCCCTACCGTCTCAACCAGATATTGTTCAATCTGGTCGGCAATGCCATCAAATTTACGGACAAGGGGCGCGTCGATGTCCGTGTGGAGACCCTGGAAGAACAAGAGGGGAACCTCCTGCTGCGTTTTCAGATCACCGATACGGGCATTGGTATTGCCCCCGAGCACCATGCGCGTCTCTTTCAAGCCTTTTCCCAGGCGGACCCTTCGATCTCACGCCGATTCGGCGGAACCGGGCTGGGACTGGTCATCGTGCAACGATTGGTGACCATGATGAATGGGACGTTGAGCGTGGAGAGTGCGCCCGGTCTGGGATCCTGTTTTAGCTTCACGGCCCGTTTTGGCCAGCAACAGGCGGCAGATCGACCAGGAGACTGCGCAAGCCCGACTGTCCCGCATCTCGTCACGCCAGACACGGCCCATTTTGAGCAAACCATTTTGTTGGTGGAGGATAATCCGGTCAACCAGGAGGTGGCCACAGAAACCCTGAAGCTGTTTGGCTGCCAGGTGACGGTGGCCAATGATGGCCAACAGGCCATTGCCATTGTCCAGGCGGCAGCCCGTCCGTTTGGTGCCCTCTTCATGGACTGCGAAATGCCTGTCCTGGATGGTTTCGAGACCACCAGACGGCTGCGCCAATGGGAAAGCGAGACGGGAAGGCCACGCACACCCATCATTGCGCTGACCGCCCATGTATTGGAACAAAGCCGCAAGCAATGCCAGGAGGCTGGGATGGACGATTATCTGGTGAAACCATTCAGCCAGACCGCTCTGGGCAACATCCTGCATCGTTGGTTACCCCAGACCGGCAGCGACTCCGTGCACAAGGCTCCCCTGCACGCCGCCAGCCACGGCCTGGAACACGCCCCGGATGCTGTGCCAACCGTATCGCTTTCCACTGATCATCTCCATGAAAAGGCCATACCACCCGATGCCATCCTGGACCAACAGGTTTTGGCGCATATCCAGGCATTGGCCCGGCAAGGCCATTCCAACCTGCTGGAGAGGATGGTGGCGCACTATCTGGAGCAAACGCCCGAACTGCTGGCGACACTGGAAGATGCCCTGAGCCGCAACGATCCCGAGGGGGTACGCCTGGCTGCCCACACTCTGAAATCCTCCAGCCTGACCATGGGCGTTGCGCGCCTGGCCGCATTGGGACAAAAAATAGAGGCAGAACATGCCAATCTGGTTCTTTCCCGACAATATTTCGCTCTGAGTGCTGCCGCCTTTGTCGAAGCGAAATACGCATTGAACATCCTGGGCACGGTGCAGTATAGTGGAACTGAATAAATTAAAAATTTCCACCCGACTGAATTTAAACAAGGGAGACAGATCATGAAAAATTTAAAATTGGGCTTCAAACTCGGATTGGGATTTGGTTTGGTATTGCTGCTGACCATTTTTGTGGCCCTCACCGGCTACAACAGCGTGACCGGTCTGACGGATCGCATTGACAAGAGTCAAGACATGGCCTCTCTGGGTGACCGCATGAGTGACGCCATGCAGGCAGAGAAAAATTTTATACTCCGCAAAGACATGAAACATGTAGCTGAAAATCAGCAAGCCATCGAGGAGATCAAAAAGCTGGCGATCATCGATCGGGACCAAAAATTTCACAGCCCGGAGGACAAGGCCCAGATGGATGCGGTGATCACCGGGGCAGAAGGTTACGGCAAGGCATTCCTGCACTATATCGATCTGGAAAAACAGCGCAGCGAAAGCCTGAGCCGTATCCGGGAGGCCGCCACACAGGTGGAAACCTCTGTGGACGCCATTGTCAAGGGTGAGAAGGAAAAAATGGCCAAGCAACTCGCCGAACTGGCTGGCCAGGGCGGGAGTGCGGCGGACCTGGCGGCCATGGCCGAAAAAATTGCCAAAGTGGAAGACCGATCGCACAAAATGACGGGACTGGCGAACGTGAAGGATGATTTAAAAGACGCCCGCATCTCCGAGAAAGAGATCTTTATTACCTACGGCAAGGATGACAAATATATCAAACGCAGCCAGGATGAAATGGCTGCGGCACTCAAAGGGGCACAGGAACTGTTGCCTGTATTCAAGAGTCCGGTCGATATTGAGCAAATGAAGAAGATTGTCGGCAACATCGAGCTCTATCAGCGCGAGATGAATGCCGTTGTGGCGGTGCTCCAGGCGCAAGCCAAGGCGGAGCAGGAGATGGGTGCGGCCCGACAGGCCGCAGATGAAAAGACCAATATCATGGGTGAACTGCAAAAGAAAAAGGCGTCGGCGCAAGGTTCTGCCGCCATTCTGCTCATTTTCAGCAGCAGCCTGGGGGCTGTATTGCTGGGATTGTTGATTGCCTTTCTGCTGACCCGCAGCATTACCAAGCCGTTGGGCAATTGTATCGGCATGTTTACACGGCTGGCAGGGGGCGATCTGACCATCGGTTGCGCCCTGCAACGCAAGGATGAACTGGGACAACTGGCATACAGTATTTCGACCACGGCAGGCAAACTGCGGGAGGTGATTGGCGAAATTGCCATAGCAGCCGAGCAGGTATCCATTGGCAGTAACGAAATTTCGGATGCCGCCCAAAGTCTTTCCCAGGGTGCGACCGAACAGGCGGCCTCCATTGAAGAGACCTCTTCGTCCATGGAAGAGATGACCTCGAACATACAGCAGAACACAGACAACGCCAATACCACCCAGAACATTGCGCAAAAGGCCGCCAAGGATGCGGCGGAAGGGGGCGTGGCGGTTGGCAAGGCCGTGCAGGCCATGAAAGAAATTGCCTCGAAGATTGGCATTATCGAAGAGATTGCCCGGCAGACCAATCTGCTGGCTCTGAACGCTGCCATTGAGGCCGCACGGGCCGGTGAACATGGCAAAGGCTTTGCGGTGGTGGCGGCTGAGGTCAGAAAACTGGCCGAACGGAGTCAAACCGCAGCGGGAGAAATCAGCCACCTCTCCGCCTCCAGTGTGGACGTGGCGGAACAGGCCGGGGGCATCATCAACAAACTGGTGCCAGACATTCAAAAAACGGCAGAACTCATCCAGGAGATCAATGCCTCCAGCCAGGAGCAAAACCAGGGAGCGGGCCAAATCAACCAGGCGATTCAGCAACTGGATCAGGTCATTCAAAAAAATGCGGGGGCTTCGGAAGAGATGGCCGCCACGGCGGAAGAGTTGAGCGCGCAAGCCGACATGATGGCCCAGTCCATTGCCTTTTTCAACCTCGGTCAACCGGGGCAGGCCGCCAGGCGGAAACCGGATCAAAAACGACCCATTGCCGGACCGCAAGTCGCTCAGGTCAAGAGACATACCCCCAAAATGCTGCCCGCTGCTGCGCACAAAGCAGAGGGGGTTGACCTGAAAATGACCCCTTCGGATGAGGCGTTTGAACGCTTTTAACCCGTTTCCCTGGGTTGGCAAAAAGGTGCGTATCATATAAAATTGAAAAAAAAACAGCCGACTAAACCGCAACCAGCATGGGATGCGTAGTTTTTCAAACGTCATTCCCGCGCAGGCGGGAATCCAGGTGGTACCTGCGAGATCTGGATCCCCGCCTACGCGGGGATGACGGAGACTGCGAAACCTGGA
>JADFYM010000168.1 GCA_015233035.1 Magnetococcales bacterium
GAGGGAGTATAGCTCAGACAGGGATCAAGGGGGGAAAGCAAAGTAACCCATCGGCCAGCGAGACGATAGGAGTAGATGGAGGAGCCAGAGTTAAACCACAGCTACGGCGCAGCCGTTCAGTCCAACGGGCCGTTGAGCGTGCAGGCATTGTCGCAAAAGGTCGCCTGTGATTATAAAAATACTCATGCCGATGTACAGGCGATGGAAATGATCGGACTGATCGTCCGGGATGAAGAAAATAAATTGGTGGTTCCATGGGAGAGGATCACGGCGGCCATCAGCCTGGAAGAAGCGGCTTGATCGAGAGTGCAAACGGGGGTTGCCATGCGACAACTGGTGATTGATGTGGAGGCCCTGATCATCGTTTCGGCCATTCCAGTCAGAACCCTGGATTCCCGCCTGCGCGGGAATGACGAGCGAATTTCCTGTCATACCCATTCCCGTCATGCCCGCGAAGGCGGGCATCCAGGAGAGTTCGTGGCCGAAACGATGATCAAGGCCGATGTGGAGGATGGTTTGGTCGACCAGTTGCGTCGATACGCAACGCTGCATCCATATTCGTTGGAAGAGATGTCGCGAGAAATCCTGGCCAAGGCGGTCTCCAGCCAGGGCGTGGAAACCGCCGGTGCTGCGTTGACCTCGCTGCCCCATGCGGGTGGTGGATCGCTCTGGACCGAACTCGAACGATGCCGTGCTTTGACCCCAGGTCTGCTCAGTCAACCATCTGAGATCATTATCCGTGCCATCCGGGATGAACAATGACCGTGATTGTGGATGCCATTCAAATGGTTTCGGCAAATTTTCCGTGCTTCCCCCATCAGGGGTTGACCGCCCGGCACAAGGAATGCTATGCTGTTTCTCAATTGGGCCGGGATGGCGAAACCGGTAGACGCACCAGACTCAAAATCTGGCGGGAGCAATCCCATGAGGGTTCGATTCCCCCTCCCGGCACCAATCAAATCAAGGGCTTATAATTAAGTCCTTTTTTTGTGCCCGCAATCGGCCCTTGTGCTACCGATTGGGGAGCTTGTCCGTCCAGGTCTGTATGGTTCGTTGCGCTCCGGTCATCTGCTCCGGGGTCATCAGCTTGGCAATCTTGTCCCGTGCCCCAGCCGCCTTGCCAAAACCGTTGCGTACCGCCAGACTGGTCCAGACATAGGCGGCCACCGGATCCTGTGTCACCCCCTGCCCAATCACCGACAAGATGCCCAACACGGCCTGGGCCTGGGCCAACCCCTGTTCGGCTGCCCGCCGATACCAACGGGCCGACTCCACGGGATCCTTGGCCACCCCCTGGCCGCGCCAATACGCCAACGCGACCATGCTCTGTGCCTGCGAGTCGCCCTGCTCGGCTGCCTGGCGGTACCAGAAAAAGGCCTCCTGGTCATTCTGGGCCACTCCTTGCCCTGTGGCGTACAGATTGGCCAGATTGAGTTGTGCCTCCAGAAAACCCTGTTCTGCCGCCTTCCGATACCAGGAGGCTGCGGTGGCATAATCCTGGGGGACCGCCTTGCCCTTGAAATACATAAAACCCAGCAAACTTTCCGCCTGGGCATGATTTTTCTGTGCCGCCTGTTGGTACCAGTAGATGGCCTGTTGATAATCCTGTGCCACCCCTTCGCCATATTCATACATCAGGCCCAGGCTGCTCTGCGCTTGCAGATCGCCGCGTTTGGCCCGCGCCAAAACCCGGTCAAACTCCGTCGAAAAGCCCAGACAAGGGAGGAGTACCATCAGCAAAAGAATCAATCGACGCATATTCATGGACACAGACCCGCTATTTGATTAGGTCATTGCAAAATGCACGATTTCGTCATTCCCGCGAAAGCGGGAATCCAGCCAACCCATTGGAACTCCTGGATTCCCGCCTGCGCGGGAATGACGTTTTTTCATCTTCCCGTGCATTTTGCAATTTCCTCTGATTGCAACATTTCCAGCCTCGGTCTTTGTGTTGGCCTCTGCTGGGGAGGCGGGTAAACCGCCTCCCCAGCCCCCTTCACCCTTTTTTTTCAATCATGATCAAGGGGGTCCGGGGGGGATTATCCCCCCCGGTGGGGTCCAGGGGCAAAGCCCCTGGTGGGGTCGGGGGCAAAGCCCCCTCGGGCCGCAACAGACGATCAAGACGACACTTCCTACTCCGGCAAGGCCAAACAACTGACATCGGCCACCTGACGAAATGTTTGGCGCACCAACATCAACAAGGCCAACCGGTTGTGGCGGATCCGGGGATCGGGATCCATTACCAGTACCGCATCAAAAAAGCGATCGATCACCGTGCGCAATTCTGCCAACCGGCTCAATGCCTCGGCATAGGCGCGCCGCTCGACCAACTCAGGGACCACCGCTGCACAGGCCAGTACGGCCTCTTGCAGATCCTTCTCTTCCGGCAGAGCCAGCAGGGTGGCTGCCACGGCACCGGACGCTTCCGCCGGATCCACCTTGGCCAGAATATTGGCAATCCGTTTGTTGGCCGCCACCAGGGCGACATAAGAGGGCAGCGTTTTGAACACGGCCAGGGCGCGGACCCGCAGCACCATATCCAGCAGATCATCCCGATCCAACACCTGCACTGCCTCCAGCAGGTCGCCGTCAAATCCTTCCGTCTTCAAAAAGGCGTTGAGACGGCCATAGAAAAAGGCCAGCACGGTACGTACCGTCTGCTCCGTCTGCTCCTCCAGCACACCGGGGGCATAGGTTGCATAGGCCTGCTGGAGAATCGCCCGCAGCGGCAGATGCAGGTTGCGCGCCAGCACCATGCGGATCACCCCCAGGGTTGCCCGCCGCAGGGCAAACGGATCTTTGGTGCCCGTCGGGGCCAGACCGACGGCAAAACAGCCTACCAGGGTATCCAGCTTGTCCGCCAGCGCGGTCAAAGTGCCCAGATCGCTCTCCGGCAGGGCATCGGCCATCCCCTGCGGGCGATAGTGGTGCCGAATGGCCGTGGCCACCGCCGGGTCGCCGCCCTCTTGCAGCAAATAGTGGGCCCCCATGATCCCTTGCAGTTCGGGAAACTCGCCCACCATGCCGGAGATCAAATCGCATTTGCTCCACTCAGCCGCCTGTTTGACCTGCGTCGCCGTCGGTCGCGCCTCAAAAAATGGTGCCATGCACTCGGCCAACTGACCCATGCGCACCGCCTTTTGATAGACCGTGCCCAGTTTGGCCTGGAAGACCACCTGCTTGAGACCCTCCAGCCGATCCGCCAGGCGGGTCTTGCGGTCTTCGTTCCAGAAAAAGGCGGCATCCTCCAGACGGGCCCGCAACACCCGCTCAAATCCCTGGACCAGCACCGCCTGGTCGACGGTCTCCAGATTGGCCACGGCGATAAAGCAGGGCAACAGGCGACCATCCGTCCCTTGGACCGGAAAATATTTTTGGTGATGCTGCATGGAGGTGATCAACACCTCCGGGGGAATGACCAGATAGCCGGGATCAAACCGGCCCAGCAAAGGCAAGGGCCATTCGGTCAGACAGCCATTTTCGGTCAACAGGGCGGGCGAGAGGATTGCCTGTCCACCCACCTGGGCCGCCAGCCGTTCCACCTCGGTGCGGATCAACCGTTCCCGTTCGGCCAGATCCAGGACCACCTTGGCCCGGTACAACAATTGCCGATAGCCATCGATATCCTGCGCAAAACAGGTGGGCAGGAGCGGCAGCGGGGCAGGGGCCATAAACCGGTGGCCCTGGCTGACGATGCCCGCTTCCAGACCATCCAGGGTGCGAAAAGGCAACGGTTGACCATTCAACAAGGCCACCAGCCAGCGGAGCGGGCGCACAAACCGCTGTTCGCCCGCGCCCCAGCGCATCGATTTTTTCCAGGGAAAGCTGGCCAGCAGTTCGGTCATCAGGCGGGGCAACAGCACCGCCGCCGCTTCGCCGCTCTGGCGCACGATATGGATCAGATAGGTGCCCTTGGGGGTGGCCAGTTGTTGCAAGTCGGCCACGGTGACGCCGCAACTGCGGGCAAATCCTTCGGCGGCCGGACTGGGGGTGCCATCGGCGGCAAAGGCCCGTGCCAGGGCCGGGCCACGCCGTTCCTCCTCCCGGTCGGGTTGCTGGGCCGCCAGCCCCGTCACCCAGAGCACCAGACGGCGGGGTGTTCCTTGACTGATCGCCTGGGTTTGCCCCTCCACCCACAGCCCCACGCCCCGCAAGGTGGTCTCCATCTGGGTGCGAAAGGTCTCGATTGCCCCCGGCAGCAGGCCCGCCGGAATCTCCTCGCAACCGATCTCCCAGAAAAAATTGCTCCGCGAACCATTGGCCGCCGCAAACGGAGGCAGGGCAGGGGGCGGGTTGGCCGTCACCGTATTTTTTTTCAAAAGCGGAAAACCCAAGCGTTCCCGTTGGGCCACATATCCTTCTGCCACCCGGCGGGCCAGATTGCGCACCCGACCAATATAACCCGCCCGTTCCGTCACACTGACGGCTCCCCGCGCATCCAGCAGATTGAAGGCGTGGGAACAGCGAATCACCTGATCATAGGCGGGCAAGGGCAGGGTCTGCTCCAGCAAGGCCAGGGCCTCGGTTTCGTGGGTGGTGAAAAGTTGAAAAAGAACCTGGGTGTTGGCCTGTTCAAAGTTGAAACGGGAAAATTCCACCTCGTTCTGGTGAAAGACATCCCCATAGGAGATACCTTCGGTCCAGACCAGATCATAGACATTTTCCACGCCCTGGATATACATGGCCAGTCGTTCCAGGCCATAGGTCAGCTCGCCGGAGACCGGTTTGAGATCAATGCCGCCCACCTGCTGAAAATAGGTGAACTGGGTCACCTCCATGCCGTCCAGCCAGACCTCCCAGCCCAGCCCCCAGGCTCCCAGGGTGGGACTTTCCCAGTCATCTTCGACAAAGCGCACATCATGCGCCGCCAGATCGATGCCGATATACTGCAAGGATTGCAGGTAAAGTTCCTGCAAATTTTCCGGGGAGGGTTTCAGGATGACCTGAAATTGATAATAATGTTGCAGGCGGTTGGGATTTTCCCCATAGCGTCCGTCGGTCGGTCGCCGGGAGGGTTGCACGTAGGCGGTATTCCAGGGTTCCGGTCCCAACACTTTTAAAAAAGTGGCGGGATGGAAGGTGCCCGCCCCCATTTCCATGTCGTAGGGTTGCAACACGACGCAACCCCGCTGTGACCAATAGGTTTGCAGTGCAAAAATCAACTCCTGGAAAGTCACGGCTCGCTCCTCTATGGTATGGTATGACAATATGGTTGTGGTGGCCACCAGGGGCTTTGCCCCTGACCCCACCAGGGGCTTTGCCCCTGGACCCCACCAGGGGGATGATCCCCCTGGACCCGCATATTTTTTTAAATTGATTAAAAAAAAAGGGTGGGGGGGTCTGGGGGGGCGGTTCTCCGCCCCCCCGGCAAGGGCGGCACGAACGATCAAGGTATAAAAAAAATTTCCTGGATAACCATTTGATACACGCCCTCTACACCCTGCTCCTGCTTTTGCTTCTGCTTGTCACGCTGCCGCTCTGGATTTGGCGTTATTATCGCACGCCCAAATATCGGCACACGGTGCGCCAGCGGCTGGGACTCGGTCTGCCCATTCTCCCTTCCGGCCCGCGCATCTGGGTTCATGCGGTTTCGGTGGGGGAGGTGCTGGCCGCCCAGGGTTTGATCCAGCAACTGGCTGCCCGTTTTCCAGATCACGCCATCCTGCTTTCCACGGTGACCAAGACCGGCCAACAGATTGCCCAGACCGTGCCGGGGGTTGCGGCCACCTTCTACCTGCCCATCGACCTGCCGTGGATCGTGCGGCGGGTGGTGCGTCATCTGCGTCCGCGTTGTCTCATTGTGCTGGAGACCGAACTGTGGCCCATGCTTTTTCATGTCCTGGCCGAGCAGCAGATTCCGGTCATTCTGGTCAACGGTCGTCTCTCTCCCCGTTCCTTCCGCCATTATTGCAAATTTTTGCGTTTCATGAAACTGTTCTTGGCACCGGTGCATCTGTTTGCCATGCAATCGGCGGCGGACGCCCAGCGGATGCAGGGGATCGGGGCGGTTCCCGCCCGGATTCTGGTGACGGGCAATATTAAATATGATCAGGCCATGCAGCCCCCAGACCCGGCCAGACTGGCCGAATTGGCCCAACGGCTCCCCCGCCCGGAGGGGCTGATCTGGCTGGCGGCCAGCACCCATCCGGGCGAGGAGGAGATCATCTTGGCCTGTTTTACCGCCTTGCAACGGGATTTTCCCCCCTTGCGCCTGATTCTGGTCCCCCGTCACCCGGAACGGGGTGCCGAGGTGGCGGCCCTTGTGCAGCGGCAGGGGTGTACCGGGGTCCGTTTTTCCCAGTTGACGGGAGCCTGGCAGGAGGCGGTCTTGCTGGTCGATCAGGTGGGTTGGCTGACCCGGTTGTATGGGTATGCGCATCTGGCCTTTGTGGGGGGCAGTCTGGTGCCGCACGGCGGGCAAAACATGCTGGAGCCTGCCTCCTGGGGGCTGCCCATTGTGTTTGGACCCCATACCTTCAATTTCAAGGATGTCACCCGGCAACTGTTGGAGGCGGAGGGGGCGGTGCAACTGCAACGAGCGGAGGAACTGCTGCCCGTCATGCGGGCTTTGCTGGCCGATGCTCCGCGTCAGCAGAGAATGGGCGCGCAGGCCAAGTGGGTCATTGCGCAGAATACGGGGGCGTTGGCCCGGACGATGGGGGCGATTGATGATCTGTTGGATAAACACAGGCCATGAGAGGAAATTACTCTTCGCGGCGTTGCCCGCTACTTGCAAGGGCCTTGATCCTTGTTGCGGTCAGTGAGGGCTTCGCCCCTGGACCCGCAAAACCATGCAGAGACGCCCCCGAGCTTGCGCTGCGGAGGCGTCGAGCCGAAGATGCGATCTCCAGCGGGGTTAGTGGTTCCCATTATAGTGACAGGCCAGCGGCTTATCAAGTCAAAAATGCAGACGGAATTTTGCCATGACCCGAGTGATTGCCTGTATAGACGGGTTTAATCTCTACTTTGGCCTGCGCTCAAAAGGCTGGCGGCGGTACTATTGGCTGGACTTGGCTGGATTGTCGCAATCCCTGCTCAAACCAGGGCACATTTTGCAATCTGTTCACTATTTTACCGCTCGCATTCGCGCCAATGGGCGCAACAATGAAGATATGCGACGACAAAATACCTATCTGGAAGCACTCGCCACCCGACCTGACCTGCATACCCACTTTGGGCACTACCTGGAGAAAAAAAGGGAGTGCCATCTGTGTGGTGCGCAATGGTTGGATTATGAAGAAAAGATGACCGACGTCAACATCGCAGTTCAGATGTTGAACGATGTCTGCGAAGATCGCTTTGATACCGCATTGCTCGTTTCGGGAGACAGCGATCTCACACCTCCTCTTGATTGGGTGCGCTCTCGTTACCCAACCAAGCGTGTCGTGGTTGCCCTGCCACCCGGTCGCCATTCCGTGCAACTGACCAGGGCTGCGGGTGGGTATTTGACCATTGGTGAAGATAAACTGCGCCAGAATTCACTGCCAGACACCATAACACGGACGGACGGTTATTTGCTGACCCGTCCCGATCATTGGCGATAAGGCACGTACATGATCACGAGCAAAACCCGCAGGGGATTCGACCAGCAACGGCCATGAAACATCTCACGGACCTCCTCTCCGGTCGCACCCAACCGACCACCCGCATGGCACAAGCCGCCCTGACCCTGTTGGGTGGCATCGGCCATCTCTACGGCACGGCCTTGCGTCTGCGCGCCGAATTATACCGCCAAAACCGGTTGACCTCCTATCGTGCCCCCTGTCCGGTGATCAGTGTGGGCAATCTCACCGCCGGGGGTACCGGCAAGACGCCCATGGTGCTGTGGCTGGCCCAACAGTTGCGCCCGCACAAGCGGCTGGCCATTGTCAGTCGCGGCTATGGCACCCCTGCCTCCCAACTGCCCGGTCAGCCAGCGGGCATTACCCTTGTGGCCGATCCCGACGGGGTGCGTCTCGCCCCGCCCCAGGCCGCCGACGAGGCGGCCCTGCTGGCCCGCAACCTGCCCGGTGTCGCCATTCTCACCGGGGCCGACCGTGTCCGCCTCATCCGTTATGCCGTGGCACAGTACGGTGTCGAGTTGATCCTGATGGATGATGGGTTTCAGCATTTGCGGGTGCAACGGGATCTGGATCTGGTCTTGCTGGATGCCCGCCATCCATTGGGCAACGGCTCCCTCTTGCCGGGTGGCCTGTTGCGGGAATGGCCGGGGGCGTTGCAGCGTTGTGATGCCCTGGTGTTGACCCGTTGTGCCACCGGGAGCCTGTTCGAGCAGGCCCAGGCGGTGTTGACCCGCATCGCTCCCGGCAAGCCTCTGCTCCGGGCCGACCATCAACCGACCGCCTGGATCCAACCGGGCCGGGAGCACCCCCTGGCCCTCTCTGCCCTGGCGCAGACCCCGGTGTTGGCCTTTTGCGGCATTGCCCGCCCGGATTCCTTTGCCGAGTTGCTGGCCAGGATTGGCACCTGGACCACCGGGTTGCAGAGCTTCCCGGACCATTGTGCCTACACCCGCGCCCACTGGGACGCGCTGGTCCACCGGGCACGGGCCACGGGGGCACAGGCCCTGGTCTGCACGGAAAAGGATGCCGTCAAGATTCCTCCCGACTGGCTGCACGCCGCCGCACCAGCGTTGCCGCTCTATTTTTTACGGATGGAAATGCACTTTTTGGCGGAGCCGGTTTGGTTGCGGCAGAGGTTGGCGGAACTTGTCGGCCACTGAGGAGACACCCTATGCGAGACATGCCACCCATCCATCCCGGAGAGCACCTGGCCGAATTTCTGGCAGAATTTCAGGTTTCCCAATACCGTCTGGCCAAGGAAATCAGCAGTCAACACATCCAGCCAACGCGCAAAACAGAGGACAGGCGGCCTGGAGTGTGGGAATGCCGATTCTTGCCATCTTGGCTCCTGAAGCGGTCAGGCACGACAAGGGCGGAACATACCGCCCCCCTCAACTCTCCAGCCGCCGCGCCTCATCAATCAGCATGACGGGAATGCCGTCCCGAATGGCAAAGGCCAAGCGATCTTTTTTGCAGACCAGTTCCGACGCTTCCCGCTCCAGGATCAACGGACCCTTGCACTGCGGACAGACCAAAATAGTCAATAATTCTCTGTCAATCATCTGAGATGACCTCGATGGAAGGAAAAGACAATACCCTCACTATACCAGTTTTTTGCCCCGCCCCGAAAGCAGGAATGCACCGGCGCGTAAAAGTCTCCGTTGCCAACACCCCCTGAATATCGTTAAACTCTAACCTTTGGTTACTCAGTTGGGTCTTGGGCATCGTGGCGGTTTGTGATGGGGGCTTTGCCCCCAGCCCCACCAGGGGCTTTGCCCCTGGACCCCACCCTACCCTATGCACACAATTATTGAAACCCTTCCCATCGGGTCATGGTCATGATTCAATCGTGACCGATGTACATGAGGAAGGTTCTTCGGGTTGTCGCCGACCACATGTGTGTTCGGTTGCA
>JADFYM010000169.1 GCA_015233035.1 Magnetococcales bacterium
ACAGACCCGTTTGCACATCAAAAGAGGGCCATTTGGGTAACACGGCACTGCCGGTTGTCGTGCCGTCCAGCGAAGAGACGGTAAACGACTGCACCGTACCACTCAGACCACTGAACAGAGTCGGAGAAAGTTGATAGACGAAGGAGGTGCCCTGGATGGCAACCGGAAGCGGGGTTGCCGCGCTGGTCGTCAAAATGCCGCTGCCGTCGCTGCCGATACTGGCCAGGGTACCCAGAAAATGCTGCCAGGCGGACGCCGTGGAGACCAGGCTGCCGGAAGTGTCGCCAGCGGCTTGCAGATAGCCAATGACCGTCGGGTCAGCCGCAAAGGCATCCACGGCAAGGTTGAAATTCAGGCTGGTATGGGCCGCCGCCAGTTGTTCCGTCGCGCTGATCGTGATCCCATCCGCCGGGGTGCCAACCGTATCCAGGGTTTGCAGCAGACGCAGCATGTTGGTGATGGCGGGCACATTGTCGGAACCGGCCAGATCCGCCGGGGTGATGACATGGCCAGCCAATACCTGCCCCAGGGCAATGCCACCCATGGCGGTGGCCGGATTGGTCAGGACAGCACCCACAGTCTGGGTGGTCCCGCCGATGGCGAAGGTCACCGTGTCGCCCGCATCAAACAAAAAGGCACCGTTACTGTCCGTCAGGCCTGAGTAGAGAACATGGCCGGTGCTGTCCGTAGTGGTATAGGTGACCCCAATCACCTTGCTGTCCAGAAAAGTACCCGACTGGCTGCCCACATTCAAACTGAAAGCGTCGGAGACACTGAGTGGGTGCGCTGTTCCCCCGGCCAGCGGATTGTCCAGCCCACTGTCCGTGGCCGTTACCTTGATGTTGATCGTCCCCGTATCCCCGGATCCCGGTGTACCCGTAAAGGTGCGCAGGGTTGGATCAAAATGGAGCCAGGAGGGCAAGGCAGTACCGGTCAGGTCGGTGGCCGTATAGGTCAAAGTGTCGCCATATTGGGCATCAATATCGGCAAAGGTGGTGGCGGCAAATTGATAGGTGAAGGCGGTACCCTGCACCGCGCTTTGATTTTGAATCGGATGCGCCACCGTCGGCGCATCGTTGATATTGTGTACGACAATATTGAGAATATCGGCAACACTGGCCCCGCTGGGATCCGTGGCCGTCAATTTGATGCCCAAGGTTCCCACATCATTGTTGCCGGGTTGCCCGCTGAAAGTGCGGGTATCCGGGTCAAAATGGAGCCAAAACGAGGTCGGCAAGGCGGAACCGTCCGCCAGGCTCATGCTGTAGTGCAACGCATCCCCATCCGGGTCGGCAAAGGCATCTGCCGCGAACTGATAATGGAAGAAGGCTCCCTGTGCCGTGGTCTGGTCCGCAGGCTGATCTGCCAGCACGCTGCCCAGCACGGGCGCATGGTTGACAGCCACCACGTTAAGGGTAAACACATCATATCCCTTGAGACCGGCCGCATCGGTCGCGGTGAGGGTGATATTGGTCGTGCGGGCGGTGCTGTCCGGGGTGCCGCTGAACGTCAGCGTGTCGGGGTCGAAGGCCAACCAACCCGGTGTTGTGGCCGACCAGGTCAATGTATCGCCCTTGTCTGGATCCAGAAAGGTATGGGGGTCCAATTGCAACTGAAAATTTGTCCCGCGCACAGCCGTCAGCACGGCGGTCTGTTTGGCCACCGGATCGACCAGGACGGGCGCGTGATCGGTCGCATCGGTCACCGTCAAGGCAAATACATCCGCAACCGTCGCCCCATGACTGTCGGTGGCCGTCACCTTGATATTCACCACGCCCGAATCGTCATGGATGGCACCGTTCACCACCTGATCGACCGGCGTACCAAAAAAGGTCTGGGTGGCCGGATCGAAATGGAGCCAACCGGGCAAGGCGGCTCCATTCTGAGCCGTCGCCGCATAGGTCAGGGTGTCGCCCGTGTTCGTGTCGGCATCCGCAAAGGTTCCGGCCGGGACATGGTACGTCCAGGTGGAATCCACGTGGATGGTCTGATCCGTTTCGGCCTGTGCCACAGTCGGCGCATGGTTGGGCGGCAGTATGTTGATCGTGACCGTATCCGAGACAGACAGATTATGGCTGTCCGTGGCCGTCAAGCGGATATTCAACGGCCCCAGTGTGCTGGTAGCCAGCACCGCCGTCAGGGTGTTGTCCGTCGCCGAGGCGGCACTGTAAAAACGACCCGTATTCGCCTCAAAATGGAGCCAGTCGGGTAAGGCGGCCCCACCGCTCAAGGTGGCACTGTAGGTCAATGTATCGCCAAACAGCGCATCCACATCCGTGAAATGGTTGCCCGGTACCACAAACTGGAAGGCACTCCCCTGGGTGACAGTCTGGGTGATGGCCGTGGCCGACGCACTCACCGTGGGGGCATCATTGGTGTTGTCGAGGGTCAGGGTAAAGGTTTCGCTGACCGACTGATGGCGCAGATCGGTCGCATCGGTCGCCGTCACCGTGACGGCCAGCGCGGCCTGATTGGCAGTCGTTGTGATATGAGCCAGATTGTCGACGGTCTTGAGGGCAACCAGATCACTGCTGCCGGGTGTGCCGAAGAAGGTGCCGGTGTCGGCATCAAAGTGGAGCCAACCCGGCAAGGCAGAAGTGGTCAATTTGAGCAGGTCGCCACTGGGCGCAGAGAAGGCGTCCTTCACTTGAAAGGTGACCGCACTGTCCTGTGTTGCCGTCCGGTTGGCGATGGCCGTTGCCCCAGGAGGATCAATGGGCGGCAGGACATGCAGGGTGAACACATCGGAAACTTTGGCCCCGGCCAGATCGGTGGCCGTCACTTTGATCGCCAGATCGGTTGCGCTGGTCGGTGTCAAATGGGTGGGATCGGCACTGAAGGTGGCCGTGTTTGTATCGAAGGACAACCCATTGGCCGCCAGCGTACCGCCGTTCAGCAGCGCGGCCGCATAGGTCAGGTGTTCGGTTACGCCAGAGGCGTGGAGATCGGGATCAGCAAAATTGCCTTGTACCGAAAAGTTGGCGATGGCATGCCCGGTTTGCACAAGCTGATCAGCAATCTGCTGGACCAGGAGCGGGGCATCATTGACATTGTCCACCACCAGGCGCAACGCAGCGGAGACAGCGGCATTGGCCGTATCCGTCGCCGTGACCTTCAGCGCAAGGGTACCGACATCGGCATTGCCGGGGGTACCGACCAGGGTGCCGGTACTGGCATTGAAGATCAACCAGGAGGGCAAGGCACTGCCATCGGCCTGGGTGGCGGAGAGGGTCAGATGGTCGCCAGAGGCAATGTCCGCATCCTGAAAGGTGCCAGCGGGCAGCTTGAAATAAAACATCTGCCCCTGGGTGGCCGCCTGGGACACCGGGATGGTGGTCGGCCCGGTCGGCGCATGGTTGATGGTCAGATTGAACATATCGGCAGCCGACAGATAGTCCTTCGGCACCGTGAGCGCAGCACCAGACGCATCGTGAATGCCATTGTCTGTCGCCGTCACCTTGATGCTGAGAGTGCCAGACGCATCCGTCGGGGGGGTGCCATAAAAGGTTTGCAGCGTGGGATCAAAATGCAGCCAGGTCGGCAGGGGGGTGCCATCGGCCTGGGTGGCCGACAGGGTCAGGATCGCCCGGGAATCCACCGCCATATCGAGGTCGGTAAAGGTGCCGGATGCCAGTGTATAACTGAAAGAACCGGCTCCCAGCGTGACATGCTGATTGGGAATCTCCTTGCCAGCGGTCAGGGTGGGAGCGTCGTTGACATTGTTCACCACCAGGGAGAAGGCTTCAGTAGCAGATTGACCATCCTTGTCGGTCGCCGTCACCAGGATGGCCAACGGACCCACATCCGCATTCCTGGGTGTTCCGACAAAGGCCTGCGTGGCCCCGTCAAAAACGAGCCAGGCAGGCAGGGCCGCACCAGTGCTCAGAGTGGCCGTCCAGGTGAGCACATCCCCGGCATCCACATCGGTGAAGGTGGCTTTGTCCAACGCCAGGGTGAAGGGTTGATCCTGCCGGGCGGTCTGGGTGGTCGTCTGTTTGGTCGAATCCAAAACCGGCGCATGGTCCGAGGAGCGCACGGTCAGGCTGAAAATGTCCGAAACGTGCAGATTGCCGGTATCGGTGGCCGTCACTTTAATGTTGTACGTGCCTTGCTCGGAACTGGTCAGTGTCCCACTGCTGCTGAAGAGGCCCGTACTCGCATTCAACTGGAGCCAACCCGGCAGACTGGCCCCACCAACCAGGGTGGCCGCAAAGGTCAGGTGGTCACCATACGGTTTATCCATATCGTTAAAGTTGTCCGCCACCGAAAACCCGGTCCCGGCGAGCGATTGACCAATAAACCCGGTCTGGTTGGCAATTTGCTGGGCCACCACCGGGGCATCGTTGACGTTGGTAACACCAATCTGGAAAATATTGGACTGCACCGACATCCCGGCCCAGTCGGTCGCCGTTATCCGCACGTCCAGTGCGCCAGCAACTTGCGTCACATCCGCGTTGCCGGGCGTCCCGATAAACGTGTGGGTATCGGAGTCAAATTTCAGCCACGTGGGCAAAGCCCCGCCGTTGATGAGAGTGCCGCTGCTGTCGACCCATTGGGCAGTATAAGTCAACTGATCATTGGGCAGGTCGGTATCGTAGAAGGGTGCCTCCGCACCGCCCGCCACGGGAGCACTGCTCTGGGCAGATGGCAGTTCCCACAGGAACAGTTTACCTTGCTGCGCCGTCATGCTGCCGATATCCACCCCTTTGGTGGGCGGATTATCGGGTTGCGTCACCAGAATCAGGAAGTCATCGGCGACACGCAGCGGGATCGTGCCCATACCGCTGTCGGTCGCGGTAATTTCGACCCCGATCAACAGTCCCACATCATTGGCTGTCGGGGTGCCATACAGAAAATCCGTTGGATGATCGGTACTGCTGCCCAGGTGCAGCCAACTGGGCAGCGGGGTGCCATCCATTAACGTGGCCGTATAGGTGAGATGTTCGGCTGAACCCTTGATGTTCCTGTCCGCATCGCTGAAATCAGCCTGCACCGTGGCCAATTTCAGTTCCAACGAGGGGGACGCGGGGTTGAGGGAGGCCGGAGCCAGCATCCCAGGCAGGGCATGAAGAGTCGTGGGAGCCGCATTGACATCGGCCACGGTCAAGGCAAACTGACCCGACACCGCAGCCCCGGCCAGATCTGTCGCGGTCACTTTAATGTTCAGCGGTGTCTCGCTGCCATGACTGTCAAATCCTCCGACATCCCCCTTGGCGGGGGTACCGCTGAGAAGGCCGGTTGCACTGTTGATGTGGAGCCAGCCAGGCAGGGCTGTACCATCCAGCAGGGTGGCTGAGTAGGTCAAGGCATCGTTGAGATCCGGATCCTGAAAATGCGCTGCCAGCGGCAGACTGAACGAGGCGTCCTGGGTGGCCGTCTGCGCGGTCAACGGATTGGCCGAGACCAGCGTGGGCGCGCGATCCACCTTCAAGGTAAAGGAGTCAGCAGCAGTCAAGCCTCCAGAGTCATGCGCCGTAACCGTAATGACCACCGATTGGGTGGGTGTTCCGCTGAGGGTGAAGGTATCTGCGTCAAAGGTCAGTCCATCCAGTGGTGTACCACTCGTGAACGAGTGATCCGTGCCATCGTTCAGTGTGGCCGTGTACGTCAGCTTGTCACCGTACCTGAGGTCAGGATCCGTAAAAGTGTTGGCAAACGAGATGGCAGGTGCCCCCGGAACGAAAGTCCGGTCACCAATGGCGTGTATGACGACGGGTGCATCATTTTTGTCGGTCACCGTCAGGTTGAAGGTAACCGCATTCACGCTGGTCTCGCCCGCCAGATCGGTCGCGGTGAGGGTGATGGGAATACTGTAAGAAGAGCCATCCGGGTTGAGCGTCACCCCGTCGTTGGTCGGCGTCCCCGAAAAGATCAGCGTCTTTGGATCGAACTGCAACCAGGCGGGTGCGCCCGATACCGAGCAGGTTATCTTGTCCCAGGCGGAATCCGGATCCGTAAAGGGGTCGATCTGGAGGGTAAACGGACTACCCTGCTGGACGCTTTGTGCCGCAGCAGGAAGATGCGTGGGGGCCACTGGCGGGGAACTGTCCACGTACAGGGTAAAATCCTGGGTATCACTGGCGTGGAGTATACCCGCCGGGGTCGCATGGGTGTCTGTGGCGGTCAGATGGATCTGATACCGACCGGAGGCCAGCCCGGAGCCACTGAACAGGCCCGTGGAAGTGAGCGTCAACCCAGGCAAGGTGCTGCCCGTCTCCCCGACCGTGTAGGTATAGGTCATGGGATCGCCGTGGGGATCCTGGAACCAGGGGCTGCTGGATGAGGCAATATTCAGGCTGAAACCAGAGCTGCCCGGTTGCGCGACCTCCTGCGTGGCGAACGCCGTCGTGGCCACGGGCGGAAAATTGCCCGCCAGGGTGAGCACGTAAGGCGCGGCACTCTGGCCCGCCAGATCGGTCGCGGTGATGGTCACGGTGACATCCCCACCCGTACCGGGCGACATCCCGGACAAATGACCGGTGACGGGATCAAAGGTCAACGACCAGGCGGTCTGTTGCGTGGTGGCGGAGAGGAGTTGACCGTTGACCGAGGCTGAATAGGTCAAATGGTCCCAGGTGCCCGCATTGTTCTCCTGGAAGTCCCCCGCGACCGCCACATCAAACTTTTGTCCCGCACCGGCATAAGAAATATACGCCGGGCTGGTCACCGTCCGGGTCGGCGCATGATCGTTGACAAAGAGGGTAAAATCCTTGCTGGCATGGGCCCCAAAGGCATCCGTGGCCGTCACGGCAATGGTATACATGCCGTCAGAAGTGCTGGTACCCAACAGGGAATCGCTCAATTTGCCCAGCGTGGGATCGAGACTCAGCCAACCGGGCACGGTACCGCCATTCACCGAAGTCAGCGTATAGGTCAAACTGTCCAACGCCTTGCCACCCACAGAGAGGCTCACATCCGCATCCGTGAACGCGGCGGCAATGCTCGGGGAGGTGGTGTGCGTGTCCATCTGCACCAACCCCGTCCCGGCACTGGCCACGGGGACGTCATTGACGTTGTCCACCATGAGCAGATAGTTCACATAACCCGAACTGGTGTTGGTGCTGCCATAGGTGGCGGTAATCTTGATGACGGCGTCCCCGACATCCGCATTGTGTGGTGTGCCACTCAGGGTCAGGGTGGCGGGATCAAAGTGGAGCCAATAACCCGCAGGCAGGGCAGTATTGGTGGTCCCATCCGTCAGGGAGACCGTATAGCTCAGGGTGGCACCGTTGGGAGCCAGAAAAGTGTCTTGAGGCAAGGTAAAATGGAACGACTGATCCTGGACGGCCAAGAGCATGCTGGCGGTCAGGACGTGGACATTATCGAGCGCGGACAGCGCAAGGATGGTCTGATTATAGTTTGCCAAAGCGGTCTTGGCATCGATCAACCCGGTCTGATGCGTGGCCTGGGTGATGTAGGAAGTGACGGCACTGCTGAACTGCTCGGGTGCAGCCGTCACATCGGCCACCGTCTTGGCGGCATCATCCAGGGCTGTTTGCGTGATGGTGATGCCGTTGGCGGGATTGCCGTCGCTGTCCAGGGTTTGCAACAGGCGCGCAATGTTGGTGACAATGTTGGCATGTGCGGCAGACTGCGCACCCGCCACCGTATCGGCCAATTTGTCGAGCGTCACAATCGGCAGACCACCGGTACCGGCCCGCACACTGGTTGAACTGACGGTCCCGAGAATAATATTGCCAACAGAAAAAGTGACCGTCTCCCCATCCTTGAACGCAAAGCCCCCGCCCGAGTCCGTGACGCCGCTTTGACTGGCCGTCCGGTATTGCACTCCCGCCACCGCACTGTCCAGGAAGATGCCATGGGAAATGTTCAGTGTGGGTGCCGGGTGATGCGCCACCGGGGGCAACTGGGCCAGGAGATGTTCAAAGGGGTTCTCTTTGCCCTGGCCATGCTCGTCCTGATTGAGGGTCACCTCCTTCGGCAGGCCCAGCGTCGCCTTGATCGGCTTGGTATCGTGCGCGGTGTCTTTGTAGCCTTCGTGCAGGGATTGATGATGGGACTCACCCGATTTGTCGTGGGAGGTATCCGGTTTATGGTCATGCAACACCGGCGGCAGAATGGTTCTCAGGCGGTCCAGAATGGCCTGGGGGGCATGAAAGGCCGGTTGCGGCGAGCCATCCAGGGTGACGACGGTCGCCATGCCGGGTTCCAGCAGCGTGACCGTGCCCTGTCCATGCGCATCGGCAATATCCAACACGCCCGAGGTGTGGACCACCGTGGTCTGGCCATTGTCCGCCACCTCGCCCTGCAAGGCACTGCCGCGAATGCCGATCTGGGCCGTGGGCGTCTTGACGATAGAGTGCCGCCCTGGATGCTGGTGGGCAATATCACCACTGGCGTAGGCAAAAGCCCCCTTCAGGACCGTGGCCCCAAACTCACCCTGGGCCGCCGCCGGATTATAGACAAACTTGTCCAGCACAACGCGGGCCCCAGGCCCCAACTGGAATTGGGTGCCGTCCAGAAAGAGCAACTGCACCTGTCCGCCGTCCGCCGTTTTAAGTTCTTCCCCCTCAAAAACATCCTGCCCTACCTGCAGGTCATGACTCTCGCCCCCCTGGCTGCGAGCGGTTGCGGCACCCGTTATCCCCTTGACTTTGCCAATCGCCCCCCCACCGACCTTGCCCGTTCCAGCCTCGCCCGCCGCCACGGCGTGTTCCGGCACAGGACCGGCCACCAGCAACCCGGACGCTCCGCCCGGCAGCAGCAGAGCCACAGTTTCCGGCAGAAGAAAAGCCCCGTTAGGGGCTGACAATATCGGGGGCGGGTCCGTGACAAAATAATCGGCTACGACCAGCCGATCTCCCTCCGGGCTGATGATGACCAGGGCATCCCCCTCGCGTGCCAATTCGCCGTGCAAAAACAGGGCGGCATCCGCTATCGGTACCCATCCGCCACCGCTGGAACCCTCTCCAGACAACGGCGCAACGGATGAACCGGCGTGGAATGTGTCATGCACCACCATTGGCGTCAACATTGCAGTCCCCACAGAAAGCTGAATGAGAGATTTTCAGATACCAGAATAAGACCCTCCAGAGAATCTGGAGTCTTCACAGCCGAGCAGTGATTTTCCCATCCGTCGACGGTGGAATCAAACAAGGCACTACACAAAAACCACACACATTCTTCGGCAAATGACTTACCCAATCCTAACGGAGCATTCTATTGCAGCACACGCATAAACGCAAGAAATTATCTTGACATTTCTGCATGTTCCCATCCGTTGCGGTCCGTTGCTTTGCGTTGTAATTCTGGCTCATTTCGCGGGGCAAAAGCCATGCTGTCTGCCCTGGGGTGTCCAAAAACGGCCTCCACGGTCCAAATTTATTGCCCAGGATCTGGGCCTCGTCAGCAGACACCTCACTGCCCCCCCATTCAATATTTTGGGACATTGACCGGATTTTCAGCATAGTCC
>JADFYM010000016.1 GCA_015233035.1 Magnetococcales bacterium
ATGGCGCACCCGTTGCAACAGACCACCAAAGGGTTTCAACACCACCTCCAGTTCGTCTTCCAGGGTATCACAAATCACCCCCAACCGCCCCTCCCCCAGAAATGACCACAACGATGATCAAGGCCGACAAGACGGTGGTGTTTCCCTCAGCGGGTGAGATGCCCCCGTTGCCAGGAAGGGAGGCAGAGAAGACGGTTGTTGCTGCTCCAGCGAGCGGGGTTGGTGTGCCGCTCGCCATGCCGCCTGCCCAGGACGATGCACTCCCCCCGGTCGTGCCCCAAGAGGTGCGCCCGCCCGCCGTCCCGTCTGCACCCGGTGCGGGGAGCGGTTTGCCCGCCGCCGATGGGGTGGCCACGGAGGGGGTTGCCCCGGAGAGCGTGGATCTCTTTGCCAGCAGCGAAGAGGCAGCCCCGATCATTCGGGTGCGTTCCAACAAACTGGATGCCCTGTTGCGTCTGGTGGGCGAATTGACGGTGGTGCGGACCCGCATCAAGCGGCGACTGGTGGAGATCGAAGAGATCCTGGCCCTCTGGGAGGAGCGCGGTGGGCACGAGTTGTCCCAGCAGAGGGGGATGACTTTGCTGGAACAGGCGGATCCGTTTGGTGAACAGTTGGGCAACCGTCTGCTGGTGTTGCGCCACGGTATTGCCGAGGATGAAGCGGGCCTGGAACTGGTCTCCGAGTCGCTGGAAGAGGGGATCCGCAACCTGCGTCTGCTGCCCCTGTCAACGCTGTTTGGTCAGTTTCCCCGCCTGGTGCGGGATCTGGCGCGCCAGCAGGACAAGGAGGTGCTGTTGCTGACCGAGGGCAGCGAAACGACGGCGGACAAACGCATCCTGGAAGAGATGAAAAGCCCGTTGATGCACCTGATCCGCAATGCCGTGGATCATGGTCTGGAGATGCCGGAACTGCGTGAAAAGATGGGCAAGCCCAAGTCGGGGACCATTATCTTGCGTGCCGCGCAGACGGCCACCCATGTCGTGCTGGAGGTGCGGGATGATGGGCGGGGCCTGGATCTGGAGGCCATTCGGCGGCAGGCGCGCAAACGGGGTCTTTTCACGGAAGAGTCCCTGGCGGCCTTTTCGGCGGAACAGTTGTACGCCATCATCTTTCAATCCGGTTTTTCCACCAGTGCCATGGTGACCGATGTATCGGGGCGGGGGGTTGGGTTGGATGTGGTGCGGGCCCAGGTGGAACGTCTCAAGGGGCGCATCCAGGTCACCTCCGAGTTGGGCCAGGGCTGCTGTTTTACCCTCTCCATTCCGGTCACCCTGGCCACCACGCCGGTCTTTATTGCCTCGGCCAATGGCCAATTGTTTGCCATTCCCCTGGATGCCGTCCACAGTGTGCGCCGGGTTGCCCCGGAGGATATTTTTCCCATCGAAGGGTGCGCCACCATTCTCCTGCACGAAACCGACGGGCACGAAATCGATGGGCAGGAGCGGAGTGACCAGCCCCGCGCGGCGGCGGGGAGAGCGGTGGGTACAGGCCTGTTGCCAACCGTTGGCCGGAACGACCGGCCCGTGTCGGTGGCCCGTTTGGCGCACCTGCTGGAGCTGCCCCCCGCCCCGGACGGGCTGGTGCCACCCCCCTGGCCGTGCATTGTTTTCAATATGGGGGGCGATGGCTGGTTGGGGGTGATTTGTGATACCCTGGAAGACGAACTGGAGGTGGTGTTGAAACCCTTTGGTGGTCTGTTGCAACGGGTGCGCCATGTCTCCGGGACGACCATTCTGGGTTCGGGGGGGGTATGTCTGGTGCTCAATCCACGGGATCTGTTGTTGACCGTGCGCAAACTGGGGCACCGCCTGGCGGATCCGGGGGCGGGACCGATGGTGGCGGGCAAAGTGCCTGTGGCTCCCGGCAGCGGGGTGCCGCGCAAAAAGACCATCCTGCTGGCGGAAGATTCGTTGACCACCCGCACCCAGGAAAAACGGATCCTGCAAGGGGCCGGGTATGAGGTCATTGTGGCCGTCGATGGTTTGGACGCGCTCAACAAATTGGGCAAGCAACCCGTGGATGCGGTGGTATCGGATGTGCAGATGCCCAATCTGGACGGTCTGGCCCTGGCGCAGAAGATTCGGGAAAATCCGCTTTACAAGGATCTGCCCTTGATTCTGGTCACCTCTCTCTCCTCGGACGAGGATATGCGGCGGGGTATGGAGGTGGGGGCCAACGCCTATATTACCAAGCCCACCTTTGAACAAAAAATGTTTCTGGAAACGTTACAGAGGTTGGTGTGATTCGAGTATTTATTGTAGACGATTCGCCGATTGCACGGGTGGTGCTCAGCAAGATGGTCAATGCCTCACCCGACATGGAGGTGGTGGGGTGTGCGGTCGATGGGGAGGAGGCGTTGACCATGATCCCCCGCTTGCGGCCGCAGGTGGTCTTGACCGATCTGCACATGCCGAAGCGGGATGGTCTCAGCCTGACGCGGGAGGTGATGATGCGCCACCCGCTGCCGATCCTGGTGGTGAGTGTCTCGGTGCATCAGGACGACAACGACCAAAATATTTTTGAGTTGTTGGAGGCCGGGGCGATTGATGTGTTTCCCAAACCGAGGGGCGGTCTGGAGAGCGCGGGCGAGGCGTTGACGCAAGAACTGGCGACCAAGATTCGTATTTTGTCGGGGGTGGTGCCCATCCGTCGCCATCGTGCGGCGGGGTTGAAACAGGACGGACGGAGTACACCGGGCGGGTTCCAGACCGCTGTTGCCCCGTCGTTGCCTGCTGTCCCGCCGTCCGTGCCCACGCTGGTTGCCATTGGGGCTTCGACAGGGGGGCCACAGGCCCTGTTGACCATTTTTGCGGCCCTGCCCGCCAAATTTCCCCTGCCCATCCTCTGTATTCAACATATCAGCCTGGGCTTTCTGGATGAGATGGTGAGTTGGTTGAATCTCCACACCCCCCTGATGCTGCGGGTGGCGCAGAGTGGGGAGACTCCCAAGCCGGGTCATGTCTATTTTCCGCCAGAGGACAAGCACCTGACGCTCAACGAGCGGGGCTGTTTTGTGATGGAGGCGGGTACCGAACGGGATACCCATCGTCCTGCGGTGGATGTGACCTTCCAATCGGTGGCTCAGGTCTGCCGGGCGGGTGGTGTCGGGGTGTTGCTGACCGGCATGGGTCGGGATGGAGCCGATGGGATGTTGGCGATTGCACGCGCCCAGGGGGTGACGATTGCCCAGGATGAGGAATCCTGTGTGGTATTCGGAATGCCCAAACAGGCCATTGACCTGGGGGCCGTCAGCAAGGTGCTGCCCGTGACGGCGATTGCGCGGGAGTTGTGTCGTTTGGCTGGGGTGGGATTGCCTGCGTGGGTGGAGAGGGAATAAAAATGGCGGAATCTGCGCAAATATTGATCGTCGAAGACAGTGCTGTGCAACGGATTGTGCTGCAACGCCTGTTGCAGGAGGCGGGCTATCTCCTGCTGACGGCCAAGGATGGGGTGGAGGGGTTGGCCCTGGCGCGGGCCCATCTGCCCGCACTGGTGATCAGCGATATTGCCATGCCCAACATGGATGGTTATGCCCTCTGTGCGGCCATCAAAAATGATCCGCAACTGGCGGCCATTCCGGTCATGCTGCTCACGGGTCTGGATGATCCCAAGGAGGTCATCCGCGGCCTGGAGGCCGGGGCGGACAATTATCTGACCAAACCTGTGGAAAATGTCCATCTGCTGGAACGGATCGACTGGTTGCTGCATTTGCCGGTCATCCGCCACCCGGACGGCACCGACCCGGAACGCGGGGGTGGCGAGGCCTTGGAGATCTCCTTTGCTGGTGAACACCATACCATTCGGGCGAGTCGTCGCCAAACGGTCAACCTGCTGCTCTCCACCTATGAAAATGCCGTGCGCAAAAATCATGAATTGATTCAGGCCAAACAGGCGTTGAGTCTATTGACGGATCATCTGGAGCAGGAGGTGCAGCGGCGTACCCGGCAGTTGGAGGTGGCCAATCGGGTCAAGACAGAATTTATCTCCAACATGAGCCATGAAGTACGCACCCCCATGAATGCCATCATTGGCATGACGGATCTGGTCCTGGGGTTGGAGTTGCCGGCGCAGCAGCGGGAAATGTTGTCCATCGCCCGGTCGGCGGCGGATAAATTGTTGCAACTGCTGAACAGTCTGCTCGATTTTTCCCGTCTGGAAGAGGGCAAGCTGGAGGTTCATCTGGATCTGTTTGCCCTGCGTTCCCTGTTGCAGGAGATCGGTGCCGCTTTTATCGGCCAGGCGGAGGCCAAGGGACTCTCTTTTTGTTGTCGCGTGGCCCCGCACTTGCCGGACGGGTTGATTGGGGACGCGCTCCGTATTCGCCAGGTGCTGGAAAAATTGCTGGACAATGCGCTCAAATTTACCGAGCGGGGGGGGATTTGCCTGGATGTCACGCCGCAGGTCGGCTCGGAGGATCAGGTCATTGTGCTGTTTGCTGTGCTGGACAGTGGAATTGGCATTGAGCCGGAGCAGCAGGAGTGGATATTTGAAAGTTTTACCCAGGGCGATGGCAGCCACACCCGCAAATATGGGGGATCCGGTTTGGGGTTGAGCCTGGCCAAGCGGTTGGCGGAGGCCATGGGGGGACGGTTGAGTTTTACGAGCGAGCGGGGGCGCGGTTCGCGTTTTTGCCTGCAAGTGGCCATGCCCTATGATGACACTGTGCCAGTCGTCGAGGGGCAGCATGATGCGTTGGAGACCTTGTTGCAGACGACGACGGCAGCGGTGTTTTGCGGTGGCGGTGTGGTGGCAGAAAGCGATCAGAGTGAACCGGCCTTGCTGGCCGAATGTCACCGTCTGTTGAGCCTGTGTGAGCAGGTGATCCAGGCGGACAAAATGGTCGAAATAGACTCCTTGATCACGGCGTTGCGTCAGGTCGGCGCACAGTATTTGTCCGGCACGGGGGAAGACTATGAAGCGTTCTCGGGGAATGTGTTGCGCATGGCCATTGCCGCGCGCAATGCGGATGCCGACAAGGCCATGCTCTATCTGGATCGGGCGCGGGCCAATTTGACTTCGTGAGCAAGCTTTAAAATAGAAAATCATGCCAAACAAGTTCACACTAATTTTTCGATCTTGAAATGAATTAGCCATTTCAGTTTTGATGTGTCTCCTGCAAGATATAATGCGATTATTTCAGTAAGTTCAGATATTCGCGACATTGGCACGACATAATCAAAAACATTAGCCATTACACGAAGAGTTTCGGATGTCCACTCACCGTCAACAACCAGTACTCCAAGCAAATCTTTATGCCTTCCTTTCCAATTTATAGCAGAAAACATTTTATCTTTCGCATACAAGGAAGCATGCCGAGCAGAAGACTTTCTTACTTCGATAAAAGCTCGCGGATTTTTAGCATCCGGCAAGACAAAATCTGCTCGAAAATCGTACAGAACCCCTGATAATGATGCGTAATCATCCTCTCTCTGGAATGGAATATTTTGTTTATTAAGTGCACTATCGACAATGGATTCTAAAAGAACACGTCCAACCAAATCTCTAACAATGCCTTCTAATGTCGCCTCTAATCGTTGGAGTATCTCGCCCTTATTAATTGAATCAGGGATAACACGCTCTTTCAGCATTTTAGACAATCTTTCAGATGCGGGGCCTGAAATTGAGTTGTCTGAAACGGAACCAACAATCGTTTTTAGTGCAGATTTACTAAATACACCGGCCAGATGTTGGAAAATGGGTAGGCAATGTGGATTTTCTCGAATAAAGGTTGCTGTAAAACAAGAAAATCCATTGGTCTGTTTCTCAATTTCATCAAGAAATTGTGATCCTGCTTCACGTATGTTTACATACACACCTGTCGTTATCGCTGTTTCCAGATCAAAATGTAAGGCTTGCCTACGTTTCCATTCATCTACAGCTTGCCAAGCTGTTATATTATAAGATCGTACATTGATCCCTGTAAGCAGGATGATTTTCTTCCGTTCAGTATCAAGATGTTCTGGCCTGATATCTGTAAGACCATGTGTCGATTCTGCCATGGCAAGGTAATCAAAAATACAAGAACGAATTTCTTCATCAGCCAACTTATACAGTGTCTTCATTAAAATCGCCTTGCTTGGATATGATACTCACCTAGTCCTATTTCTGACCCTTCACGTTTATCAAGCGTCCATCTATGCCCGCGTTTCCGAACTTGATCACATCTAACATTAGCAAAACCACAATCAAGAAGGATCTGAGCAAGTATCTGTGGTGCCGGTATGTGCGTTCCATACAGTGCAGCATCGGCAACCATCATATGAAAAGTTCCACCTGATTTGAGAGTTCTTCTGCACTCTCTAATTACAGACATCATTTGCGAAAAATACGGATATATCAGAAAATCATATTCTTTTTTACCAGCTTTAATTTTTCGAGCCAATCGAAGTTTTTCGACAATAGGCAATAAATCCCTTTGAATAGAGTCTGGCAATCGATTTCTATAGCGATCCTGAATTTGTATCTCTTTATGACCTTTCAATGCAGTTGTTGTATTCAAAATCAATTTTGCGCGAACCAGGTCTGTAATTTCTCCCCATGTATTAGCTATTCCCCAAAAATAAAGATACATTCTCGTCATTTCAGCATAGTCAAAATTATTTATATAGGGAGGGGATGTAATAATAATGTCAATCGATTCAGATTGAACATCGGACATGTTCTCACTTGATGTAGGTACTATTTTACAATTGCTTGTTGATCTACTCCCTATATACTCTCTGTCGTCAGCGATCATCTTGGTAATACACAATAAAGCGTCCTCTACGTCATGGCTCCGTTTGATTGAAGTCGGTGCTTTGTAAATTCCATCTGTTTGTGAGTGTGACGCATTGTCCAATACTTTAGACAGGACTAGAAACGCTAAATCGTCGATGGCGTAGGGGCTATTCTGGATTGCAATGCGCGCTCCGACAAGTCGAGACAACGTGTCTGGAGAAAACAGCTTAGCTAAAAATTCATATGGCTTTTCTCCCAAAATCTTGGAGTCTACAGGATTCCTTAAACCATGATGAATAATTGCCTCAATCTCACCAAGGTTCTTGCTGCGCATTTGCGTCTTTGCATTCGCAATTTTAAAAAATATTGGATGCGGCTCATATCCAACAACATTCATGCCATGGAATAATCCCTCTACTTGAGTTGTCCCACAACCGGTAAAAGGATCAAGCAATGCTAGATTTCGATAATTTGGAAGCGTTTGTATACAGTTTGATACAAACTCAGGAGAAAAACCTGCAATGAAATTGAACCAACGATGGACAGGGTGGTTATGAGTTGTTGTATTCGTTGGCAATCGCTCTTGGGCAACCGCAGTCGTCGATGTGATTGATTTGTACAGATAGGATAAACTTGATTGTTTCATTGTTTGCTCATGAACAGAAGGCGTTACTGCGATTTTCCGCGTATCAGAAAAAAGGCAACAAATTGAAGCAACTCAGGCAGCTCGCACACCTTCGATACGGTGAGGTATACAACCTATCGCGGGCGGGACGCCCGCAATCCCAGGTTGAAAATGTTGGACACAGGGATGTTTCTGGGGAGGCGGTTTTCCGCCTCCCCAGCCAGGAAATCAGGAAGAGGAACGGGCGAGATACTGCTTATGGACACTCAGGCAAACATCGGCAAACGCCTGCCGTTCCTGCCAATAATGGCTGTGCGCTTTGTCATCCACCACGGCCAGCCCCTGTTCGACCGCTTCCTGTTTTTCGGCAGCGACCGCCTCGGGATCGATGGCATCCCAACAGATCACCCGGTCCGCCAGGATGGTGGTGTGATCGGGCAAAACCTCGGCATAACCGCCCGCAATGGCATAGCGCGTGGCATCATTGCCAAAACCCACCGTCAACACCCCCATGGCCAGCATGGAAATCAGCGGTGCGTGGCCCGGCAATACCCCGAAATATCCTTCCGCACCCGGAACGGTCACCATCTGCTCCTGGTGCGAATAGACCAGCTTTTCCGGGGTGATCAAATCAAACTGAAAGATGACGGACATGGCAGATTCCTCAGTCATGCGGTCGAACCGCAGGTTGTCATGCGTGCCGAATCACCCGGCCAGAATTATCCGGCCAGCGTCCGGGCCTTCTCCACCGCATCGTCAATGGTGCCCACCATATAAAAAGCCGCTTCCGGCAGATTGTCATGCTTGCCCTCGACAATCTCCTTGAAGCTGCGAATGGTCTCCTTCAACGGCACATAGACCCCCTTCTTGCCGGTAAAAGCCTCGGCAACATGGAACGACTGGGAGAGAAAACGCTGAATCTTGCGCGCCCGATAGACGGCCAGTTTGTCATCCTCGGAAAGTTCATCCATGCCCAGAATGGCAATAATATCTTGCAGCGACTTGTAGGTCTGCAACACCTCCTGCACCGCACGGGCCACCCGGTAATGCTCCTCGCCCACCACCTGGGGATCCAGCAGGCGGGAGGTGGAGTCCAGCGGATCCACCGCCGGATAAATGCCCATCTCGGCAATCTGCCGCGACAACACCGTGGTGGCATCCAGATGCGAAAAGGCCGTGGCCGGAGCCGGGTCGGTCAGATCGTCCGCCGGGACATAAATGGCCTGCACCGACGTGATGGAACCATTCTTGGTGGAGGTGATCCGCTCCTGCAACGTCCCCATGTCCGTGGCCAGCGTGGGTTGATACCCCACCGCCGACGGAATGCGTCCCAACAAAGCCGACACTTCCGAACCCGCCTGGGTAAACCGGAAAATATTGTCAATGAACAACAACACATCCTGGTTGGCCACATCGCGGAAATATTCCGCCACCGTCAAACCGGTCAAGGCCACCCGGGCCCGCGCGCCCGGCGGTTCGTTCATCTGGCCATATACCAACGCACTCTTGGAATTTTTCCAGTTGTGCGGATCGATCACCTTGGACTCGATCATCTCCCGGTACAGGTCGTTCCCCTCACGGGTCCGCTCCCCCACCCCGGCAAAGACCGAATAACCACCATGGCCCTGGGCCACATTGTTGATCAGTTCCATGATCAACACCGTCTTGCCCACCCCGGCTCCCCCGAACAGACCCACCTTGCCCCCCTTGGCATACGGGGCCAGCAGATCCACCACCTTGATGCCGGTTTCCAGAATTTCCGCTTCCGTGGATTGATCGGCAAAGGCCGGAGCCGCCCGATGAATCGGCGAATAATCCTGCGTCTCCACCGGTCCCAGATTGTCCAGCGGATCCCCCACCACATTGATGATGCGGCCCAGGGTGGGATTGCCCACCGGCACCCGGATCGGCTGGCCGGTATCGGTCACCAGATCCCCCCGCACAATACCATCCGTGGTGTGCATGGAGATGGTCCGTACCGTCCCCTCACCCGTATGCTGGGCCACTTCCAACACCAGCCGACCGTCCTTGCCCCGGTCTATGTGAAGGGCGTTGAGAATAGCCGGAAGCTCACCCTCGAACCGAACATCGACCACCGGGCCCACCACCTGCACAACCCTTCCCACCGATCCACTCATTGCCAAAACTCCTCATGCTGGTCTCGAAAGAACATGTGCGGTCACAGGCTCCACTGCGCCGCGTAATCGATCAATATTAACCCTTCAACGATTCGGAACCACTGATAATTTCCATCAACTCCGTGGTGATGGCGGCCTGACGGGTGCGGTTGTAGGTGATGCGCAACCGGCGCAACATGCCACCCGCATTGCGCACGGCATTATCCATCGCCGTCATCCGCGCCCCATTCTCGGAGGCATCCGACTCCACCATGGCCCGAAAAATCTGTACCGCCACATTGTGTGGCAACAGGCGCGCCAAAATTTCCTCTTCCTCCGGTTCGCACGTTGGCGGCGAGGCCAGCGTCGGCGCGCCCTCCTCCTGCTCCGGCACCGGAATAATCTGCCGCCAAGTCAAGGTTTGCGTCATGGCCGAGACAAAGGCGTTGTAAACGATGAAACAGGCGTCAAACCCCTCCTGGTCAAAGTCATGCAACAAATGGCGCGCAATCTCCTCCGCCTTGGCAAAGGTCAAATTGCGGCCCACGCCGATATGCACCCGGCGAATAATCTCTTCAAACTGTCGTTTGAGGACATCGTTGCCCTTGCGTCCCACGCACGTCAATGTCACCTCAGCCCCGGCCGCCTGCAACTCGGCCACGCGCGAGCGTACCGCACGAATCGCGCTGCTGTTGAAACTGCCGCACAACCCCCGGTCGGCGGTAAACACCACCAGGCGCACCCGTTTCTGGGTGGCTGAACGACCCCCCAACAGGGGTGGGGCCGATGCCTTGTCAACCCGGGCCGCCAGGGCCTGCACCATTTGACCCATCTGTGTGCTGTAGGGTCGATTCGCCAGGGCACGATCCTGCGAACGGCGCAGTTTGGCCGCCGCCACCATTTTCATGGCCTTGGTAATCTGCCGCGTGTTGGTAACCGAGCGGATCCGTTGCCGCAGGGCTTTCAAACTGGCCATAGTCAGCGACTCCCCATACGTGTTCGATACTGTTCGATGGCGCAATGCGGCCGGCCAGCCCCTCCCAAAAAACCCTGCTACTGCGGGGGTCCGGGGGGGATCATCCCCCCCGGTGGGGTCCAGGGGCAAAGCCCCTGGTGGGGTCGGGGGCAAAGCCCCCCTTGACTGAGCACTTCAGTCCGCAGTGCGTTGCACACTCTTACGGCGGTCAGGCCGTGGTATGCATCAGATTTTCCACCTGCTCCGCAATCGCCTTGGTGAAGTCCACATCATCCTCACCGCCTTGATATTTGGCGATAAATTGAGTCAAAACCTCGTGCAGACGTTTTTCGGTGGACTCGGTCAGCTTTTCATCCTTGTAGATGGTGGCCAACAGATCTTTTTGCTGGGTACGGAAATGTTCCAGAATCAGTTGTTCCACCCGGCTGACCTGTTTGACCGCCACATGGTCCAGCAGACCACGGGTACCGGCAAAGAGGACCACCACCTGCTCTTCCATGGAGAGGGGCTGATATTGCAGTTGTTTCAGCAACTCCATCATCCGCTCGCCCCGATGGATCAGTTTGAGCGTGGAGGCATCCAGGTCCGAGCCGAACTGGGCAAAGGCGGCCATTTCACGAAACTGGGCCAGGTCCAGACGCAAGGAACCGGCCACCTGTTTGGTTGCCTTCACCTGCGCCGATCCACCCACCCGGGAGACCGAGAGACCGACCGAAATGGCAGGCCGCATCCCGGAGTAAAACAGATCCGACTCCAGAAAGATCTGCCCGTCCGTGATGGAAATCACGTTGGTCGGGATATAGGCCGACACGTCGCCCCCCTGCGTCTCGATGATGGGCAGGGCGGTCAGCGAGCCGCCGCCATGGGCCTCGTTGAGCTTGGCGGCCCGTTCCAGCAGACGCGAATGGAGATAAAAGACATCGCCCGGATAGGCCTCGCGTCCTGGCGGACGGCGCAGGATCAGGGACATTTGCCGATAGGCCACAGCCTGTTTGGAAAGATCATCGTAGACGATCAGGGCGTGCATGCCGTTGTCGCGGAAATATTCGCCCATGGCACACCCGGAATAGGGGGCCAAAAACTGCATGGGGGCGGGCTCCGAGGCGGTGGCGGCCACGACGGTGGTGTAGGCCATGGCACCATGGCTCTCCAGCACCTTGACCACCTGGGCCACCGTGGAACGCTTTTGTCCAATGGCGACATAGACGCAATAGACCGGCTTGTCTGTCGCGTGGGTCCGCTTCTGGTTGATGATCGTGTCGATTGCCACGGCTGTCTTGCCGGTCTGGCGGTCGCCGATGATCAGCTCGCGCTGCCCCCGACCGATGGGAACCAGGGCATCCAGGGCCTTGAGACCGGTGTACAGAGGCTCATGCACCGATTTGCGGGTGATGATACCCGGAGCGATCTTTTCCACAATCCGCCGCTCGGAGGCGTCAATCGGCCCCTTGCCATCGATGGGCGCGCCCAGGGCATCCACCACCCGGCCCAGCAACGCCTTGCCCACGGGCACATCGACGATGCGTCCGGTACGCTTGACCTTGGTCCCTTCCTTGATGCCGACATCGGAGCCGAAGATCACGATACCGACATTGTCTTCCTCCAGGTTGAGGGCCATGCCTTGGGTACCGTCTTCAAATTGCACCAATTCACCGGCCATCACCTTGTCCAGGCCATAGGCGCGGGCGATACCGTCGCCGACGACGATAACTTCTCCAACCTCGGAGATTTCAATCTCCTGGCCATAGTCGGCGATCTGTTGTTTGATGATTGCGCTGATTTCGGCGACGCTGATCTGCATCGGGCTTACCCTCTCATGCTGGCTTTTAAACGATTTAGATGATTCCGAACCGAGCAGTCTATCATCACGCTGCCCATGGTGACGACCATGCCGCCCAGAATGCCCGGATCCGTTGTCACATCCAACTGAACCTGCTTGCCGGTCACCTCGGACAAGGTGGCCCGCAACCGGTCCGCGTGGGCACCGATCAGCGGCATCAGAACCCGCACGTCCACGGTCATCCGTCCGGCCCGGCTGTCCATGTTCCAGTTATAAGCGGCAACGATGGATTCAATCAAGGTCATACGGCGTTTGTCAACCAGCAATTTTAAAAAGTTGCTCGTGACGGGGGCGGGGTCGGCCTGTTCCAGAAAAATGGCGAGTGCCGCGTGTTGATCCCTGCGTTCAGCCGTGGGACTGGTCAACAAAAAACGCAAGGCCGGGGTGGAACGAAAAACCTCCAGAAATCCGTTCAGGTCATCGCCGACGGACTCCAAAATATTTTGCGCCACCGCCAACTCCGCCAGGGCGGAGGCATAACGTTTGGCTAGGGTACTTTCATGCACGGCTTTCGATTCCTCCCGACACAAAATGTTTTCCCGGAATGGACTGTGTACCGCAACTGTTCATCGAATCTCTTCAAGACCGCGTTGGAAGTTCTAGCACAGTTGCCAGCAAGGTTCAACGGTCCTTTTTTGTAAATGTTACGAGTAAACCCGGACCATTTCCGTTAAGATGGCCCCCGGCGGTGTCGGCAGCCGTCTGGCTGTCCCGCCAAAATTTACCAACATATTGTTTTCAAGATGTTTATCTCAGGACAACATGCGAGCCTACCCGGAAACTGTTGCTCAAGCTGACGTGCAGCGTGCCGTGCTGGCCTTGGCCGCCGGTCAGGTCATTGCCCATCCCACCGAGACGGTCTTCGGGTTGGCGGCGGATCCCTTCCACCCGGTGGCCGTGCAGCATCTGTTGTGCCTCAAGGGGCGGTTGGCGAGCAAGGGATTTATTGTGCTGATTCCCGACCGGCAGGGTTTGGACCGTTTGATCCTGCCTCCGGTGCCGCTGGCGCGACGGTTGATGGACCATTTTTGGCCGGGACCGCTCACGCTGGTCTTGCCCGCCCGGCCCGACCTGCCGGCAGAGGTGACGGGCGGGGGGGGGTGGCTGGCGGTGCGGCAGTCGTCGTCGCCGCTGGTGGCGGCCTTGTTGCACGCCTGGCAAGGGCCGCTGATCTCCACCAGTGCCAATCCGACGGGCCAACCCCCGGCCCGTTCGGCGGTGGAGGTCCACCGGCATTGGGGTGCGGCGATTGCCGTGGTGCTGGCGGGCGCAACCCCGGTCGAGGCCCAGCCCTCTACGTTGCTCCAGGTGGAAGGGGAGCGGGTGCAGTTGTTGCGGGCCGGGGCCGTGGCGGAGGAGGCGTGGCGGGCGGTGGTGGGGTCGCCGCCGGGCCAATCTTGAGGCGCAGTCCATCCCGAAAACATTGAAAACTGGGTGAGAGATTGTGCTCAACGTCCATTTTGGGCGCAATCTGCCTGGCCCATTTTTTCTTCTCGTTCAGCACTACTTGTGATCGTTTGCCATCGGCAGCCAAGGCGGCCATACCGCCTGGATGGATGGCATCGGCCAACAATTCCCAGGTGCCACAGGGGGAATCCTGGATATAGCCGTCCAACACAGGCCGTTTGGCCTGGGGATACGCCGCAAGAACCGCCGCTATATCGCCCAGAAACCAGGCCTCCAATTCTTCCACGGCAATACGGAACAGACAATTGGGCCGTTGGGGGCAATGCTCCAACAAGCTGACCAGTTCCTGCTTGAAGGCACGGCAATCCGGCCTGTCATCCAGATCGACCAGGACAACGACCATTTCATCCTTCGCCATGCTTTCTCCGTAAGCCTTGAGCTTGCTGGGCAGGTTATGGAGCAGGGTGTGGTCGGTCAGGTTGGTCTTGAGTGCGGAAGGTTCCGGCAACTTGCCGATTCCCCGATGTGGATGAATCTTCCAGGTGTGCGGATTCCGGTAGGGTCCAACCATCTTGGCCATGAGAACAGAGAGCGTCATCAAGTCAGTTTGGCCCTCCACGAGAATCTCGAAGTGCATGATTCACCTTGCCTCCAAATAACCGCTATACCACAAGGCCCCCAACGGTTGGCCCGCATCCTTCATCGCTTTTACATAACTGAATTCGCTGGCACGGGTAATTTTGGAAAAGCCATCCTCCCCCTTTTCGAGAACCCAAACCTCTTCCGGGTCCAGGGCATCCACAAAATAGGGTTGGTGCGTGGTGATAAACACCTGTGACCCGCCCTTGCGTCCCGTCGCATGGTCCCGGAATTCCTGCGCCAGTGTCTCCAAAAGTTGGTGGTACAGACCATTTTCCGGTTCTTCGATGCACAAAAACGGCGGCGGCGAGGGATCCTCCAGCAGCAACAGGTAGGCGAATGCCTTCAAGGTGCCATCCGACATTTGCTGGGCATAAAAGGGATCCTTGAAACCCCGATCATTGAAACGCAAGAGGAGTCGACCATCCGGTGATTTTTCGGTATCAATCCGGTCGATGCCCGGAATCCGTTCGGCGATGCGACTGAGGACTTTCTTGAAGCGTTCCTTCTGTTCCCGTTCCATAAATTGAACGACATTTCCCAGATTATCTCCATGCAGGTTGAGATGTTTTTGCGGACTGGCCAGGGGGAGACCTCGGGCCGCATCCGGGGTAAAATAGCTCAAATACCAGCCCTCGACAAACCGGCGAAAGGATGAGATGCGCGGGTGCTGCTTCATTGCGCCCAGGGTGGCGATGCCCAGCTTTCTGACATCCGACAATTCGACCCGTTCTGTTGCTGAACTTTCTTCCGTGGGTTGGCCAATCAATTCCAGAAAAAATTGCTCGAGTTCAAACACAGTGGTGGTTTCATCAATCTGTCTGCCCTCCTTGTCCCCCTTCCACACAATGCCTGCTCCCCCATTCAGGATCAGGAATGAAAAGGGAGAACCATGCTTCTGATTCAGTCGGCGTTGTCTGAGTCGCTCTCGCAACACATAGGGTCGTCCGCTTGCGTCCAGGTCAATCGCCAGTTCAAACGTGATCGGTCTGGCGTTGCCCTCCTCCTTGTAATATACCACAAACTCGATGGGCCCCTCTTCTCCCTGGGAACGAATTCTTTCAAAGCCTCCCCGGCCTCGCATATCACACGCCTCCTCCACTCCCACCTTCAGGCAATCCGCCAGGAAGCCGAAGGCGTCGAACAAAGAACTCTTGCCAACCCCATTCTTGCCGATCACGACGCTCATGGGACTCAGGGGTGTGGCCTTTTGCAAATTCCACAGTTTTCCCAGTGTCACATCGCGCAGGGAACGAAAATTTTTGATCTGGAAGCCTTCTATCTTGGCCATGGTGCATCTCCCCCATTGTCAAAAAAATTTCAAAAATACCGCTTGCTGACCATCTGCCCCTTTCTGGCGTGGTGGATGATAATCTCGTCGGGATGATCCTGCCAGACGGCCTCTTGCCAGGGCGGGGCGGCCAGAATGCTGCGCATTTTCTGGTATCCTTCCGCCCGCCGTTCGGTAATGGAGGGACGGGAAAATTCGGCCTCGCTGTTGGCCAACTGGTCGGGCAGGGGATGATAGACCAGATGGACAATGTGCATCCCCGCCGCCACATGCTGTTGGGCAATCGCCTGGGCAACCGCCGGATCGACGCTTCTGGCGCGGGCCTGCAACAGGTGGGTCCGCAGATTGTGGCTGCTGGCCTCGTGGCGGAGATGATTCAGGGCCCGGTCCACATACTGGATCTGGGTCATGCGCTGCGTCACCTCGTTCATGTTGGTGGGTTCCCGACCTTCGGCGGTGTAGAGATCGACCAGAATGAGCAGTTGGGGGCGTTTGGCGGGATCCCTTTCCTGAAAAATCACCTCGCCCGGCGAGTTGGAGGCACACCCCCCATCCCAATAAAGCTGCCCCTCGACCCGGGTGGGCGGAAAACCGGGCGGCAGGGAACCACTGGCCAGAATATGCTCCGGTGTCATGGGTTTGTCAGCCGGTTGGGTGGTATTGTCAAAAAAATGCAGGTGGCCCGTGCTCACGTTGGTCACCCCCACGCTCAGCCGCACCGCCTTGGTGTTGAGCAGGTCAAAATTGACCCGCCGCCGCAACGTCTCCCGCATGGGCGAGGTGTCACAATAGCTGGCCCCATCGGGATCCACATAGGGCAGCACCGCCGGATTGAGCAGGCGATTGTACCAAAAGTTGGGCTGCCCAAAAAATGTGGTGCGCAGATTGCTCATAAAATTGAACAGCTTCCGCTCGCCGCCCACAAACACGCTGCCCCATTCATCCGGCAAGGTGATGTCGTCCCAGAAGGCCTCCAGTTGTGTCACGCGCTCTTCCGGGCGGTTGCCCGCCAGGACCGCCGCCGTCAGTGCGCCGATGGAGATGCCCGCGATCCAGTCGGGATGCAACCCGGCCTCCGCCATCGCCTGATACACGCCGATATGATAGGCCCCCAACGCGCCACCCCCCTGCAAGACCAGGGCAATACGCGGTTTTTGTGTTGCTTTGGCAGTGTCGATGGATGACATGGTGGACCTCGTATGATGCGTAAAGTGTTATTATGTCAGTCAAAAATGGTTTTATGTCCCATGTAAACCACCTGGATTTTCCGGTGTCCAGGTGAGCCGGGCCATTGAAATTTGCAGGGAGGCCGGGGGGATTATCCCCCTGATGGGCTTGGGGGCTTTGCCCCCCGCGACCCTAACGGCCCGCCGATTCACCCAACAGCTTTTCCAACTGTGCCACCAGTTCCTGCACCGTCCACTCCTCATAATGGGCCACCCGACTGGTGGTCGGCAGACCATGCAGGACATCCAACGCCCCCAACCGCATCTGCCTGGCCCGCTCCAGCACACCCTCCTCCTGGTAGAGCGTGGCCAGTTGCAAATAGGCGGGCACATGGGCATGATCCAGATAAAGCGTCTTTTTCAATAAATCCTTGGCCTGTTCCGCATCCCCCCGATCCTGGACCAGGTTGGCCAACAAAAAATGCGGCTCGGCGGCAAACGGACGCTGGCGCAACGCATCACGACAATATCCCTCTGCCTTGGCCACCTCCCCCAGATTGGCGTGCGCTCGCGCCAGCAACAGACAGACATCCCCGCCAATGGCGGTCATCTCCAGCAAGGTTTCCGCCAACTGGATGGCTTCGCCATAGAGCCCCTGCGCAAACAACGCGCTGGCCTGTTTGAGGCTTTTTTCCGCCGACTGGTGCGGTGTATCCACCACCCCACTCCGCATTCCCTGGCCGCTGGGCGGGAGAGGGGAGTTGCCGGTCCCCGCCAGGGGGGGCGGTGTCCCAGGCGCAGAGGTCTGGCGTACCCCAACCCCCTTGCCCGAGGTGGCAAAACTGTTATGCCCACTGCTGTGGGCAGGATGCAAGCGCGCGGGAGAAGGGGCGACATGAGGAGCCGCCAGACCTGGGGGCCCGCCCCGCCTCAGGTGTGCCGGATGCGGATCCCCGTCCAAAGGCCGCTGAAAGATGACCGAATCGGGAAATTGCCGGGCCAGCAACGGCAACGCACCAGAGGTGACCAGTTGGGAAACCGGCTGCTGCACCTCCGCATGGCCCGTCAAAATATAACCCCCCGGCCGCAAACTTGCCGCAAAACGGGCCATGATGCCCGCAATGGCCGCTTGGTTGAAATAAATAAATACATTGCGACAAACAATCAGATCCAGGTCGTGCAACCCGCGCACGGGATCGGGAAACATATCTTTGATCAAATTCAGCTTTTCATAAGAGACCATCCCCCGCACGGCAGGCTGCAACTGCCACTCGCCACGACTGCGCGTAAAATACCGCTCAACCGTCTCCTCCGCCACCCCGCGAAAGGCCCAGCGACCATAGCGTCCTGCCCGGGCCTGTTGCAGCGCATATTCGTTGATATCCGTCCCCTTGATGTGGATCTCCCACGCTCCGGCTCCCGGCAATAACGTTTGCATCATGATCGCCAGGGAGTAGGGCTCCTCGCCGGTCGAACAGCCCGCACTCCAGATCCGCAACGAGTGGTCCGGGAGGCGCAGACGCAACAATTCCGGCAGAATAATCTCGCGCAGCAGACACATCTGCCCGGCATCCCGGAAAAAATAACTCTCCCCCGTGGTCAGTTCCAGCACCAGCTCCCGCCACTCCTGCTCGCTCGCCGGTCCCTCAGCCATCAGCAAGGCCAGATAGCACTCTGTCTCAGAGATTTGGGTCGCATACAACCGTCGGGCCAGTTTTTCCCGCAGATAAAGCCGGTCATGCTCAGGAATGACCAGACCCGTGTGCATGCCGATAATCTGACAAAACCGCTCCAGGGCCACAGAAGCCTGATCCTCTGTTGGCATGATCATCAGGTCGGTAACTCACTCAGCGTCCAATACAGGTTGATGGTGCGAATCACCTCG
This sequence comes from Magnetococcales bacterium, assembly GCA_015233035.1. Classification (GTDB taxonomy): domain Bacteria; phylum Pseudomonadota; class Magnetococcia; order Magnetococcales; family Magnetaquicoccaceae; genus Magnetaquicoccus. The sequence continues at coordinate 18,664 of JADFYM010000016.1, forward strand.
ACAAACTGTAGATAATCCACCGGTTTGACCATATAGCCCGCCACCCCCAGACCAAAACTCCTGGCCCGGTCCAGTTCATCCTTCGAGGTGGTCAGAACCACGACCGGAATGGTCCGCAACCGCTCTTCCTGCTTGATCACATTCAAAAATTCAATCCCGTTCATGCGGGGCATGTTCAAGTCGAGCAGAATGATGCACGGTTGCTCATTCTGGGGATCCTGCAACCAGGCCACCCCTTCTTCTCCGTTCCCCACGACCGCGACCGGGTTGTTGACATGAATCACCTTCAAGGCGCGCTTGACGGTCATCGCATCCACCCGATCATCTTCCAGCAGCAAAATGGTCTTCATCCCCTTCATGGTGCCTCTCTCCTCACTCATCGGTGGCCAACCGCACAGGTTGTTTCGGCAAGGTAAACTCAAACAAGGTGCCAGGCAGCGGCGAAAAGACCCGGACCACCCCCCCATGCAACTCGACAATTTTTTTGACCAGCGTCAGGCCAATCCCGGTGCTGCCATAGGCATCTCCGGCGTGCAGGGTCTGAAAAATCTGGAAAATACGTTCGTGATCCTTGGGGGCGATGCCCGGTCCGTTGTCCTGCACCCCGAATTGATAAAACGACTCCTGCTCGACACAGGTGATGGTGATCTCGCCGTGCGGCTTGTCCATAAACTTGATGGCATTGGAGAGCAGATTCTGGAACACCTGCCCGATGCGCACCTTTTCGCACACCACCACCGGCAGCCGGGAGACCATCCGCACCGTGATCGTGGGCGGCGGGGATAACAGATCAATCACCTCCAGCACCAGCTTGTTCAGGTTGACCGGGACCATCTCCTCGCGAATACGGCCAATGCGCGAATAGTGCAATACCCCCTCGATCAGTTGGTCCATGCGCCGCACCCGCCCTTGCAGCAGATCCAACTGTTCCCGCCCATCGTCATCAAACAACGGCCCATAATCCTCGGCAATCCATTGCACCAGGGAATGAATGGCCCGCAGGGGGGCTTTCAGATCATGCGAAATGATATAGGCAAACTGTTGCAGCTCCTGGTTGGTGCGCTCCAACTCCTGTATCAACCGCTCTTTTTCTCCTGATTCGTCCATCGCTGACCTCTCAAGGATTTTTTGGCAAAGTAAAATGGAACGTCGCCCCTTCTCCCACCTGCGAAGTCACCCAGATCCGTCCACCAAACTTGTGGACAATCTTGCGCGCCAACGCCAGACCCATGCCGGAGGTCTCTTGTTCGTCGCGTGCCTGCAAGGTTTGAAACACCCCGAAAATTTTTTCAAAGTGGGCCGCCTCAATGCCGGGACCATTGTCACTGACCCGAAATTGCCACCATCCCTCTGCGCCTTCCCGCCGATCCTTCTCCGGGAGGCGGGTGGGCAGGGGGCCCTCCTCGGCCAGTCCCTCCGCCGTGGGGGCCTCGCCCAGCCAGGCGATGCGCACGACCCCCACCGGCTTGTCCATGAACTGGATGGCGTTTTCCAGCAGACTGTGAAAAATTTGCTCGGCCCGTCGTGGCTCAAAACGAATCGTCGGCAGGGGGGTCTCCAGGGCAATCTCCATCTCTTCCGGTGGGCGCAACCCCTTGATCACCTGGGTCACCAGCCGGGTGAGATCCACATCCTGCAACTGCTCGTTGAGACGGCTGACCCGTACATATTGCAACAAGGAATCAATCAGACCATTGAGCCGATCCGCCCGCCCTTGCAGCAGTTTGACCAGATCCAGCCCCTCCGCCCCCAGGCGGTCGGCATAATCGGAAAAGAGCCAACTGGTCAAAGAGCCGATGGCCCGAAACGGAGCCTTGAGATCATGAGAGATGATATAGGCAAAATCATTCAACTCCCGATTGGCCGCTTCCAGTTCACGCAAGGTGGTCGCCTGCTCCGCCGCCATTTTTTTGCGCTCGACAATCTCGCCCTGCAAATTCTGGTTGACCATCTCCAGCCGGGCCGCCTGATCCACCAGACGCGAGTTGAGCATTTTCAACTCCAGATGGTTGTCCATCAGCTCCTTGTTCTGCTTGACCGCCTTCTGGTAGGTGGCCAGCAGTAGATCCAGCACCTGGCGACGACTGGAGGTGATGGTATAACAGCGGCCCGCAAAGGAGATCTCGATCCCATCTTCCGCCTGTTCCACCCGGTTCTGGACGGCCAGCACCCGCTGGATGCACTCCAGGAGATAGGGCCCCTCCCAGGGCTTGGTCAAATAATTGTCCGCGCCCACCGACAGCCCTTCGAGAATCTCCTCTGGATTGGTCAGGGCCGTCACCAGCATGACCGGAATATGGCGGCAGAGGGGATCCTGTTTGAGGGTGCGACACAATTCAAAACCATCCATGCGGGGCATGGAGACATCGCTCACGACCAGGCGGGGCGACAACCGTCTGGCCTGCTCCAACCCATCCAGCCCATCCTTGGCGACCGCCACCACAAAACCGGACTCTTGCAAAAAACGCTTCAGCTTGAAGGCCTGGGTGGGTGAATCCTCGACGATCAGGATCCCTTCCCCGGCCTGCCAGGTGCCCCCCGCCGCCGCTCCCGGCGCACCGGTCGCCAAGGCAACCGTCCCGCTCCGTTCGCCGCTCCCGTCGGGGGGCGTCGGATCCGGCCCACGGCCCGCCAGCCCCTCCGGTCCGACCGGTGGCACCGATTCGACGTGTGCCTCTGCCCCGCAGGGATGTTCGCCCTCTTCCTTGCCCAACAGGGCCAGCAGGGCGCGGGCCATGACGCTGCACGGCAACAGATGGTGGACCGTGCCCATCTCCAGCAGGCGGGCGGGCAGATCGAAGACCAGGGCAGAGGATTCATCCATGGCCAGGACATAGCCCCCTGCCTGGGAGATGGACTCCAGACCCCGCGCGCCATCCTCGCCCGTACCGCTCAACAGCACGCCAATGGCCAACGCCCCGATGTGGCTGGCCACCGATTCCATGGCCACCGCAATGGAGGGGGTGTCTCCGCGTTGGCCATAGTAGGGGGAGGCACTGGCCGACGCCGTGCCCAGGGTGGCCAGACGACCGTGGGCATCCACCAGCAGGTGTTGGCCCACCGGGGCCAGATAGACCGAGCCGGGCATGGGCATCTCCCCATGGGTGGCCAACTGCACCGGCATTTGTGTCACCTCGCCCAGCCAACTGGGCAGGAGCGATTGCAACACCGGATGAATGTGGACAATGCACAACAGGGGCACCGGAAAATCGACGGGCAGGGCCGCCAGAATCTCCCGCAGGGCACTGATTCCCCCCAGACCAACGCCCATCACCACCATGTTGACCGCCGGCAACGCAGCGGGGGGAACGGCCGTATTGGCCTCCCCGCACATAAAATCGGGCAGAGTGTCCAGACGTGCCAACAGGCGAATTTTCCGGGTCAACTCCTGCGAAAACTGGCCGATATCCTCCCCGCGCCACGCCAGAGGTTCCAGGAAAAGATCCAGTGCACCCGCTTCAAACATGCGAAAGACGGTATAGGCGTCTCCGTCACGCAACGCGGAGGCTCCCACCACCAGAACCGGGCGGGGATGGCGTTCCATCACCGCCCGCACCAGGGCCTGGCCATCCATGTCCTGCAATTGCAGACCGACACACACCACATGCGGATCCTGTTCGGCCACCAGGGTCAGGGCCTCCTGGCCATTCCGCACACTGCCCACCACCTGGACGGGGTCAACCATCGCCAGGGCGCGTTTCAACAGGGTCAGCGTCAGTGCGGAGGCATCCACCAACAAGACCCGGATGGGATATGGCTCATTCTCCCGCATGACGCATTATGCCTCTGGTCCGGTGGGTGGGCTCTCTTTCCCGGTTTGCAGGATCCCGTGCATGATATGGTCAATTTTTTGTCGGGTGATGGGTTTGGTCACATAGTCTGTGCAACCGTCGTGGTAGTAGGATTTCATGGCCTCTTTGGGGGAATCCAACGCCGTCACCATGACCACCCGCACTTCATGCCGCGACACCAGACCCAACTCGGCCTCTTTCCGACGCATGGCCTGCACGGCTTGATGGCCGTCCATGTTCGGCATCATGATATCCATAAAAACCAGATCGTAAGGGGCATTTTCGGCATGAGCCAGGAAAAAGGCATCCACGGCCTCCTGGCCATCGATGACCATATCCACCGTACCATAAGATTCCAGCAGTCGACCCATCAATGCGCGATTGTTGAACTCATCATCCACCACGAGCATTTTCATGTCACTTTACTCCCGATTCCAGAATTCTCCCCTTTCTCATGCCACCTTTGCATGGCCTGGCGCAGTTGTTCAAAGCGGGAACATGCTCCCGGCAGATCGCCCCGGCGGGCCGCCAGCACCACATGAAAGGCCTTGCTCCTGACTTCACTGTCGACGGAAAGTTCCCGGACCTTGCCGCTTTTCTGGGCCACCTGGGCCAGATCGCCCTGTCGCAGGGCCTGTTCCAGTTCCACCCAGTAGGTGTCCAGACTTTCGGTCTCCTGATAGCCGATTGCCTCCGTCACCACGGTGGTTTCACTGCCAAAGGGCAGGTTGGCGGGAACTTCGGTTTCCACGCTGCGCTCCAGGGCCAGGTGAAAAGAAAACCGGCTGCCCTGACCCGGCACACTCTCCACCTCAATCCAGCCATCCATCAGTTCGACCAACCGTTTGCTGATCGCCAGACCCAGTCCGGTTCCCCCTGTTTTGCGGGTGGAACTGCCATCCACCTGGGTGAACACGTCAAAGATGGCAGCATGCCACTCCTGGGCAATGCCGATTCCGGTATCCAGCACCGACACGGTGAAGGCGATTCGGTGGGCGTCGCCCGCCCAGTGTTTGCTGCGGTGGGTCAAGGTTGCCAACTCACCCGTGCGTCCCGTGCAGGCGAGCCTGGCCTCCTCGGCGGACAGCGGCTTGTCGATATACGGATCAATCTGGATGGTGACACTGCCCCGTTCGGTAAACTTGATGGCATTGATGGCCAGTTGTTGAATCACCTGGCGCAAATGAAAGGGATCGCCCAGCAGAGGGGTACACAATTGGGGTGACACCCGCCAATGCAGCCGCAACCCTTTATCCTTGGCCTTCGGTCCCACCCAGTCGATCACATCCAGCAGTACCTGGCGCAGATCAAAGGGCACCTTGGCCAGGGCCAACCGGTTGGTTTCGATCCGGGCATAGTCGATGATGCCATTCAGCAGGTTCAGCAAGGATTGGGAGGAGTCCTGGACAATGCCGAGAAACATGTGCCGCTCTTCGGCATTGTCGCTGTGGCGCGCCAGATCGGTCATGCCGATGATGGCATTCATGGGGGTGCGCAACTCATGGCTGATATTGGCCAAAAATTCGCTTTTGGCCCGGTTGGCCGTTTCGGCGCGCTCCTTGGCCTCGTACAGGGCCTCTTCCATGCGCTTGCGTTCGATGATGCCGGCCAACGTATCGGCAATGGCCACCAGGAAGGTGGCCACCTCGGCACTGTAGGCCTCTCCGGCGGGTACCTGGAGCAGCCACAGACCCAACGACCGGGAACCCGAGACAATGGGGGTGCGATAGACGCTGGGTCTGGTATCCGGCGGATCGCCTGGTTCGAAGGTCACTCCCGCAGGCAGCGACGGGGCGGTTGTCGCGTGCCTGGCGGGCACCGGTCGTCGAAAAGATTGAATCTGGTGGCGCAAGACCTGGGGATCCAGATCCTGGCAGGTGCTGGAGAGCAACTCCGAGGCGGGGGTGCCATCGGACAGAAAGATGCAGCCGCGTGCTCCGTGGGACAGCCAGGGAATTTCCAGCACATGGCCCAGGATGCGTTCCAACTGGGCCTTGAGGGGAATATCTTGCAGGGAGATGCGCAAGACGGCATTGATGGTGCTTTGCAGGTCATGGTTGCGGCGCACCCGTTGTTCTGCCGCCCAATGGTCCACCGCCTGCTGGACAACGATGGGCAGCAGGTTTAAATAATTGCGTTCCCGGTCTTTGATCAGATAATCATACGCGCCGGCTTTCATGGCCTGGATGGCCACGGCCTCGTCGCCGCCGCCGGTGACCACGATGACGGGCACGCCGTGTACCCAATCAAACAGGTCCAGGGCGACGCCGTCGCCCAGGCGATAGTCTGCCACCACCACGTCAAAGCAGCCCGCCGCCAGCCGCTCCCTGGCCTCGGCCAGCGATCCGGCCATGGTGGTCTGGAAAGCCAAATGCCCTTTTTTCAGTAGTCGCTTGAGAGCCATCTGGTCGACCGGGTCGTCTTCCACGACCAGGAGTCGGCAAACAGGGTTGTCCATCTTGATTTGGTCTCCCGCTTGGCGGATTGGGCCAGCATAAAAAATACCCGCGTCGATTATTGCGGATTGCGGTCACAAACACAACATTCCTCTGGGAGTGGCCTGCCGTTTTCCGTTCTGGCGGCCCAGAGTGCGCCAAGACCAGAAATTGCTTTGCGCCGGGCAGGGGGCCATTGTATCCTCGCGGTGGACTTTCACTGCACAGGACCGAATGATGCGTCAGCAAATCAATTTGTTCGCCAGAGCAAACCAGAATTCAGGCCATATTGAGGCCAGATATGCTGTGTGCCTCACCGGGGAGGTCGGACCGGTCCTGACGGAATTTGCCGCATTTGTCCGGCAGGAAGGGAGAATATCCATCAACTGCAAGCCGACGGATTGTGAACAATTTTTGACCACTGGCCAGTATTGGAATGCCCATGAACTGGCCGAGGTTGCCGCGCAACACTCTGGACGGACTAAAGAAGAAGAGTTAGAGGAACACCTGGCAGATTATTATATTAAACGTCGCGGATTTGATGAAACCTTTGCAAATGGAGAATGTTTTCGGTACGGTGCCCTCAACACGGGCGGGATGGGAGCCGTGTATTATGGTGGATCGTATGGGGGATATTGTGTGGTTTTGCAGGGAGATTTCCCGGAGACGAGAGGGGAAGTCGCCTATGTCAAGTATGACTCTTTGGATAATTATGTCGACGCAGCAGGTCGTGTGGATGTGGCGCGACTGGGTCCGAATCTGGCCGCTGATTCCCACAAATGCCGCCTGGCGGCGATCAAGCATGAGGCCGAGATTGCAACGCACCCCAGAGACGCTTGGCCCTCTCTGTTGTGTGCGGGCACCTACATGGAAGCGGTCTTTTTGCAACCGCCGGTGCGGACTGCCATTGATCGGGTACGGATGGACGCGCACTATATGGCCGATACTGAGCACATGCTCAAGACGGCACTGACCACCGGGTTGGCGGGGGACGAGGCAAAAAGGTTGAGCACCTACCGGAAAATTCAGCTCCTCTTGCGGGAGCATCACATTGTGCTGGAGGGTGTGTGATCATGTTGGAACTGGTCGCCATGGCCGAGGAGGATGGGTGGGCTTTCGTCCGCACGGGGGAGGAATTGGTCGTGGTCCAGCCACCCTATCAGGCCTGGAGCCGGACCAAGGCCACCGCAAGCCAGTTGGAACAGGCCATTTGTCGGCATGGTTTCAAACAGGCCGGAGAGCCGTTTCCCGATTGGGGGCAATTGATTCAACATTTGAAGCAAAGGCAGGTCGCCGCCTGGCAGGAGCGGGGTGGCACCGGCCTCACCGAACGGGAGATGGAGGAGATGGTGCAAGAACTCTCTTCTGACCGATTGGCTGAATTTCTCGATCATGTCGAGACGGAACTCTTGCCCCGCCAGCAATGGGCCGCCGCCGAAAAACTGCTGCGTGTTTTGTTGGGTGTGCGGACGGTATTGGACTCCGACTTTCTCCGCCATCGAACCTTGTCCTTGTGGGATCGCTGCCAGGAAAAAAGAAAAAGTGTTATGAATGTCTCTGCGGGGGAGGTTGCATGGCGGTTCCCTCACACTCCGAGGTCATACCAGGAGCTGGGCAATGCGCGGGCGCAGGCTGGCTCTCCCTTTTGTTAAACCGCACCTATTTCGGAATGCGTAGTTTCCGTCATCCCCGCGAAAGCGGGGATCCAGGTTTCGCAGTCTCCGTCATCCCCGCGTAGGCGGGGATCCAGATCTCGCAGGTACCACCTGGATTCCCGCCTGCGCGGGAATGACGCTTGAAAAACTACGCATCCCATGCTGGGTGCGGTTTAGTACACCATGACGAAAAATGCGGGAAACCATGAAAACCATCACTTTTTACTCCTATAAGGGGGGTGTGGGACGCACGTTGGCCCTGGCGAATATGGCGAGATTTTTGGCCTACTTTGGTCAGAAGGTTGTCGTCATGGATTTTGATCTGGAAGCCCCCGGTCTCCACTACAAGTTTGGTCTGCATGAGCACTCGGAACCCCCATTGCGGGGCGTGGTGGATCTGCTGCACGGCTTTGTCACACAAGGAAAAGTGCCGGATAGCCTGGAAGGTTGTGTGTTCGATGTCGGTCGCAAACAGGAACACGGCAGTATCCATCTGATCCCCGCCGGGGATGTGCCATCTGTGGGCTATTGGAAAAAGCTGGCCGCCATTGATTGGCACGGATTGTTTTATGCGGAACCCAACCCTCCCGGTGTGCCCCTGTTTGAAGAGTTGCGCCGCTTGATCGAGCAAACCCTCGCGCCCGACTTTTTGTTGATCGATTCACGGACTGGCATCACCGAGATTGGCGGGGTGGCCACCACCGTCCTGCCGGACGCGGTGGTTTGTCTGCTGAGCAACAATCCAGAAAATCTGGAAGGGGCGCGGGCGGTGTTGCGCTCCATCCGCAAGGCTCCTCGACCAGAAGGACGGGAGCCAGTGAAGATCCTGCCCGTGGTCACCCGCATCCCGGCAGATGCAGGTGCCACTGTGGAGAACAAAATTTTGGACCATGTGCGCACCACGCTTAATCAGGAAGCCCCGGACTTGGCCGATACGCTTGCCCTGGAGGAGATCTTTATCCTCCATTCGGATCCATCCTTGCAGATTCAGGAAGTCTTGATTGTTGAGGATGTTTTGAAGTTTTCAAATTCCATTCTGGGGAAGGATTATATACATCTTTTTAATCGTTCTTTTTCAATGGAATTCTTTAATAAGAGTATTATTGAGACAATAAAAGAAATTATACAACACATATCGGTTCCCTGACTGTTCCATTCAAACCGCAAGCAACCTCTGCCCCCTCCCCAGCACAAACCCCCGTTCCATGGCCTGTCGCACAAAGACCAGACCACCCTGCACAGCCTCTGCACAAGATTGCCCCTGGGCCAGACCGACCGCGATGGCCGAGGCCAGGGTGCAACCGGTGCCATGAAAACCCGCTCCCGGAATGCGCTGACTGTGAAACTGCCGGGCGTGCTGATTGCTCCATAACAGATCGGTCAACAGGGGGCCGGGCAGATGGCCACCCGTGACCAGGATGGCAGTCTTGCCTTGACCGGCCAGTTGGCGCGCCGCCGCCTCCATCTCCGGGAGGGTGTGTACCGGCAGACCACTGAGTGCCTGAGCCTCTGGCAGATTGGGGGTCAACAGGGAGACCAACGGCAAAAGCTGGGTCAATAAGGCGTGGTGCCCCCCGGCATCAAGCAGCGTGCCACCCCCGGTACCCGCCAGAACAGGATCCGCCACCACCGGAATCTGCGGCCATTCGGCCAGGACTTCCGCTACCGCCAGGACAATCTCCCGCGTGGCCAACATGCCCAGCTTGATCCCATTGACCGGCAGATCGGCCAGACAGGCGCGCATCTGTTGGGCCACCTGGTAGGCAGGCAGCGGATAGACCTGGTGCACGTGCCGGGTGTCCTGCACGGTGATGGCCGTGACCGCCGTCAGGGCATAGCCCCCCAGGCGGGTCACCGTTTTCAGGTCGGCTTGCAAGCCCGCACCGGAAGTCGGGTCGGAACCGGCCACGATCAGAATGACCGGATGTGGGGGTGCGCTTGTCATTGGGGCCGCCATGTGTTAAAAGATCGGCAGAGCAGGTTTTCATGGTCTGGTGCCGTTTGCAATGGAAAAAAACGGGCCTTATGAGACCCCTTCTGGGGGAGGGGGCG
>JADFYM010000170.1 GCA_015233035.1 Magnetococcales bacterium
CGGGGGGGATAATCCCCCCCGGACCCCCTTGAAACTGTTTTAAAAATCCCAGCCACACAAGAAGGGGTGACCACTTGGGCAATCCCAAAAAATACAAGCCACCGACACTGGAAAAAGGGTCGCGCCGCCTGTTCGGCCATCTGCCCGATATTATCGTCACGGTCGATCCGCAACAGCGCATCCTGTTCATGAATCGGGCGATGGAGGGACGCTTGCCCAAACGGATGATCGGTCGGGATTCCGCCTTGCTCTTTCCTCGGGGATTTCGGGCCTCGTACCGACGCAGCGTCGGTCGCCTGTTCCAGGAGTCCGCAATGGACCGCTTCCAGTATTCCACCGACGAGTCGGTCTGGTGGGAGGTGCGCCTGGTGCCCATTCAGCGCGGACGACGGGTGGTCGAAGCCATGGTGTTGTGCAGCAATATTACGGAAAAGCGCGTCTTTCAGGCGCAGGCCATCCGCCATGCCCGTTTGGCAACCATCGGAGTGCTGGCCGCCAGTGTCGCCCACGAAGTCAACAATCCCAACAGTGCCATTCTGTTCAATGCGTCGATGGTCACCCGCATCTGGGCGGACAGCCAGCCGGTGCTGGAGGACTATTTTCGGGAAAACGGCGATTTTTTGCTCGGCGGGATGCCCTTTTCCGAGGCACGCACGACAGTCCCCACCCTGTTGGCAGAAATTCTGCACAACAGTCGGAGAGTCGAACAGATCATTGAAAATTTAAAATATTTGGCCAAAAACGATGCCGATTCCCCCGGCCATGCCGACCTGACGTGGCCCGTCGTGCCCGTCGCATCCTGTGTGGATCTGCATACCACGTTGCAGGCCACCCTCATGGTGCTCAACCATAAAATTCACTGCCACACCGACCATCTGGAATATCTGCCCGGTGCGGATCTGGCCCCCATTCCGGGCCGGGCCGCACAACTGGAACAGGTGTTTATCAATGTCATTCTCAATGCCTTGCAATCCCTGCCGAGCCGGGACAAGGTAGTGCGGATACGAACCGTGTTGGATGCCCAGGCAGAACGGGTGCAGGTGGTGGTCGAGGATGAGGGGGTGGGTCTGACCGAGGAAAATTTGACCCATTTGACGGAACCGTTTTTTACCACCCGCCTGGCCGCCGGTGGCACCGGCCTCGGACTGTCCATTGCCAACCTGATTGTGCGCCAACATGGGGGCTCCCTCCATTTTCAATCGCGCCTGGGCGAGGGCACCCGTGTGACCATCTGCCTGCCCAGCCGACGACCCGCAGAATCGGCGACAGACGGGGACAACCCGGCGGTAAAAAGTTGATCCCGGCACGGAATTTGAGTAGATTGTGCCCAATATTCGGGATCCGAAGAGTGACAGGTGAAGGGTGGGCAGGGGAGCATGAATAATTTTTTGTTCAAAACCTACGCCGAGATCGTTGAGCAGTTTTTTGTGCCCCAACGACGGGTCGGGAGCAAAATCACGCTCGCCCCTCTGGACAAGTCGTCCGAGAAGGCCCCCGCGCCGCCAACGGCTCATCTGGCGGATCTGATCCATCCGCAAGGGCTGAAAGTCACCCAGGATCTGGTGGATCACCTGCGCGGGGCACTGGAATATGCGCCAAATCCTGCGGCAACACGCGAAACCGTGGCACGCCGCCGGACCGATGACACCCCCGCCGCCGCCTTGACCCACTATTCGGCGGGCGAGGCCGAGCGGATCCGTACCTGCTTTGCCGAATTCCGCGCCGCCATACAGAGCGGGGATGAGACAGGCCTGGTGGCCAACCCGTTTTATGAATTGACCAAACTGGTCTTTCATTACAACCTGGACGGGGCCAGAAATCTGTTCGCCGCGCTCCAGGCGGACTTGATGGACTCTCCCCCGCGCCCGGTGCCCCTGCTGCGCTCGTTCCGGGAAATCTGGTTCGATCGCCCGACGGCTGGGTCCGCCCCGGACGGTGCGCCGGGTCTCTTGCCGCCGTCTGCCTCCCAGGGCGAACGGCTCTCCCGCTTTCTCAAACGCCTGTGCAAAAAAACAGCCGATCAGATCGATACCTGGATGGGCATGGGGAAGGTGGCTGTTGCCATTCTCCTCTTTTTCGGCTCCTCGTTTACCACCGGCCAGGGGATCAACGATCTGTTGCAAAGCCAGGAGTCCTTTGAACTGTTCGGCGGCCTGTTTGACGGGCGCGAGGCCGAGATGTTGCGCTATGGGGTGGCCATCCTGGTCGGTCTGCTGCTCTCCTCGGCCATTCTCGACTACAAGGATCGGCTGTTTTCGGCCATTGCCGAAGAGGGCGGCGTTTTGCGCGGGCTGCGCACGGTCGTGCTGCGCCATCCCCGCTGGATGATCCTGGCCACCTTTCTCACCGCCTTTTCCATCAAGACCAACTATGACGGCATCGTCTCCCTCATTTCCAAAAAGGCGGATCTGGCCAGACAATCCGAACAGATCCGTGCCCGGGTCAAAAAGGCCCTCGGCAGTCGATTTTTTGTCAATACGGTCGAACCGGACGATCTGCATGATATTCAGGGGGTGTTGCAAAACGCCACCGCCGACGCCATTGCCAAATTCAAACGGGTGCCCGATGACGAGGTGTCGGGCGTGGCCTCCAGCGGTGATCCACGCATGGGACCACGGTATTGGGGCAAATATTTTATTGTCAACGGAGGCTATGAACCGGGCGTGCATGATGTCGCCCACTCGACGCAAAGCCTGACGGCGGGCTTTTCTGCCCGTATCGACGAGATGCTGCGTGACTCTCATCTGGATCTGCGTCCCTCCATCGCCGACAAGATCACGGCCCTGCGCCAACGGTATGACAACCATTTGCAGCAGACCGAAACCCAAGTCGAGGAATATCTGGGCAGACTGCGCGGCCTGATGGAAATGCGCGGTTATTCCCCAGAGGAGATCAAACGGGTCTTCGCCCTGGAACATTACCAGATCAACGAACTGGTCCTTACCATGGCCAATGCCCTGGAAGAAAACAAGAATGAGTATGAACGGGTGGCAGGCGAACTCAATCAGTTGACGGATGCCACGGTGGCCGTGTTGCAGCAGGTGGACAAATCGGGAGCGGCCTCCCGTCGGGAATATCACATTGAAGGCAAGCTGGCCATTCCCGCCCTGGATGCCATCCAGGAACTGAAAAATACCCGTATTCCCAATGCAACACACAAAAGCTTTGCCGAACTGAAAGAATTTCTCGCGGAGGAATATGGCCTGGCCCTGGCCAACGGGATGTTGTTGGCCATTCTGTTTCTCTCTTTCTGCATGGATCTGCTGGATCCGCTGATTTACAGCCGGTGGACGGCCATCAATGGTCGCCAGGATCGCTCTCTGTTTCCCGATCTGATCGGCTATCTGCGGGAGTGGGAAAATGATTTTGTCGTCCGCAGTCACCAGTTTTTCTATCGTCGCGATGTCCAGCAGATATTCAACGGTTTGGCCCTGCCCAACCGCACCGGGATTCGGAACGCCTTTTATCGGCTGTTGGAAGATCTGGATCCACACCTGCGGGATGCCCGTGATCAAAGCCCTGCCCAACGCGGAGGCGATTGGTTCAAGGGCCTGTTTCGTTTGACCCGCACCCAGGATATGCACCATTACAACCAGCGGGCCGAGGCCATTGACCGGTTTGTGGCGGACAAGGAGCGTTATTTCAAGCAATTTCTGGAATATCTGCTGCCCGGCGTCCGCCTGGAACAGGGGGTGACGCGCGATTCTTTTCTCCTGGTTGCCGAAAAGACGGAATGGGGTCAGGAGCAACAGCGGGTGCTCTTTGCCTGGGAGTTGCAGGCGGTCTCCGGCCAGTTGACCGCACAAACTGCGGTCGCGGGTTTGCGGGCGGGCGGTCTGGCAGGTGGGCCGTCGAATACCCGGGATGCCATGGCGGCATTGGAGCAAAAACGCAAGAGCATCAGTAAATTAAGAAACGAGAATACCAGAACCTGGAGCGGATTGCCGCCGGAGCAGGGGCCGTCAAGCGACATCGCCGTGCGACGGGCCCAGGTGTCTGGTGCGGGCCTGACGCCTGACGTGACGCTTGCCAGGTCAATGCGCCTGGCGTGTGTGCGTCCAGAGGGGGCACTTCACCCCCTGTTGCAGCCTTTTTTTCAACCGGGCAGCCAAGCCTGCCAGCGGTGGCAGCGGTTTTGGATGGGTGCCTTTTTGCCCCCGCTGCCGCCCTTTGCCCATACGCGGCGTCGCTGGTTGTTGGAGGTGGCCCGCCAGGATGGGCACACCATGGAGGATATGGATGGATTGTATGACTTTGTCCCCGATCTGAAAAAAGTGTTGCTGGAGACGTTGCCCGGCATTCGCCGGGATGTCATGGGGCCGCTGGCCGACATCCGCCGCCATTTCCCGACGCGGTGCCGGGAGAGTGGCCTGGTCTCAGACGAGGCGATGCAGATGCGGATTGACGACCTGGAAAAAGAGTCCCTGCAAGTGCTGGGCTTGTCCCCCGCCATGGGCGACCAGACGCGGCTGTATGCCCCGGTCATGGGGACCACCCTGGAATTGGAAGGGGTTTCCCGCGTGGTGTTGGACCATGTGGGGGGCGATCCAACCCGTTTTCATGAAAAGGTGGCGGCCCTGGTCCATGACACCGCCGAGATGGTGCAGCGGGCCCAGGATATTGAACAGTCCGTCGCGCGGGAGATGACCCAGATTTTAAAAGATGTCAAACGGTTACACGAGAGTATCAAGCATATCCTGCTGAAGATCAACATGGGCAGTACGGCATCCCGGCAAACCGCCTTGCCGTTGCGCGACATGTTGCGTCTGTTGCGCCAATACAAGGATTTTCTGGAGCAGGCTCCCAATCAGTCGGAAACCATCCTCAAAACGGTCGAGCAGATCTGGCACGAAAAAAGGCTGGACGAGGGGGCAGACCCGTCGCCGGAGACATCCCCGCACGAAACCGACAGGCAGCATCACACCGAAGCCACTCTGGAATTGCTGAGAAGATTGCAAGGCGAAGAGCGCAGTCTGTTTGATGGACTGATGCAGATTCTGGTGGAGATCCAGGGTGCGGAATCGTCGGGACTGCTGGAGCAGGATTTGCCCAATGGGGCTGTGGCCGAGTTGATCATGGCCGCCTTGCCGCTGGTCGGGTCCGGTACAGAGTCGGTCCAGGTCCATCCGGGCCGTC
This sequence comes from Magnetococcales bacterium, assembly GCA_015233035.1. Classification (GTDB taxonomy): domain Bacteria; phylum Pseudomonadota; class Magnetococcia; order Magnetococcales; family Magnetaquicoccaceae; genus Magnetaquicoccus. The sequence continues at coordinate 5,137 of JADFYM010000170.1, forward strand.
ATACCTACGACAGTGGGGGTTCAGACCAGTCACCGGAATCTCTGGATCTTCACCGCGCTCGGCACGAGGAGGGGCCCTTGCACGAAGGATTCCGTCCCGACAGCGGACATTCCGGCGACTGGGTGGAACCGCACGATGCCCGTCTGCACGGGCATGATTTTTTGGTTGCTTCGGCTGATCTGGCCGCCCAGGAGGTGCCGGTTGTGCCAGACCCGCTCCTCGCCACCGGCATGACAGTGGTGCCGGGGCTAGAGGGGGGGGCAGGGACGGCGACCGGGACGGCGGCGGTGTCGCCTGATCGGCTGGCATATGAGGCGGGGGAGATCGCCGAATATCATGCTGAAGAACTGGTGACCTCCATGCTCCTGGTGCATGGCACGGAACCGCCAGACGCGCCGTCTGCATTCCAGGCGCAGGCAATCGAGGAGGCCTCGCCCGTCTGGTCGGCCACGGCGGAGCGGGAGTCTCTGGCGGTCGCAGAGAATGCCCTGATCCTGGTTGCCGAATTGTCCTACTGCGCTGCCGGAGAGGAGGGGGCGGGCGGATCGCCCGTGGTGGGAGCCAAGCCGTTATCCAGGCCGGTGCGCCGCTCGTCCCCCAGACCGCCCATGCAGTGGAATCTGGCCGCATCCGCCCTGGCGGATGACTTTTTGTCCGGGGTGGTGCCGGTCCTGCCGGTCAACGTGTCCGCCACGCAACCCGGCCCCGCCTTGTCAGAAACACCGCTGGTGCAAGGTGTGGTCGAACCGGGGGTTGCACGGACGACCCCTGTGGCGCACAAGCCCGGTTTGCCACGATCCGGGGTGCAACCCGCAACCCGCCCGGCAACCTGGGGGGGCGGGCGACCCCCGCTGCTGCCCACCGCGTTGGAATTTCAAACCAAAAGCGGCATTCATTTTCATGGTGTCACCCAGGATTTGAGCCTGAATGGGCGTCAGGCGGACGCCATGGACCTGTCGGGGGTGCAGGTGCGGGATACGGGACGACTGCGTCTGGTGTCCGATGTGGGCATCCATCAATTTCCGTGCGAGGTGGTGGAGGTTTCGGAGTCCACCAGCGCACGAAATATTACGTTGCGGCTGTTTGCCAATGGCCATCAGTTTGAAAGCGTCACCAAGGAAAATATTTTCAAGGAGGTGTGGCGTGACCATCAGGCGATGGTACACCATGAGGCGGGCGGGCACGCCAGCGGCGGGCAGGAGACGGGGGGCGGGCGGGAACAGGCCGCCGCGCAGGATGTGTGGTCGCCGCAGTGGAACAACTGAGCCTGCCACCGAGGGTTGCCCGTTCCGCCCGTGTCGCCGTCCCGCCGGGTGCTTTTCCGGTGGTGTTGGTGGACGATGATCCATCGGTCTTGTTCTCGGCGGCCACGGTGTTGCGGGGGGCGGGCCTGGAGTGGGTGGAGACGCTGGCAGACAGTCGGGAACTGTTGCCGTTTTTGGCCCGGTTGACCACGGGCGGGGCCGATGGGGGTGCGGCACCGGGTGGGGTTCCCTCGTCCGCCATGGCGGTGGTGGTGCTGGATCTGACCATGCCGTACCTCAGCGGGTTGCAACTGCTGCCGGAGATGGCCCGGCACTTTCCCGACGTGCCGGTGCTGGTCATGACGGCGACCGATGATGTCCGCACCGCCGTGGCTTGTATGCAGGCCGGGGCGACCGATTTTCTGGTCAAGCCGGTGGAGGAAAACCGTCTGGTCACCAGTGTGCGCCAGGTCGTGGAGGTGTGTACGTTGCGCAGCCAGGTGGGGGCACTGAAACGCTCTTTGCTGTCCGACCATCTGGAACAGGAAGAGGCCTTTGGTGCCATTCTGACCCACAGTCGCAAGATGCGCGCCCTGTTCCAGTATATGGAATCCATTGCCCGTTCCGAGGAGCCGGTCTTGATCACCGGGGAGACGGGGGTGGGCAAGGAGTTGATTGCGGCGACCCTGCATCGGCTCAGTCGGCGGGCCGGGCCATTGGTGGCGGTCAATGTGGCCGGTCTGGACGATACCATGGTTTCCGATACGCTTTTTGGCCACCGCAAGGGGGCCTATTCCGGGGCGGAGGCGGCACGGCGCGGTCTGGTCAGTGAAGCCGGGTTTGGGACGCTGTTTTTGGATGAAATGGGGGATCTGGGGGCGACGGTACAGGTCAAGCTGTTGCGTCTGTTGCAGGAACGCAATTATTATCCGTTGGGTTCGGATGTCTCGGTTCCGTCTCATGCGCGGGTGGTGTGTGCCACCAACCAGAATGTCCAGCAGCGCATGATGGAGGGGCGGTTCCGCACCGATCTGTATTATCGTTTGCGGGTGCACCATATCGAGGTGCCGCCGTTGCGGGAGCGGTTGGAGGATGTGGCCCTGCTGACCAACGCCTTTCTCAAAGAGGCGGCGCAGGCCTTGGGCAAAAAGGTGCCGACTCCGCCCCCGGCCTTGTTCACGCTGCTGGAATCCTATTCCTTTCCGGGCAATGTCCGGCAGTTGCGGGCTCTGGTGTATGATGCGGTGGCGCGGCATCGTTCCGGGGTGTTATCGCTGGACAGTTTTCGTCATTTGGCCACGCCGCCGGAGCGGGTTGTGGAGAGCGAGGACAGGCGTGGTGTGGGCGAGGCGGTTGATGATCTGTTGCGTTGTCTGCCGGGCCAGTTGCCGACGTTGCGTGAGGCGGAGCAGGCACTGACCCGCGAGGCGATGCGGCGGGCGGGTGGCAATCAAGGCATTGCCGCCGCCTTTTTGGGTATTTCGCGGCAGGCACTCAACCAGCGGTTGCACAAAATGAGGCCCGTTACGCCCATCGCGCAGATCCGTTAATCTTGGCAGGGGTCCAGGGGGATTATCCCCCTGGTGGGGTCCAGGGGCAAAGCCCCTGGCGGGGTTCGGGGCGGAGCCCCGGCCTGGGGCATCAAGGGGTTGTGGATCAAAAAAAGACACAGTAGCAACACGTTGGTGGTTCCAACGCCAGGGGTCTTGTTTTCCTGGGGTCCACCGGGGGGGATCCTCTCTCCCAGACTCCAGCTTTTGGCGATCTGTATAACGGGCTGCTTGAGCAGGCTTGTTTCAGGCCGATAGAAGGACATTTTATCTTTGTGTGCCGATTGGGAGGCATGGCATGGTCTCAAAAAATGAAATCATTATATCTCAATATATAACCAAAAGTTTGCACAAAGGGACTTCCCCGGCAGCCATATACGACAACCTGGTCAACGTGGTCGGGGTGAATGCTGCCGTATTGGACAATTTTTTTATTCTCTTTGGGTTTATCACGTCCCGTTTGCGCAGGGGCAAGACACCGGAAGAGATTTTGCAATCTTTTGCAAATCGTGGTTTTTACAGTGATTTGGCAAAAGTTATTATCGAAGACAATCTGGTTTATGCCAGAATTTTATACGAGGCTTGTCCTCTTTGTGCCGGCAAGGAGATGCGCGTGCTCCAGGATTCGCCACACCATGCGACCATCCCGCCGGTCATGACCTGGCTGCGTTGTGCCGTCTGCGACCATGTTTTTACCGATGGTTATCATGCGCCTGAGATTGCCGAACGCATGTTCAATTTTGTGGGGGCCAACGCCAAGACCAACACCAGTCTGGCCATGCTGGAAAACATGCGTCCCGTTTCCGGTCGGCGGGTCGAGCGGGTATTCCACCATGTCGCGGGCGGTGATTGGCTGGATATTGGTTTTGGCAGTGGTTCGTTGCTGCTCACGGCCCAGGAATGGGGTTATACACCGGTGGGGATTGACGCCCGGGAAGGCAATGTGGCCTTTCTGCAAAGCCTGCATGTGGAAGCCTATTGGACCTCATTGGAACAATTCAACCCGCCGGATGGTCGTTTCAGTGTGGTGAGCATGACGGATGTGCTGGAACATTTGCCGTTTCCCGTTGTCGCTTTGCAAAAGGTGTATCGCTGGTTGCGCCCAGCCGGGGTATTGTTCATCGCCGTGCCCAATATGAGCAGTGCGATCTGGACCTTGATGGAGCGGGAGCACGACCAGGCCTATTGGGCATCCCTCGAACATTACCACAATTTTACCCGAGAACGGCTCTACGCCCTGCTCCAGGCGCACGGATTCACGCCCGTCCAGTATGCGGTCAGTGAGCGATACCGGGCTGGCATGGAGATTATCGCTATTAAACCGCACCTGTTTCGGAATGCGTAGTGGACAGAAGTGAAAATCAGTGACCCGTCCACAAGGACATGATACGCTGCCTGCTCACGTTAATTTTTCTCGGAGGGCTGGCCATGGGACAAGGTCTTGAGTCTGCGATCTCTCTTTTT
>JADFYM010000171.1 GCA_015233035.1 Magnetococcales bacterium
GCAGGGGTCCAGGGGGATTATCCCCCTGGTGGGGTCCAGGGGCAAAGCCCCTGGCGGGGCTCGGGGCGGAGCCCCGAATCGGGGCATCAAGGGTCTGTGGATCAAAAAATGACACCGTAGCAACACGTTGTGGTTCCAACTCCAGGGGCTTGTTTTTCCGGGGCTTCGCCCCGGACCCCACCAGGGGCGTTGCCCCTGGACCCCACCGGGGGAGATAATCTCCCCCGGACCCCCATAAATAATAACAACTTTTTGCGATGTGTAGCATGGGCCTTGATTATCGCTTCGTCCACGAACTCTCCTGGATGCCCGCCTTCGCGGGCATGACGGGAATGGGTGTGACACGAACTTCGCTCGTCATTCCCGCGAAGGCGGGAATCCAGGGTTCTGACTGGAATGGCCGAAAGGATGATCAAGGCCGTAGCATGGAATGGGTCCAAGGGCAACGTCCCTGGCGAGGCTCGGGGGTCATTCACCTGATCAGGTTGCTGGATGCCGGGACAACATCAGAGGTCGTCACGTCGACCGGCGTGGGGACAGGACAAAATTGTTTTTGCATCCGGCAATTGGCGGTTTGGATCGTTTGCCGCCATTCGTCCAGAGAGACAAAGTGATAATTTCCCTGTGCCGCCGCTTCCACCACGGTTGGCAGGGCCTGGAGGGTGGCCGCGTGGGTGCTGTGGAAAAGCAGGACTGCGCCTGGATGAAACTGCCGAATCACGTTTCTGGCCATGGTTGGCGCACTGACACCCGTCCAATCTCTGGAATCAATGGTCCAATTGATGGTCTCCATCCCCTGCTCTTTGGCCGTTTTGACCACCTGGGCATTGAATTCACCATAGGGGGGACGAAACCAGGTCAATGTTACCCCCAGATTGTCCATGATGGTCTTGCCCCGCCGGAAATCTTCCGTCAAATTGGTTGGCGAAAACCAACTCAGCCTTTGGTGGCGATAGGAGTGATAGCCGATTTCTTGTCCGGTCGCCTTGATCTTCTGGACAATGTCCGGCGTGGTCTCCGCCTTTCTGCCGATGAAAAAAAAGGTCGCCGGAATATTGTACCTTTGGAGCAAGGCAGCGACACCCAGATCCTGTTCTTCTGGACCATCATCGAAGGTGAGAGCCATGATACGTTCTCCCGGCAGGGACAGCGCATCCACCGACAGAACCACCCCGCCACCCGGATAGAGATGATGGGCACCGAACGACATGTTGTTGAATTTGGCGACCCGCTTGCTTTCATCCGAGGCACCGCCTGCCGCCAAAGAAACGGCCATGCAGTATGCCAGGATGGCCAGCAGACCAATCCGGCGGACGGCCAGCAATGAACTGGTCATGATTGGCGTTGGTTGATAAACACGACCTCTCCCCGTGACATGATATCCAAACGGCCCATCGGGGCGGCATGTGCAATCCGCCTCATCACCCTGCGGCACTTTACCAGAATCCACCACACACATAAAAGCGGAAAACCACCCTCTGCCCATTTTCCCCCGTTCGCTCTCCCCTGCCAATGGCCCCGGCGGACACCAGTCGCCCTGGCCAGAGAAAGAACACAAACAAAACTGGCCATTCGCACCCGTTTGGCCTATGCTGATCCGTCGCAGAAGGGTCTGCGCCGCGATGTATACCGCGTTTCCACAGCGTGAGAAAATACCATGACGATTTCTTTGCCAACCGCTGATGGGGGTCTGCGCCCGCCATCCTGCCGCTTTGCCAGGCCGGGGCTGCTGCTCTGGTTGCTCTGCTGGCTCCTCCTGCCCGCCGCCGTCCACGCCGCCCATGGTATCAGCCTGGATGGCCAATTGAAATATCCGGCCGATTTCAATCGGTTTGCCTATACCTCCCCCAATCCCACCCCTGGCGGAACCTTGACCCTCCACGCGCTGGGCACGTTTGACAAGATGAACCCCTATACGCTCAAAGGTTCCCCACCCGATATGCTGGGCGGCCTGCTGTTTGAAACCATCACCCTGCAAGCCATGGACGAACCCTTCGCCCAATACGGCCTGTTGGCCAAGGATATCCAGGTTGCCCCCGACGGCCTCTCGGTCACCTACCAGCTGCATCCCAATGCCCGCTTTTCCGACGGTACACCCGTCACCGCCGATGATCTCGCCTTTTCGTTCCACATTCTGAAGTCCGACAAGGCCCATCCGCTCTATCAAAGTTATTGGCAGGATGTTCGGGCGGCTGTTGTGCTGGATGCCCACCGCATCCGGTTTGAATTTGTCCAAAAAAATCGGGAATTGCCCCTCATTACCGGCGAAATGCCCGTCTTGAGCCAGAAATTTTTTACCAAACAACCCTTCGACAAGGAGGATTTGACCATCCCCATCGGCTCCGGTCCCTATGTCGTGGAATCGTTTGATCCCGGCAAGACCATCACCTATCGACGCAACCCCGATTATTGGGGTCGTGACCTGCCGGTCCGCCGAGGCCTGTTCAATTTTGAACGCATCGTCATCAAATATTTCAAGGATCCGGTCGTCGCCCTGGAGGGATTCAAGGCGGGCGAATTTGATTTTATCTTTGAAAACAATTCCAAACAGTGGGCCAGAGACTATGTGGGCGACAAGTTTGACCAGGGTCGCATCATCAAGGAATCCTTGCCCCACCAGCAGGGCGCGGGGATGCAAGGCTATGTGTTCAACCTGCGCCGACCTGTTTTTCAGGACAAACGGGTTCGCCAGGCCCTGACTCTGGCCCTTGACTTTGAGTGGAGCAACGAAAATTTATTTTACAACCAGTATCGTCGCTCCGACAGTTATTTTTCCAATTCCGAACTGGCGGCCCGAGGCAAGCCTTCGCCTGCGGAACTGGCCTTGCTGGAACCCTTGCGCGCCCAGTTGGACCCGGCGGTATTCGAGGCGGTGGAACCGCCCCCCTCCACCGCCCCCCCTGGTTCTCTGCGCGATAATCTCAAAAAGGCGTCGGCCTTGCTGAAGGAAGCGGGCTGGCAGGTGGGCAGCGATGGCCTGCTGGTCGACCGGTCCGGCCAGCCGTTCAAGATTGAAATGCTGTTGCAATCCCCCGCTTTTGAACGGGTGATGACCCCCTATGCGGCCAATTTGAAAAAATTGGGGGTGGAACTCAACTATCGAACGGTGGATCTCTCCCTTTATCAACGCCGAATGGATACCTTTGACTATGACATGATCGTCAATACCTTTCCCCAATCCCAATCCCCCGGCAATGAACAGCGGGATATGTGGTATTCGGCCAGTGCCAACGTCAACGGCAGTCGCAATGCCATTGGCCTGAAAGATCCGGCGGTCGATGCCCTGGTGGACGCCTTGATCTATGCCGACACCCGGGAAAAACTGATTACAGCCTGTCATGCGCTGGATCGGGTCTTGTTGGCGGGCCATTATGTGGTCCCCAACTGGCATCTGAATTATCACCGGGTCGCCTACTGGAGCCAACTGCAACATCCCGAACAACGTCCCTTGTACTATTCGCCGGATGCGTGGCTGATGACCTGGTGGATCCGGGATGCGGCCACCCCGCCGCCACCCGTTACCCAGAAAGCAAAACCATGAGTGCTTATATTGTACGGCGACTGCTCCTCATGATTCCCACCCTGGTGGGCGTTCTGGGGGTTACCTTTCTCGTGATTCAATTTGTCCCCGGCGGACCGGTGGAACGGATGATCGCCCTGCTGGAACACCGTTCGGAGGCGGGTCTGGGGGGGGGCGGTCTGGAGGTTGCGGCGGGGGGGAGCAGTGGCGGTCTCTATCGCGGCAATCGCGGGGTGGCCGCCGAACAGGTGGAAGCCTTGCGCCAACTGTACGGCTTTGATCGACCGCCCTGGGAGCGGTTTCTCCACATGGTCTGGAATTATCTTCGCTTTGATTTTGGCGAGTCCTATTATCACCACAAGCGGGTGGTGGATCTGGTCATCGAAAAGATGCCCGTCTCCATCTCGCTGGGTATCTGGACCTTTTTGTTGACCTATCTGATCAGCATTCCGCTGGGGATCCGCAAGGCGGTACACCATGGCAGTCGTTTTGATGCCGTTACCTCCACCCTGATTCTGGTGGGGTATTCGATTCCCGGTTTTGTCCTGGGGGTGCTGCTCATTGTGCTGTTTGGGGGGGGCAGTTTTTGGGATTTTTTCCCCCTGCGGGGTCTGGTTTCTGACAACTGGGCTGCGCTCTCCTGGCCGATGCGGATTGTCGATTATTTGTGGCACATCACCCTGCCGATCACCGCCTCGGTGGTGGGTTCGTTCGCCGTCACCACCCTGCTGACCAAAAACAGTTTTCTGGAAGAGATTGCCAAGCAGTATGTCCTGACCGCCCGCGCCAAGGGGTTGTCCGAGCGGGCGGTGCTCTATCGTCATATCTTTCGGAATGCCATGATTCCGTTGGTGACTGGCTTTCCCGGTTCATTTGTCGCGGCCTTTTTCAGCGGTTCGCTGCTGCTGGAGACCATTTTCAGTCTGGATGGTCTCGGGTTGCTGGGCTATGAATCGGTCATCAACCGGGACTATCCGGTGGTGATGGCTACCCTCTATTTTTTCACCCTGCTGGGTTTGTTGACCAAACTTCTTACAGATTTTACTTATGTGTTGGTAGATCCCCGCATTACCTTTGACCGGGCGGCCTGAAACCGGCCAACCCACTCTTGCTGCCCGCTCCCTGTCCACAATACCATTTCATGGAATGATTGCGGTTGGTTGGGCAAATTATTCCCCCGAAATCCTGCCTGAAACGATACCCCCCACGGGCGGCCAAATCCGGCCTCTGCTCTCTGCCGAACGTGTGCGTCATGACATAAACAGTAATCTTTAAATAATTTTAAAAAATTCTGTCCCACTCGAAACAATTAATTGACATGTGATTACTGGTCGATTATTCTCCCCGGACATGGTTAGATTCTATCGTGTATGAAGGTTTAAGGTTCATTATTCAGAAGGTTATCCGGCCAACCCTGAACCGGAATGGCTTGATTTTGCAAGGGATGAGTGCGTGTTGGCGTGAATAACCAGTCATATTGATGGGGGGGAAGAGCAGACGTGTTGGCAGAAGAAGATCGACGGCCTGGTTGCGGCAAACGCCGCCCCTTGCGTGGGGGTGTTGTCGGCGTGGTGCTGGTTGTTTTGGGGGTTTTTGCGACGCCGGGCAGCGCAAAGAGTGTCCTGGCCGCGCCGTGTGGTTTTTCTGCACAACAAATGCAATGGCGGTGCCCGGATGTTGAGGAAGGGACTGTGGTGGGACAGGTCTATTTCAGTGTGGCCGCTACACGAATCGTCAAGAACGGGAAAGAGGGGACAAAGATCTGTAAGAAAATACGCTCTCTGTATGATGAGTTGCAAGAGCGTACAACCAAAGAAAATCTTTTCCCTTATCGGCCATTCCTGGTTGAGCAGGTCAAGCGAGGAAGAAGGATATTAAGTATTTATGTTGGTTGTTACAAGGATAAAAGCAGAAGCCTGAAAATATTGAATGATGTGCAAGAACAGTATCCAAAACTGCACGTGAGGCCGCAGATCTACCAGTTTTCCACGTTGCCGACCTTCGCGCACTCCATCTCGTTGAGAATGGATCACGAAGTACCATCTGGACGGGGGATTTCTCCACCCATAGCCGAAGAGAGGTATCTTCCTCACCAGATACGTATTGATAGAATTCTTTGCAAAGATGAGTCTCTTGAACGGTCTAAAGAGATAGTGGTTGATTCCATTAAACAGGTAAAGAAGATCATAGTCTCTCCAGAGACCTTTTATCCCATAAGTTCTTTGAATCTTGCATTCTCAGATTCGGTCAAATTCACCTTTTCCGAACTGCATGAAATTGCCGCGAATATCACTAAAGAATATCGCGAAAGAATGTTTGCCTGTTCAGAAGCAGTGGTCTTGAAGAGTGAGAGAGGCGGGCCAACAGGGATTCGGATATGTGAGTTTAAGGAAGGAAAAGAGGATTGCAGATGTCCTGTGCTATAGGTACCAATAATTCAGTTAATTTAAGGCGTTGGTCATGGGTGTTGACCGCCATCCTGTCGGTAATGGTTGCCAATGCCTTTGCCGCTCCAGACATTCGGCTTCCTCCGCCTACTGGCGTTTATGACTACCATACATTCGGATCTGGCAATACCACAGACAAGGAGCTGTATTTTTCGGTGCCAAAAGAGGTGGAGCTTTTTGGCGATCCAGAACAATTGAAGGCTCTGTGCGTGAATCTTGGTGGACTCAGTATTGGGGTGTCCAAATTGGCCAAAATCATGTGCCCGGAAAGTGGACCCTGCAAAACGCAGAAAACGTGCTGTAAAATAACAAGATACGGTGATTTTTATGGTGCCAAAAACCGGGCAAAAAAATCAGGCCGAAAGGTGCCTTTTTGGACACCCCAACTCAGTATCGGTTGGCCGAAAAAGGATGTATCGCAGGAGGAGACACCGCAAGAGGGGACGCCGGAAGGGGAGGCATCAAAGCACAAGGATGCATTGAAAAAGCGTTTGGAAGACAATTTTAATGAATATTTTGGGTCAAAACCAAAATTTGGTGTCTGGGATGATGCTGAGAACAGGTGTCGCAAACTGACAAAACCGTCTCTGCCCGAAGGAGACCAGCCCGATTTGGTATCAAAACCAGCCGATTTAAATGTCGATGACAAAAAGGTAGAGAGTATAAAAGTCGAAGTTGAAAATGAAGGAGCAGAACTCAAGGATCAACGTCTGGTGATCCGATTCGATGATAAAAACAACCATTGGGTATCTCTTGGGAGCGTCACTCAATTTGTAAATTGCGTTACTCAACAATACCACCAGGATCCCAACGAGGAAAAGGAAAATAGGAAAGATCTTCATTGTAATCTTGATCCCCAGGATGAGTCAATTTTTTCCAACTCTTCCCTGATCCAGTTTTTCCTGACGGGCAAGAAAAAAACGGATCATTTTCTGTCTCGAGCCTTCCTGTCGCCTCAGAATTTGTGCGGTGTCAATGTAAAAGACGGTCTCGAACAAGCCAAACATTGTCGGGTGTCTGAGTTGATACGGGTGGAATTGGTGGAAGGGCATGTGGAGAAAATTACTGTTTCTTCTAAAGATCCTAAAAACAGCCTTTTTGATATGATTTCCGAATATTTTTCGAGTGCCAAAGAAAAATACCAGACACAGTCAACCGGTGACAGAAACGATAAACGGGTAAATTCTGAAGTAGTCTTCCCTGCTACTCTTGTTGACCTGTTATCAGGTAATAAAGAAAAAGAAGAAGACCTGATTAAAAAATTCAAAGATGAAAATTTTAATAAATTGGTTGATTATTTTATAAGCAACAAAAAACAGGCGATGCCATTACTGAAAAAAATTCTTGATGATGAGTATAAGGAGCAAAAAGAACAAAAATTAAACGAGACATGCAAAGTTCATCGCGTGAATGAAAAATGTGAAGAATTTAAAAAATATATCGGTCTCCTGGGCAGAGGTGAAAAAATCACAGAACTTAAAGAACTTAAAGATATTAAAGAATTAAACGAGGTATCAAAAACAGATGACGTGAAAAAGATTCTAGAGGAGATAGGAATCTATTATGATACCTTATGGAAAAGCGTATATGAAACTTATAAGAAAGTAAATGATTCTATTGAGGAAAATAAACGCAAAGATTTTGATCTATACTTTGAAATGCTTGGTATATATAATTCAAAAAAAGTAAAATGTGATCAAAAAGCACCTAAAGATTCATCATTAATGCTTGTCCCCTCAAAACTGTGCGAAATCCTCGGCCCGCTCCAGAATGAAAAGCCGCTCTCCCGTTTGCAACTGGAGCGCACCCTGATGGAGGCCAGTTCTTTACCCGGTGTCACGGTTACCGGTACACTGGAACCCCCTTCGAAAAACGAGACACGTGAAGGTGTGACCAATCTGAATGTTCTCACGGAATTTCAGCGGGTGGAGCTGTCCGCCGGTGCAGACAACTATGGCAACGACTATATGGGACCATGGCTCTATTGGGGACGTATTGGGGTGAACTATCTTTTAACTCCGGGAGATAAATTTTCCTGGCTGTATGTCAAAGAGCCGCAAAAAGAGGAACTCTCCCACTATCAATTGGATTATCGGTTTCCTCTCCCTTTGGCTCCCAATGGATTTTATGGCCGATTCTTCTTTCTGAAAGATAATGGCAATCTGGGTGGACCTCTTGAATCACTCAATATCAAAACAAAAGAAGAGTCTGGGGAAGTGGCCTTGGGACACACACTTCAAATAGACCGGTACTGGAAAAGGTCCATCGAAGGTGGGTTGAATATTACTGACGTGAACACTGCGCTGCTTGGAAGTGATTTGAATCACGATTCTGTCGCAAAAGGTTTTATTAAAATAGATTTCAATTACCACGACTCGATTCAAGAGCTGGGAAACCAAAAAACGCCGGATCTCCCCGGTTTGCAGGATTTGACCATTACGATGAAAGCCCTGCAAGGCATCAAGTTGGGGAATTATTACAGTGCCGAAGGTGGTTATACCACATCCAACCCGAATGCTGGACCGGATTTTTTCCAGTTGCAAGGAAATATTAAATGGTTGCGGGAATTTAAGAAAATATTACAGCCTGAATATAATATTTCACTCTTGAAATGGTTGGGCGAGATTGAGAAAGAAAATACACACCGTCTTTACATATCGGGAGAAGCAGGGGGCCAGTTGAGTACCGAACCTGTGCTCGCCCCAGGAAAGATGAGCTTTGGTGGGCGCAATTTTGGTACGGCTTATAATGCGGGAAAAATTTCAGGGGACGATGCGTTCGCCATCAAAGGGGAATTGGGGTATAAAATTTTGACAGGTTTCGATCCTCATCTGGAAAGTTGCGGCAATGATCCTATTCAAACAGACCTTGAGATCTCTCCTTTTGGATTGGTCGAAGTGGCGCAGGTTTGGAATACAAGTGCCCAGGATCAATTACGGGGCACCCAGAGGGATGAGATTATGAGTGGAGGAGGTGGGGTTCGGCTGCAATTGACGCCAGAGCGTCTGGGCAGGTTAAAGAGGCACTACTGGACAGAAGTGAAAATCAGTGACCAGTCCACAAGGACATGATACGCTGCCTGCTCACGTTAATTTTTCTCGGAGGGCTGGCCATGGGACAAGGTCTTGAGTCTGCGATCTCTCTTTTTCTGC
>JADFYM010000172.1 GCA_015233035.1 Magnetococcales bacterium
TTCAATTCGGATACCTGCACAAAGCAGCGTAATCTGGATTCCATTTCTTGGTGTCTATGCGCCTTTTTTTATTGTGGAAAAGGCGACGGAGGGTTATTGCTCCACACCGGCCGTTCTTTCACGGTAACCCTCGGGAACTCCTGGATTCCCGCCTGCGCGGGAATGACGTTTTTTCATATTCTCGTGCATTTTGCAATTACCTCATCGTTTTACGGATGGTTGGTTCGGGGGGATCCTGGCCTCTGGGGCTGCTCTATTCCGGTAAATCCAGCATCCGATAACCCACCCCCACTTCGGTCTTGATCCATTGCGGACGGGCAGGATCGGACTCCAGCTTGCGCCGCAACTGTGCCATGAAGACCCGCAATGTATGGGTATGATCCCCATAATTTTTGCCCCACACCGCCTGCAAAATGTGCCGATGGGTCAAGACACGACCGGCATTTCGCACCAGATACAACAACAGACGATATTCAATGGGGGTCAGGACAATCGGTCGACCGTCCAGCTTGACCTCCCGGCGCGTGGGATCCACCGACAACGGACCCAGTTCCAGCACACTCTCCTGGGGCAGACCGGTCTGGATCAGACGGGTATGGCGCATGGCCACCCGAATGCGGGCCATCAATTCGTTCACCCCGAACGGTTTGGTCAAATAATCGTCCGCGCCAGCATCCAGGGCGATCACCTTGTCATCCTCCCGACCCCGGGCCGAGATGACAATGATCGGCACATGGCTCCACTCGCGCAGTTCCCTGGTAAAATCAATGCCATCCCCATCCGGCATCCCCAGGTCGAGCAGGATGATCTCCGGTGGGTGTGACGTAACCGCCAGTCGTGCCTCCCGCAGGGTGACCGCATCGGTCACATCAAACTCCCGCGCGGTCAAGGCCGTGCGCAGAAAACGCCGTATCTGTACGTCATCTTCCACCACCAGAATGTGCATACCCTTATTGTTCATTGTGGTCGTTCCTCAGCGGAGGCCTCTTCTTCCCGCTCATTGTGCAGGGTGTCCATCTCTGGTGGCAATGGCGGATGGGGCAACAGAATGAGAAACTCCCCGCCGCCTGCGGTATTGGGTACGGCTTGAATGGTGCCGCCGTGCATTTCGATCACGCCCCGACAAATGGCCAGTCCCAAGCCGGACCCCGGCACACCCACCGAGGTGCCCCGCACAAATTTTTCAAAGATGCGTTCCTCCTGCCCAGGAGGAATGCCCGGTCCCCGATCCTGGATGCGAATGGCCACCCGATCCGCCTGGCTGGTCACCGTCCAGGAGAGGGCGGTGCCCACCGGGGTATATTTGCTGGCGTTGTCGAGCAGATTGATCAGCACCTGCGTGAAAAATACCGGATCTACATACAGCATCGGTACCCGTGTGTCTACCTGGACCGTGATCGGTCGGCCTTGCAGTCGCTCCTCCAGACCGGCCATGGCCGATCCCACCAACTCCTCGAAGGGGATCCACTCACGGCACAGTTGGCACCCGGCGGATTCCAACCGGGCCATGTCCAGCAGATTGGTGATCAACCGATCCATGCGCACCGCTTCGGTGCAAATGGTTTCCAGCATCTCCTGTTGTTGGGCCGCATTCAGGGTGCCCTCGTCATCCCGCAGGGTGGTGCCTGCCCCGGTGATGGCCCCCAGAGGGGTGCGCAGATCGTGCGAGACCATGCGCATGACACCACGCAACTCCTCCGCCTTGGCGCGGACGGCGGCGGCGCGAATCTCCGCCTCGGTCTGCAACTCCCGTTCCTGGGCCGCCTGTTCCTGGCGGCGGATGCGTGCCATCAGGCTGCTGATGACAATGCCCACCATGAACAACAGGGTAAACGTCAGGATATATTGCGAGTCGGAGACCAGAAAGGTCAGATAAGGGTGGACAAAGAAAAAATCATAGGCCGCCACGGAAAAGGCCGAGGCCGCCAGGGCGGGGCCTTGGCCAAAACGGAAAGCCACGGCCATGATGGGCAGCAGATAGAGCATGACCAGATCGGGCGGCGTCAGATAATGGCGGCCCAACGAGACCAGCACCGTGGTGATGATCACCGAGAACAGACTGGCGATATAGCCGCGCCACGAGGTGGACATTTCGTTGGACAGCAGGGCCAGGGCGGGTTGCGGAACCCCTTGTTCCGCAATAAATTGGACCTCTATATGGCCACTGCAGCGCACCAGTTCATGCACCAGGGAGGGGCGAAAACGGTCTCGCCAGCGGTTTTGGGTCGGTTTGCCGATCAGGATGCGGTGGACGCCCTGTTGCAGCGCGCAACGGATAATTTCATGGCCGACATGTTTGCCCGACAGTTGCAGAGTGCGGGCTCCCAGCGATTCGGCCAGGCGCAGGTGTGCCAACTGCTGCTGTCGTTCCGCCGTATGGGTGGGGTCGGTCTTGAGCGTATCCACCGTGACCGCCAACCAGGAGACGCCCAACTCTTCGGCCAACTGGTGGGCGGCGTGGAGCAATGGAATCGTGGCGGGGCCAGGTCCGACGCAGGCCAGCAGGCATCCTTTGCCGGGGGATGGCTGGGCTGTATCGATGTGGGCGTCAGACATCATGCACAGAACCCCTTGGCAAAAAGACGACGGGATTGTTCAAGCCCGCCTCGAGCCGATGGTTTCCCGCAGTCGCTGCATGTCATCCTCATGCCCAAGGCAAACCAGGGTGTCTCCCGGTCGGAGAATGGTGTCGGCCCGAGGGTTGAAAATCATTTTATCATGCTGCGGCAGGGTACTCATCGGGTCATGATGCGGCAGAATGCCCACCACGATGACATCGTATTCAGAATGGATGCGGGAATCCATGAGCGACATGTTTTCATACTGGGAATGGTGTGGCAGGAGCAACTCTTCCATTTCCAGTTCCGAATAATCGGTCTTCATGACCAGATCCAGAAAATGGAGGGCGGTCGGTCGCAAGGCGGAGTGCGTCAACTGCAAACCGCCGATCTGGGTGGGAGAAACCACGCGGGTGGCACCGAGTTTCAGCAATCTTTTCTCGGCACTGGGTGTCGCACTACAGGCGACAATGGTGCAGTGCGGGGCGAGATCCCGGACAATCAAGACAACCGAAATATTGGTTGCCTCATCGTTGACGGCGATAATGACACCCTTGGCTTTGGCGAGATTCAACCGTTTCCAGATCAATTCATCCTGGAGTGTGCCTTGTGTGGCCAACCATCCTTCCCGAATGGCGGCCTCCACCCGGTCTGCCCGCTGGTCAACCCCCACAAACCATTTTTTCTCGGCACTCAGGTTGCTGCATACTGCGCGCCCTACGTCGGACAGACCACAGACGATATAATAGTCGGAAAGCAGTGCAATCTGGTGTTCCATGCGATTTTCCCTCAAGTAAAGGAGCAGTTCAGTCAAAGCGGTAATCAAGATCAGGGACATGAAGGTGCTGATGGTAATTCCGACGACCACCCCCACCATGGCGACCGCCTGGCCCATGGTGGTATGGGGGACAATATCCCCGTATCCCAGGGTGGCCACGGTAATGACCATCCAGTAATAGGCGTCCCACAAGGACTGGATACGTGGATTGTCGCCCCGTTCCACCACATAAAAGGCGATGGCCACCAGACTCCATAAAATGGCCGCTATCATCAAAACAGCCGTAAACTCCCGGGCATGTCCCTTGAGTACCGTCTTGACCATGGAGAGCTGGCGGGAATAACGAAACAATTTCAGGATGCACAACACCCGTAGCAGGGCAATATTTCTGAAGACCGGGAAAAAGGGCAGGCAGGCAATCAGGTCAATGATCGCCATGGGTTGTCGCATCCATCGCCCTTTCTGGAGCAGGGCGTAGAACAGCGCACGCCACAGCGTCGCCCAGTGTCCGAGATCATGCCGTCGCCGGTGGCGATGATAGGAATAGCGAAAATCGTGCGTCAGGTCGGAGGCCACCCACCAGCGCAGGGCATATTCGAGCAGAAAAATGCCCGTCAGGACAGTTTCCAACAGATCCAGCACCGTTTTGTTGAACGGGGAGAGGTGGGGATCGGTGTCCCGAATGACCACAACCAAAGCGGCCACCACCAGCATGGAAGAAAACAGACCCACCCAGCCACGGCCCTTGCCGTCGGGATTTTCCAACAGTTGGCGCGTCCGTTGCTTGATCCTTCTCCAGAAGTGGTACCCTTTCGATACAGTATTATTCAATGCTGTTCCCGGAACTGTGCATGGCTCAATCCTCCCATATTTGAAGGTATTTAACCAGAATTTGCTCCGCATGTCACGTGGTCGTGAAACCATGGGGTTGCACGATGGAATGGTTCCTGGGATTGTGGGCGAGAGGTTCGCCGGTTGAATGCCATTGGCAGGGGTCCAGGGGGGTTATCCCCCTGGTGGGGTCCAGGGGCAAAGCCCCTGGCGGGGCTCGGGGCGGAGCCCCGGATCGGGGTATCAAAAGGCTGCACATAAAAAACGTAGTAACAACATCTTGTTGACGCTGTCACCAGGGGTTTGTTTTCCTGGGGTTTCGCCCCGGACCCCACCAGGGGCGTTGCCTCTGGACCCCACCGGGGGAGATAATCTCCCCCGGATCCCCCATAAACAGTCACAACGTTTTGCGCTGTCTATCGTGGGCCTTGATCATCGTTTTGTCCGCGAACTCTCCTGGATGCCCGCCTTCGCGGGCATGACGGGAATGGGTATGACACGAAATTCGCTCGTCATTCCCGCGAAGGCGGGAATCCAGGGTTCTGACTGGAATGGCCGAAACGATGCGCAAGGCCCTATCGTGGAAGGGATGCCACGCTCTGCCTATTTGGAATGGCCTTCACACAGGGGCAGTCCATGGCTTTCTGCCTCTTAACGTTTTGCGCTGTCTATCGTGGGCCTTGATCATCGTTTTGTCCACGAACTCTCCTGGATGCCCGCCTTCGCGGGCATGACGGGAATGGGTATGACACGAAATTCGCTCGTCATTCCCGCGAAGGCGGGAATCCAGGGTTCTGACTGGAATGGCCGAAACGATGCGCAAGGCCCTATCGTGGAAGGGATGCCACGCTCTGCCTATTTGGAATGGCCTTCACACAGGGGCAGTCCATGGCTTTCTGCCTCTTGTTTATTGTGTGTACAGGTCGGTTTTTGTTGGGCGGGATCCTGTTTATGTTCTTTGGGTTGCGCCTGCTGTTGCGCGGGCTTGTCGGCTGTTTTTGGGTGCTCTGTGGAATGTGGCCCATTTTGCGGCTCTTTGGGTTGCGCCTGTTGCTGCACGGGCTTGTCGGCTGTTTTGGGGTGCTTTTGTTGCTCCTGGGGCTGAACCTGTTGTTGAGCTGGTCCCTGCACCGCATTGTCATGGTGTTCCGGGGTATGGCGCGCCGGTTGTTGTCCTTGCGGACTGGCTGCGGTCGGCGCAGAGTGCGTGGCATTGGGGCGATGCTTTTCGATGACATCGCGGTGCAGAGAGGCCTTGCCGTTGTCTCCAATATGGTGGAGTGGGTGACGGTGGGCAAACGCCTCGCTGGGCGGGTGGTGCATGTGCCATGAGCCACGGATCAAGCGAACCCCCCACGGGTCAACCCACCATCCATCCAGATATGTCACGTACACAAAACCATATTCCGGGAGATACCGTTCAAAGAACGGGGTACGAAATCCTTCCAGGTAGATCGGCAATTCCGGATTGTAGCCATAGGCCTGTCCCGGTGTCGAAGAGACCATGACCGGTGCCGAGTCCATCTCGATGGGCGGGGCCTCCACGACGCACCCGATCGATGACAATGCCAGCGTACTGACCACAAGCAATTTGAATCTATACATTGAAGTTCTCCTTGGATGTCGATGTGTTCTGAATGAGCCAACGGTTCATCCGGTCGATTGAGTGTGTGTGCAGTTACCAGCAGGCACTGGCACTACTGCCTTTGGAACTCTTGGCGCGACCTTTGCTTGTATAGGTCAGGGGCGCACACCGGGCATCCTCAACCTGTGCCCCCTGGGGTTCTGCGGAGAGCGAATAGGAGGCTCCATCGGCATCGGCGAGCAGGATCCGATAGTGGCCTCTGGGGGAGGCAATGGAAAAATCATGGACGGTTGTATACCCCAGTTCCTCCAGAGTGGTGGCATATTTTTGATTCGCCTCATAGTATTTGTCTTGCCTGGCCACCACTTCCATCACGGTATCCACCCCGTCATGCCGGTTGAACAGCAGCATCACGTCAGTATATTCCCAATAGGCCGTTCCTGCCAATATGACTACGACAATCAATAGATACCAGACCATGCTGCTGCCACGCTCCGTGTTGCCCCATCTGATCTGGTCTTTGGGCGCATTTCGGTTGTTGTTGCTTACCATTGTGGACATTGACCTCCTGTTTGGCAATACATGATTCAATCGAACCACTTTTTCTTCTTGAAGATAAAATAACTGGCACCCATCACCACCGTCAGCAGGACCAATTCCAGAAAAAAGCCGTAGGAGTGCTCTGTACCCGCCTGGAAGGGTATCCCTTCAATATTGGTCCCCAGCAGACTGGTAATGGCGTTCGCTGGCAAAAAATAGGCGGTGAACACGGCCACAATTTTCATGGTTTCGTTCAGCTTGGTGTTCTGATTGTTGGTGATTTCATCCTGCATCAGCACGGCACGTTCACGGGTGGAGTCGAGGTCACCGATTTGCTGATGCAGACGGCTTTGGGCCTCCTGCAGCATTTGTCGATTGGTTTCGTTGATCCAGGGGCGACGTTGCTGCAACATGGAAAGTGCTTCGTGTTGGGGTACCAGTTGCCGACGCAAGATGATCAGGCGATGGCGCAGAGCCACCAGCTCCTGTTGCAGATGGGCATCGGGGTTGAGGAGAATCGTATCCTCCAGATCGTCCACATCCCGACCGAGTTTCAGGACCGCTGGTTCCAGGCGAGCAACGATGCGTTGTGCCGCATGGGCCAGAATATCGTCCGTTCTGGACGGACCTTCGCCGGGTTGCAAGTTGGAGCGGATATCCTCAAAACTGTGCGTGGGTGCCGAGCGCAGGGCAATCAGGCGGTGCGAATCAATCCAGATGTTGATGGTGGTCAATTCGTCATCGGCTGTTTGTCGCGCCTGATTCATGCCCAGCAGGGTCAACAGGTTGCCCTGGCGAAAGGTCATACAACCGGGTCGGTTGTTGGTGGACAGCAGCACATCCACCACATCCTTGGGCAGCCCGCTTGCCCGACGGAGCCAACGTTGCGTCTCGCCGCCGGTGGGGCGACCCACCAGCCAGAGAATCCCTTTGTCGGGTTGCCATTCGCCCACCTCCTTCCAACCAATCTCGTGGCCCCCTCCCAAACCATCCAGCAAATAAGCATAAACAGAGCAATGACCGGTTGTCATGATTTACACCCCCAACACGATCTTGGCGATCAGGAAATAGTTAAGCACCCCGACAAGATCCAGAATGGTGGTCAGAATACGCCCGGAGATCATGTTGGGGCTGGCGTGGAACTTTTCGGAAATCATGGAAAGCACCAGGGCAGCCAACGCGCCAAAGCACATGTTGAGCAGGACAGCCAAACCCACCACCTGGCCCAACAGGTTATCCTTGAAGAGGAACCACGCGATGAAGCCGCCCACCAGGCCGTTGAGGCAACCATGGACCAGACTGATGCCCAGTTCTGTACCAAACAGACCAGCGACCTGTCGCCAGTGGGTTCCCCGCATGGTCAAACCATGGGCGGCCACATTGGCCGTGGCGGTTCCGACGTTGCCTGCCATATTCATCACCAGGGGAATGAAGGCCGCCAGGGCTATCTTATCGGCCAGCAAGGTGCCGAACAGATTGATCACGCCGCTGGCGAGCAATCCCCCCACCAAAGCGGTCAGAAACCAGGGCAATCGTGTCGTCAGGGCTTGAAAAAAGGACTGTTGCTTCACTTCGGGCAGGGCAGTGCCCGACATCTTGAGCGCGTCTTCCGTGATCTCTTGTTCCAGGGTGCTGATGACATCATCCACCGTCACCACCCCCACCAGGGTATCCATGTCATCCACCACCGGGATGCCCAGCAAACGGTAGCGTTTGACCATTTCCGCCACTTCGATGCTGGGGGTGTTGGTCAGAACCTTGATAATCCTGGGGTTCATGATCTCGGCCAGCGTCCGGTTGGGATCATTCAAGATCAACTGTCGCAGGGAACTGACCCCCACAAGATGCCGTCTGTCGTCTACGACATAGAGGTAGAAGACAATTTCGGTGTAGGGCAAATTACGCACCGCATCAATGGCGGCCCCCACTGTGGTATCGGCGGACAAGGCAAAAAAATCAGGGGTCATCAATCCCCCCGCCGTATCCGTCTCGTACTGAAGCAGGTCTTCCACCTCCCGCATGCTCTCTTCGTCCAAACCGCCCATGAAACGTTTGGCCAAACCGTCGTCCAGGTGACCGATGATGTCGGTGCGGTCGTCCGGTGGCAACTCTTCCAGAATGGGAATCAGCTTCTCGGGAGAAAAATCCTGCATCAGGTGGTTGCGCAACTCCTGACCCATATACTTGAGGGTACTGGCCGCCAGACGGTGCGAGGGAATCAGAAAAAAGATCTTGCCCGCATCATCTTTCGGATAATCATCCAGAATATGGGCCAGATCGGACGGAAAGACGCGCGACAACACCTTTTGCAAAGCGGAATGCGAATGTTTGCGAAACAGGCGACTGATGGTCTCTGCATAGTCAGGTGATACGATGGTGGTGTTCTCCCGGGAGCCGAAAAATTCTGAAGGTATACTGGCCATAAATGCCTCTTAATGCACATGAATGAAAAACATGAAACGGTGATGGTGCATCGGAGGGGGGGCTCCCTGTCGCACCCGGCAAGTCAAGGATTCCTGGCAAGACGTGCGCCGACACCATGAAAGCGCATCCCGACCGCAAAAAAGTCGCGATCAGTGCAACGAACGCCCCTGGCATAGTCACTCCAGAAACCACCGCGACCAACGCGGTAGGTACCGCTGCCAGCATCATTGACAGGATTGGTTTGGGCCGCACTGCTGTAGTGGTGCACAGCGGAAATTCGGAACCCTCCTTCAGACCGCAAGGGGTTTGCCCTGGTAGGTCCAACGGAACGGTTTCGACATCGCCTTGTTAAAATACGCGATGAACGACGTGATTTTTTCCCT
>JADFYM010000173.1 GCA_015233035.1 Magnetococcales bacterium
GCTTTGAGAGTTGATGGCTGGATTCCCGCCTGCGCGGGAATGACGGCACAAGGAAGTGTCACGCACGACCGTGTGCAGTAACGACGCAGCCAACGCCGTTACCCGTCTGATTGCAATTTGGTATCAGTCGCCATGCCACCAACGTAACGGCCATCTGGCTGGATTCCTTCCCCTGTTAACAATCCCCGCAGGCCCACCTCTACCCCGACCGTCCCAGCCGCACCCGCACGGCCTCTTCCTGCTCCATCTCTTCCAGGCAGAGATCCATCTCATGAATCTTTTCATCCAGTTCCGGCAACAGGACATCTTCCAGGGCACGGGCACGGCGTTCCGTGCGTTTGTATTCGGCCAACAGACGGTGCAAATTGCCCGACAACGCCGCCAGTTCCGCGCTGACGTTCAATAACTGGACAAACGCCTGCTGACAGACCGTAACCTCTGGCGACCCCCCCACATCCGCTGTCCGCTCCGGCTGGCCTTTCTCCAGGGTAACGTGATCGAGCAACACCACCCCGAAAAACCGCCGGACCTCCTGCTGCAGCACGACCGCCGTATCCACCGGCACGTCTTGCACCTGCAACCCGTGCAGACCATGGCGGAGCAGGGCCTGCTGCAAGGCCACCACCGCCGCCTGATGCACCTGCATCAGGCGATCCCGTTCCTGCCGGTAGCGGGCAAATTGCCGGGCCATCTCCGCCGCCAGCAACAGCCGTTTTTCGTCGAGAAAACGAAACCCCTCGCCCATGATCTGGCGTTCGTCCCGTGCCTCCAGCAAGGCACTGCGGGTGGGGGTGCTTTCCATCAGACGGACTCGGCACCGACCTGAATGTGCGCCGCCATCTGCGCATCATCCAGCCGGGACAACTCGGAAAGAGGCAACAGGCGCAACAGTTCCCAACCCACCGCCATGCTCTCATCCAGGGTGCGCGCCCGCTCCTGGTGAATAAAACGGTGCTCAAATTGCTGCCCAAAGGTGAGCAATACCCGATCCTCCGGCATC
Source organism: Magnetococcales bacterium (assembly GCA_015233035.1). Taxonomy (GTDB): domain Bacteria; phylum Pseudomonadota; class Magnetococcia; order Magnetococcales; family Magnetaquicoccaceae; genus Magnetaquicoccus. Next base: position 1,001 of record JADFYM010000173.1, read on the forward strand.
AAACCATCGCTGCCCACCACATTGGCCAGCAGACGCACCTGAATGGCATGGGCATAGGCCGCATACAGTTGATTGGCCAGGGCCGGATGGTCCGGGTGGGTAAACCCCCGACCAATCCCATCCTTCATGAGACGCGACAGGCTGGGCAATACCCCCACCGGCGGATAAATCCCCTCCCGATCCAACGTCCGATTGAGGGTGATCTGACCTTCGGTAATATAGCCGGTCAAATCGGGAATGGGATGATTGATATCATCGGAGGGCATGGTGAGGATGGGCAACTGGGTCAGGGTGCCGGGTTTGCCCAGCAGGCTGCCCGCCCGTTCGTACAGGGTGGCCAGGTCCGAATACATATAACCCGGATAGCCCTTGCGGCCCGGAATTTCGCCATGACTGGCGGACACCTCGCGCAAAGCCTCGCAATAGTTGGTAAAATCAGTAATGATCACCAGCACGTGCCGCCCTTCGACAAAGGCCAGATATTCGGCAGCGGTGAGAGCAAAGCGGGGGGCCAGCAGGCGTTGGGTGCTGGAGTCCGAGGCCAGATTGAGAAAAAGCGCGGTACGACCCAGGGCACCGCTCTCCTCCAGGGTGCGGCGGAAAAATTCGGCGGTTTCAAAGGGGACACCGATGCCAGCAAACACGATGGCGAAGGGGACGGTCTCGGCAGACTCTCCTTCGCTGTTGCGCAAGCGGGCATGGAGGGCAATCTCGATGGCCAGGCGGTTGTGCGGCAGCCCGCCGCCGGAAAAAATGGGCAATTTTTGGCCACGGACCAGGCTGTTGAGGACATCGATGGTCGAGATGCCGGTTTCAATAAAATCTTCCGGTTTTTTGCGCCGGATGGGATTGAGGATGGCACCATCCACCGTCATGCGGGTGTGGGCCGGAATGGGCGGACCGCCATCCAGCACCCGCCCCACCCCATCAAAGACCCGGCCCAGAATGCCCGGTCCCAGGGCAAAGGAGATCGGCTCGCCCAAAAAACGGATGCGGGTGTCCCCCAACCCCAAACCGGTGGTGGACTCCAGGATTTCAATCGTCATGAAGTCGTCATCCAGGGCGGCAATGCGACCCAAACGCGGGAGGCCGTCGGCTCCGATCACCTCAACCGCCTCGTTGAGTCCCACATCCACCCGCCGATGGGCAAACAGCAACGGTCCATCTATGCGGGTGACGGCATCGGTCAGTGAAAGATTGGCGTGGATCATTTCCGTCGTTTCCTTGTCTGTGGGATGCTGATGCGGGGGAATCAAGACCTGAACGCTTTCTCCATCCCCTCCTCCAATTGCGCAAACGCCTCCTCCTCCCCCTCGCCGATCTCTTCACCCATGCGCTGCAAATGACGCAGCAAGGGCAACACCCGAATCTGTTCCACCGTCATCTCCCCCTCCACCGCCTTTGCCGCCAGATCCATGAAACGATCCAACAAACCCATCATGCGATTTTGTTTGTACGGGGAAGCCGAACGATCCTTGCTGGAAAAGGCCGATTGCCGCAAAAAGGCATCGTTGAGCAAACCCGCCACCAACAGGGTCAACTGCTGCTGGGGTGGCATGGCATCCTTGCCCAAAATCATGGCCATACGCTCCAGACGGGCCTGCTCTTCCAACACGGTGAGAAATCGCCGCCGCTGCGCCGCCCAGTTGGGATTGCCCTGGGCATGCCACCAACTGGCCAACAAGACCGCATCCTCAGAATAGGAGGTCAACGGGTCAATCGCCGGATAAAAACGGGCATGGGCCCGCTTGCGGTCCAGGGCCCAAAAATTGCGCACATACCGCTTGGTGTGGGTGGTGACCGGCTCGGAAAAATCACTGGAAGGCGGCGAAACCGCCCCGATGAGGGTCACCGAACCACTGGCACCCGCCAAAGTCTCCACCCGGGCGGCCCGTTCGTAAAAATCGGCCAGCCGGGTACTGAGATAGGCCGGATAACCCCCCTCGCCCGGCAACTCGCCCAGCCGCCCCGACACCTCCCGCAACGCCTCGGCCCAGCGACTGGTTGAATCGGCCATCACGGCAACATGCAACCCCTGATCGCGAAAATATTCGGCCACCGTGACGCCGGTATAAATGCTGGCCTCACGCGCCGCCACCGGCATGTTGGAGGTGTTGGCAATGACCACCATGCGTTCCATGAGAGGCCGACCGGTACGGGGATCTTCCAGACGGGGAAATTCATCCAACACCCCGGCCATCTCGTTGCCCCGTTCGCCACAGCCCAGATAGATGATGACATCGGCATTGCACCATTTGGCTATGGTCTCCAGCAACACAGTCTTGCCGGTGCCAAAACCGCCGGGCACCGTCGCCTTGCCCCCCCGCGCCACCGGAAAGAGACAATCCAGAATGCGCTGCCCGGTCAACAACGGCGATTCACTGACCAGCCGCCGGGCCACCGGTCTGGGCACCCGCACCGGCCAGGTATGGCTCATGGCAATCGCCTGCTCCTGACCGGTCGCATCCCGCAGGGTGCAGACCACAGCGGTCTCGGTATATTCGCCCGCCGGGGCCATTTCGATCACCTCGCCACCCAGCGTGGGCGGCACCAGACACGACTGCCCGACCGTCGCCGGGGCCATGGGTTCGCCCGGCAGGGGCACCGGTTGCGCCGTGGCAAACGGCTCTCCGCCCCGCAGAAGACGCCCTTTTTCCACCAAAGGCTGAAAGAAAAAGAGCGGATTGGCCGTGGTCCGCTGACCGGGAAAGAGATAATTGCGTTCTTCGCCACCGGCCAGCGGCCGCAGCAGGCCGTCAAAGATATGGCCCAACAAACCTGGTCCCAGGCGCACGGCGAGGGCGACCCCTTCCCCGTGCAGGAGATCACCGGGACGCAAACCGGTGGTATCCTCAAAAACCTGCACGGTCAATTCCTGGCCCCCCCTGCTCTCGTCCGTCCTGAGTCGCACCACCTCACCCAGCAGTCCCTGGGCACCCACCTGGACCGCCTCATGGATATGGAACGCATCCCGACTGATCGCCCGCAATACCGGGCCACTGATCCAACAGAGGGTGGCTTCGCTCATGGGTAGGCCTCCTTTTTTTCCAGTTGGGCCAACAGCAAGGCGGACAACTCCCGCCGGTTGGCCATCATGCCCTGTACACTCCCATCCAGCCATGCCCCCCGGCAACCGATGCGCAGGCCAGCAGTCAGATGGGGATCGCTGTCAAAACGGGGGTCCGGGTGCAACAGGCGCAATTCCTCCGGATCCCAGGCGGGCGGATGCTGCACGGTCCAATCGCCCAGGGGAAAGGTTTGCTGGGCCTGCCGCACCAGCATGGCCAACCAGAGGGCGCGGTGTTCGGCAGACGCCCACCGCTGGGCCAATTGCTCCAGCAACAGGGTCCACCCCTGCTCCAGCACCGCCTGGGTCTGTTGCAGGCGGTGCTGCCGGTCTTCCGTCTCCTGCCGTGCCTGCACGGTGGCCTGTGCCTCGGCCAACCGTCTCTCTTCCGCCTCCTGGGCGGCAGCGGTGCGCCGAACCGCTTCGGCCTCTGCGGTGGCGACAATCCGGGCGGCGGTCGCACGTGCCTCGGCCAAAATCTGCTGGCAGGCCTGCTGCTGTTGCTGGGTGATGTGTTGCACGATCCGTTGCAGCGGTTCGCTTTGATCGTCGCTCATAGGCTGACTCCCAGTTGTTGGCGCACCCCGTCCGCCAGATCCGGCATGGCCACCTGATCGCGCACATCGGGGAGAACCAGGACCAGCGGCGCAACCAGGGCAAACAGCCGTTGTTGCAGGGCGACAGGCAGTTGGTCCGCCACAGCGGCGGTCAGCAATACCAATTGGGTGGGCGGGGCGCAGGCACGGGCCAACCAATCGGCCTCTTCTCCCTCGGCGGGCACCACCGTCTGCACGCCTGCCAGGTGCCAACCGGCCGCGCTCACCGCATCACCGAAAAAGAAGATCGCAGGCATCACCCCAACCGGTTCAAGATCAGGATGGAGACGATCAGGCCATAGATGGCAATCCCTTCGGCCAACCCCACCAGGATGAGCATCCGGCCCAGCAGTTCCGGCTTTTCGGTGATCGCGCCGATGGCGGCCCCTCCCACATGGGCGACCGCAATCCCGGCTCCCAGTGAGGAGAGGCCCGTGGCCAGGGCCGCAGCGATATAACCCAGGTGACCCCCATCACCGCTGGTTGGGGGGGGCACCGCGAGGGAGCCATTGGCCCAGGCCTCGCCGCCGAAAAACAGCAGTGTGGTGGCCAACAGTCCGGTCATGACAGTCACAGCGAGGGCGATCTGGATACGCGGAGACATGATCCACTCCTTGGTAAAATGATGGCAGAATTTACGCCTGAAACAACCAGCCAGGCGGAGGCACCAAGGGACGAAACGGCCGTCCCTCACCCTTCAGAAAACGGATAAAAAATTCAAACAGTATCAAGCGGGTGGTCTGCACCGAGACGACCAGCCCTTCCAGCACAATCACCAGCAGATTGCCCAGCAACAAGACCAAAAAGGCCGCCCACGCCTGGTCGGTCAAACCCGCCAGGGTCACCACGGCCTGGGACAATCCGGCATGGGCCAGGGCGAAGGCTCCCACGCGGGCAAAGGAGAGGGTATTGACCGCCAACTGCATGGTCACTTCCAGCAAATGGCCCAAACGGCCCAGGAGGGTCAGCAGGTCATCGCCCGCCAGTCGATTGCCCACCAGATACCAACCCAGGGCAACCGCCGCCACCATCCAGCCCAACGGATGCAGCAACCACCCGATCAACCCCAGATAGAGCAACAGGATGCCCGATTGGCGCAACCACCAGGAGGCCAACCCCCCCCGCCAATAGTGGCCAATGCCGTCCAGGATCACCCCGGTCACCAGGATGACCACGCCCCAGGCGAGGGGCACACCCAAGACCGGGAGGGGATGCTGGGCGGGATGCAACCACAGCGCGGGCAGAATATCTTCCCGACAGAAAACGCTGCCAAACAGCAGGCCAAAACAGACCGAGGAGAGCCCCCCCGTGATCAACAACCAGGAGATCGCCAACGATTTGCGCCAGACCAAACCGATGAGGGCCAGCAGCAGCCCCTGGCCGACATCGCCAAACATGTAGCCAAACAGCAGGGGAGCCAGCACAACCAGCAGGGGGCTGGGATCCACCTCATACTGGCCTGGCACACCCAACAAGCGGGCAAACAGCTCAAACGGCTTGACCCACCAGGGATTGACCAGCAGGGTGGGTGGCTCTGCGGCGGGCGGCGTGGCCGAAAGATCCATCAGGGCGTGCAGATGGGCCTGCTGCAACAGGCGATTGAGATGGGATTCGTCTGCCTGATCGGTCCATCCCGATACATGTACCAGCCAGGGACCGGGCCGCACCTGCTCAATGGCCGTAAAAAACCACTGCAAGCGGGCCACGGCCCGGAGATGGCGTGGAATGTCATGGCGGTGATAGACCTCGGCCAGGGCATGATGCAGGCGGTGCATTCTTGCGGCACTTTTTTCCAACCAGAGTTGAATGTCCACCTGTACCGTTGTGGCAAAGCCCGGTGCCCAAGGCGGTATGGCCAGGGCCCGCCCCTTGGCCTCCACCACCTGATCGGTCAGTTGCTGCATATCCACGGGCAGCCCGACGGCCAGCAAAAAAGAGTGGCTCGCACCCGCCACGGGGCAGAGGATGGGCGTCACCGGTGCCGACTGGGTAACCAGCGGTTCCGGGAGCACAAACAAGGCCGCGCACAACCATTCTCCATGGTCCTCCTGCAAGGCCGCCAGGTCCAGGGCCGCCGACCGGGGGTGGTCGGCGAGATGGCGGGCCAACTCGCCATACAAGACCAGATCGACCTGGCGGACTTTTTCTTGATCCCATTGTTGAATAAACGGTTCGGCCTCGACACGCCACTGTTCCAGGACCGCCAGAGCAGCGGCCAACACCTTGGGCGGACTCTCCTGGAGGGTGTCAAGCTCCTGGTCGGACAGGCGGAACTGGTCGGTGTCGGTTTCCGGCCAAAAGGCCCGATATTGCTGGGACAAACGTTGAAAGTGCGCCAGATAGTCCACCAACTCGTCGGACAGGAGGGTCTGATTTTCTTCGCCCTGGGTCTCCAGTTCAATCCCCTGTCGGCTGGCCAACAGGGCGAGGGTCCGGGGCAGATCCGCCCTGGCCACCAGCAAATGGAACCAATGTGCCCACTCAGGACGAAACATCAGGCGGACTCCCCTTCGGTGGCATGATACAGGGCACGCAGCACCAGATCGCCGCGCAGACGGGCAAAATCCAGGGCCATCAAGGCCAGATGGACAAAGAGGACGGCAGGTTGGCCGCTGTAACGGCGGAACAGGCCGCGCAATTGTTGCTGCAACGCCAGACGCGCCGCCTTGGCGGCGGTGGCATCGGGCAGAGCGGCAAAGCGCGTGACATGGTCTTGCGCTATTTTGATCCATTGTTCCAATGGGTCGCCTTGCCGGCCCCGTTGGGGTGGCCAGAGTTGTCGCCAGTGGGCGAGCCAGGCTTGCAGCAAGGGGACACCGCCGCGCCAGGCCTGTTCCAGGGCCACAATTCCATCGGCATCGGCATCGGCCAGCAGCAAGCCGGGTGGCAGGGGTTGCCCTTGCCAGAGGTGTCGCCTGGCTGGCAGTTGCCAGAGGGGAATGGTCCAGGTGATGGCCGGCTGCCATTCCGGGGGTGCCCAGCGAGCCACCTGGGCCACAGAGTGGCGCAACGCCTCCCACAGGCGTTGTTCCACCACCAGGGGATCATTGGCCTCCCCAACGGCCTGCAACCAGGGAGCCAAGGCGGTATCGCGGGCATTTTTAAGAAAAAGTCGATATGAATTGACCCGTTCCAGATGCTGCCAGCCATCCTCATCCAGGCGGCGACCGTGATGGGCCTGCAAGCGGGCCTGCAAGTAGGCGAAGGCCGGAGTCATGGCGTCGCACTCCCTGGGGGGGCCAGGCGGTCAACCTCGCCAGTCAACCAGGCGGCCAGTTGGACGATAACCCTGTGCAGTGCCGCCGCAGCGGGGTCATCGGCGGCGAATGGAGAGGGATTGGCCACAGCCTGGGTGATCCTTGCCAGGGCACGGATGCGTTCATTGTATGCCTTGTGGAGATCGCTCAGGTGGGCATCGGTCTGTGCGGCGATGGCACTGGCGTGTCGTTCTGCCTCGTCCAGAATTTGTTCCGCCTGCTGCCGACAGGCGGCCACGGCCTGCATGGCCTCCGTTTCTGCGGCCAGTGCCGCCTGGATGGCGGCGGCGGCTGATGTGCCTTCCGGGAATGGATGATCCATCGTTTTCTCCCTGCCCATATTTGGCCTCGATCATCCTGGCCCCGCCCTTTTTGCCAATAAAAACTGTCAAGGGGGTCCGGGGGGGATTATCCCCCCCGGTGGGGTCCAGGGGCAAAGCCCCTGGTGGGGTCCAGGGGCAACGCCCCTGGTGGCCGCAAGAGACCTCGCTCATCAGGCCCCATTCATCCAGCGATTCACCTTCTGCACCTGCTGTCGTCTGCAATAATAACGGAAGCGACGGAGAAATAAATATCGAGTAAATACTCGACACGGTGTTTTCAGGGCGGGAGGGCGCGGGGTCCGGGCAGGCACATGCCAAGATGAGCCGGCAGGGCAGGGATTTTGGTACCACCCTCTTGACCGCATCCCGTTATGCACATCGCAAAGAGCTGTTATTACTCAGGGGGGGCGGGGGAGATTATCTCCCCTGGTGGGGTCCAGGGGCAAAGCCTCTGGCGAGGTCCGGGGCGCAGCCCCGGAAAAACAAGCCCCTGGAGTTGGAACCACCAACATGTTGCTAATATGCCATTTTTTGATCCACAAACCCTTGATGCCCCTGGCGGGGCTCCGCCCCGAGCCCCGCCAGGGGCGTTGCCCCTGAACCCCACCCTACTGGGGCGACAAAGCTGGTTTGACAGGTGTAGCCTTGACCTTCGGCCTCCCTGGATGCCCGCCTGCGCGGGCATGACGGAAGCAGGCGCATCCGTCAATTTAGGTTTGTCGCCCCACTACTGGTGCACAGCGGAAATTCGGAACCCTCCTTCAGACCGCAAGGGGTTTGCCCTGGTAGGTCCAACGGAACGGTTTCGACATCGCCTTGTTAAAATACGCGATGAACGACGTGATTTTTTCCC
>JADFYM010000174.1 GCA_015233035.1 Magnetococcales bacterium
CTGGGAGTTTCTGAAGGACAGAATCGGGAATTTGAACCGGATCCCGTTTTTGCCAGATGTCATTCGCAATGCGGCGTGTGTAGCATGATGGCGGTTCGATTACCTGCTATTATGGAGTAGTTGCCAATTTTCCACTCAAATACGGTCGAATAAAACAAGTAACAGATACCACGGTGCGTCATGAATACCCTGAAACAGATTACATCCAAACAAAGAGAATTGAACAGGATTTCCGATTAGCAGAGGAAATGATGGAACTGCTCTATCTCATCGGCTTGATGGTCGTCACACCGGTGCTCGTTTACGGTGGCGCGGTGCTGGCATCCAACCTGCGTGGTTTGCTGGGGATTACCAAAAAACCCGGCTACACAACGCCAGGTTTGCAACTGCTCCAGCTTGCCACTGATGATAATACCCCAGAAACATTGGTACGTTCCGCCGATCCCAAGACGCACGGCTCGGATGGACGGCATCGTTACTGGATGGTATTGCTCATCGTGGCCTCGGTCACAGCGATGACGGCACCACTGCTTGATCTGCTCGATTTGGCCAACATTGTCATGATTTTTCTGCTGGCGGTGGTCTTTACCGCCATCCGCCTGGGGCGGGGAGCCGCCGCTTTGGCTTCCTTTCTCTCCGTGTTGGCCTTCGATTTCTTTTTCGTGCCGCCACGGTTCTCGTTTGCGGTGTCGGATATTCAATATCTGGTGACCTTCGCGGTCATGCTGACCGTGGCCCTGGTCGTTGGACAACTGACCGCCGGTTTACGGTTTCAGGTCCTGGCAACAAGACAACGGGAACAGAGGATTCGGACACTGTACGAGACATCCAAAGTTCTTTCCAGTGCCTTGCGAGTAGAACAAATTATCGAAATTTGCCAACATTTCATCAAATGTGGATTCAATGCCTCAGCCATTGTTTTTGTCCCCGGACCGGAAGGGTGTTGTCTGCAGTTAGCCGCAGGGTTGTCAGACTCAGGAACCGCCGATTTCAGCATTGCCCAGTGGAGCTTTGACCACGAACAGATAGCTGGTTTGGGAACCAATACCCTGCCATCCGCCCAGGCCCTTTACCTGCCGCTCAAGGCACACACACACCTGTGTGGTGTGCTGGTCGTGATACCCGAATCGACCTGGGAATTTCCTTTAGAACAACAGCAGTTGCTGGACACCGGTGCCACCCTGATCGCCATCGCCATGGAACGCATCCATTATGTCATCCTGGCACGGGATGCTCGGGTGGATATGGAGTCGGAGTGTTTACGCAATTCCTTGTCAAGGGAAAACGAGCAGCGGTTGCAAGAAATCACTGCCACCCTGGCCGAAGGGCTGTATGTGGTCGATCGAGAAGGACGGATCACTTTCATCAACCCCGCTGCCATGGCCATGTTGGGATGGCGTGAGGGAGAGTTGCTGGGACAATCAGCCCACACGCTATTTCACCGTTCGCGTGCGGACGACTCGCCCTATCCCTCCTCTGCCTGTCCTGTGCATGATGTGCTGTCTCAATGCAACGTGTTGAATCTGGATGAAGAGTGGTTATGTCGTCGAGATGGGACCTGTTTTCTGGTGTCCGTGGTCGCCTCACCCATCCTTCGAGAGGGAGCAGTGCATGGAGCTGTGGTGTCCTTCAGGGACATTACCCAGCACAAACAGATCGAGGACGCCTTGCGCAAGGCCAAGGAGCAAGCAGAAGCGGCGACCATGGCCAAGGGGGAGTTTCTGGCCACCATGAGCCATGAAATCCGCACTCCGATAAATGCAGTCATGGGGTTGACCGATTTGGTCCTCCAGACGGAACTGTCGCCAAAAGGCCGGTATTATCTGACCAATGTTGCCATTGCCTCCCGTTCCCTGTTGCGCATCATCAACGATATTCTGGATTTTTCCAAAATGGATGCGGGCAGACTGCAGTTGGAGGCAGTCGATTTCCTGCTGCGGGACGTGTTTGACCACCAGGCCGATCTGTTTCGGCAGAAGGCGGCCGAAAGAGGCATCGAACTGATCATACAAGTTGGAATGGGATGCCGATACGCTTTGACCGGCGATTATTTGCGGCTCGAACAAATTTTGATGAACCTGATTGGCAATGCGATCAAGTTTACGGAGGAGGGAGAAATTGAGGTTGGTGTGCGATTGGTTGAGCAGCAGGGCGATCACGTTTTGCTGGAGTTTTTTGTCCGAGATACCGGCATCGGTCTGAATCATGCGCAAATCGACACCCTGTTTGCTCCCTTTGTGCAGGCCGATGGTTCCACCACCCGCAAATATGGGGGAACGGGTTTGGGTTTGAGTATTTGCAAGCGGTTGGTGGAGTTGATGGGGGGAACAATCTGGGTGGAAAGCACGCTGGGTGTCGGCTCCGTTTTCCGCTTCACCGTTTTATTGTTACGCCGGGAGACGGCGGAACAAGACAATCTGACACTACCCGCAGATATGCGCGCTCTCCGAGTCCTGATAGTCGATGATAACTCGGCTGCCCGCCACTCCTTTCGGGAATTTTTGGACGCTTTCGGCTTCTTGACAACGGCGACAGGTTCTGGTCGGGAAGCACTGGCAGCGATACAACAAGGCATCCTGGAAGAAAATCCCTATCAACTGGTTTTGGTGGATTGGTTAATGCCGGAATGGGATGGCATCGAAACCGTCCGCCGAATCCTGGCTGTGACTGCGTCGGATGCAACACAGGGGGAGCCTCCACCCAAAATTGTTTTGCTGACCGCTTGCGACCGGGAAGAGGAGATCAAACAACGGGCCAATGACATGGATATCCAGGCACTTATTCCCAAACCAGTCAATTGTTCTCTGCTGTTTGACACCGTTATGGAACTTTTCTGCCAGGAAGTGACCAAGGTTTACCGACCTGGACGTGAAACCATCGACCTGACCCGGATAACCGAACAGATTGGCGGTGCCCGGGTGCTGTTGGTCGAAGACAATACCATCAACCAGTTGGTGGCGCGGGAAATATTGGAAGGTGTGGGACTGGTCGTTACGGTGGCTGGTGACGGCCTGGAAGCCACCCGGATGGTGCGGGCAGCCCCATTCGACTTGGTGCTGATGGATATCCAAATGCCAGTCATGGACGGCTATACAGCCTGCCGCCAAATTCAAAGCGATCCCCGTTTCGAGCACCTGCCGATTGTCGCCATGACGGCCCATGCCATGGGCGGAGATCGGCAAAAATGTCTGGAGGCCGGGATGGTTGACCACGTGACCAAGCCCATCGACCGCAGACTGTTGTATGCCGCTTTGATGGCATGGATCAAGCCTGTTGACCAACCCAGGGTGACACCTGTTCCGGTTGCAAACAGCATACCGGATACAGAGGAATCGGAACGACTGCCAGCCATGCTGCCCGGGATAGATGTGGCCAACGGACTGAATCGTCTTGGCAACAATCATCGGGTGTATCGATCCCTTTTGCTGGCATTCAGAAGGGATTTTGACAAAACGGCCACCCAGGTGCGCATGGCACTGCAAGGCAAGCGTCAAGGCGATGTGCAATCTGCCCAACAGTGGGTCCATACAATCAAAGGGATGTCCGGTAACCTCTCCGCACGCGGACTGTTTCAGGCATCTTCGATCCTGGGGCAAGCCATCCAGGAAAATCGGCAGGATAACTGGCCGATGTTGTTGGACACATTTGAAACCGCCTTGAACCAAGTGGTGGACGCTATTGGCACCTTGCAACCGGAAGAAAGCAAGAGGTCCAGTGTGGCAATGGCACCATTGAATTTCGTAGCGATCACTCCCCGGTTGGTCGCATTGGCTGATGCCATCCAGGATCACAGGGCAGATGCCGTGGAATATTGCCAAACTCTCCAACCGTTACTCAAGGGTACAATCGTGGAGAAAGAGTTGCAACAATTGGAAACATCTCTCGAAGGATACACGTTCAAGGAGGCTCAGAACCACTTGGTCTCCTTGTGCAACGCCCTCGATATTTCTTTGCCACAGGAAGAAAAACCATGACCAACAGAGACAAGAAACCGATCATTTTGGTAGTCGATGACATGCCAGTCAACCTCAGGGTACTGGCGACCGTATTAAGCCCCGATTATACCGTTATCGTTGCCATCAATGGCCATGAAGCGTTGCAAATCGCGGAAAACAAAACCCCGGACATGATCCTCCTGGACGTCACGATGCCAGAGATGGATGGTTACGAGGTTATGCGCCGCCTTAAAAACAACAACAAAAATCAAAATATACCAGTTATTTTCGTAACCGCGATGAACGAGGTGGATGACGAAACCAAGGGGTTCAATCTGGGGGCCGTAGACTACATAACTAAACCTTTCTCACTTCCTGTAGTCAAGGCGCGGGTCCAAACTCACTTGGCACTGGCCTGGGCCCAGAACCAATTGAAGGAACACAACCGTCTCCTTGAGGAGAAGGTTGCGGAACGTACCCAGGAATTGATCCTGACCCGAGACGTGACCATCAATGCGCTGGCCTCCTTGGCGGAAACCCGAGACAACGAAACGGGCAATCATATTCGCCGTACCCAGCATTACGTCCGATTGTTGGCAGAACGGTTGCGGGATCATCCTAAGTTCCGCGATTTCCTTGATGTGGCTACTATAGAATTGTTGTTCAAGTCTGCTCCCCTGCACGACATGGGCAAGGTGGGTGTGCCGGACAGTATTCTGCTTAAACCCGGCAAACTGACGGATGAAGAGTTTACCGTCATGAAAACTCACACCACCCTGGGCCGGGATGCCATCGCCATTGCTGTGGGATCTCTGGGCAGTGGGGTATCATTTTTGAAATATATTCAGGAGATTGCCTACACCCATCATGAAAAGTGGGACGGCAGCGGTTATCCAGAGGGGCTCAGATGGGAAGGGCTCCCCATTTCTGGTCGTCTCATGGCCATTGCTGACGTCTATGATGCGCTGATCAGCAAACGGGTCTACAAGCCCGCCTTTACTCACGAAAAGGCGGTGGCCATCATCGCCGAGGGCAAGGGAAACCATTTTGATCCCGACATGGTGGAAGCTTTTTTGGAGATCGCCGATTCGTTCCGTGATGTGGCGAGAAATTTTATCGATAACCATGAGCAGGTAAATGTCTGATAATACTATGTTCCATTGTACAGACAAGGCAGACACCCATAGTCAACCACAAAAGTCCAGGACAAAATAATCAAGAATCTATCAAGACCCTATAACAACTTTGATTGATAAAGATTTAACATATTCTATCAATCATTTGACTATCTTTTAAATCTCTAATTGTGTACCATGCAGTCCATCGTCAATTCGGCCTTGGTCATTGCTTTGACCATGCGAGTGGGTGAACGCCGGAGTTTTTGCAAAAGACGAAACAACCATACACAGTTTTACGTACCCTGTGTGGGCACTGGCAAATGGACAGGTACGTTGTGCTCATCCATCAATCGGAAAGGATCATTATGGCTATCGTTGTGGCATCTGTTGTGTTTGCTGTTGTGGTGGTCGTGGGCCTGGCACATTTCAATCAGAAAGGTTGTCGTCATGGCAGTCGGCTGTTTTAAATCCTGGTGTACCGGCTCGACAGGAGAGGGCAGCACCAGGAACGGACTGCTGCTGCTGTACGGCCTTAATCCAGGAGGCCAGAACAATTTGCCCGTTATTTTGGGTGTGCCCGGCAAGACGCACAGGCAAAATGGGTTAAAGCATGGAAAAAATACACGAGGAGGAGAAAAATGAAAAAGTTTATCAAGAAATATCTCAAGCGGGCCATTGCCATGGAAAAATCATCCAAAAAAACAAGGAAGTTGAACTATTGGCTCGATTCTACGGATGACTGAAGGTTACCAACGGGCGAACGGGAATGCCGAGGAGTGGTTGTTTGTCGACATCAACTGGGCCACCCATAAGGTCAAAAAAGGCTGCCCCCGGCAAGAACCGGGGGCTTTGCGATTGCTGGAGCTGGCGTGCGCTGACTTATCTGGCGGCGTGCCGGATTCCGAAAAAACAGTTGAGTCCGGCAACCATCACCGTTGACGAAGGAAAACCCTTCCCTCCCACGCCAGAATGATGTATTTGGAACGCAAGCGGATATTCGTAGAGTTCCCTTTCGGTTGAGCCCTGCGACACGGACCAGGACGTGCTGCAGACTCGGGGCGGTCTCGGAGAAGCCGCTGTGAGGAGCGGATCAAGGAGAAGGCAGGACACCACGGCGGTCCCGTGCGAGCCTGCCAGATGAAGAACGCGCCGAATTCCCCGACGATGGGTTGAGTTCGGCGCGTCCTCATTATTCAACACCTCTCCGATCAGTTCCCAACCACCCTGAACGAATATTCCGCCGCATCCGCCAGCGACTGCCCCCCACCGCCGAACTGGTTGAACGCCGGGAACTTCATGAAGATCGTCTTGCCGATCAGTGCAGGATCGTAGGCATACCGGAAAATCGCCCCATCACATCGGACAAACGGACTCAGGCTGGGGTGTGCCTTGATTGGCGTGCCGTAGAGGCCACGCCGCAGATAGCCACCCAGGGTGTAGGTGCATGCCCCCGTCAACGTGGCGGTCGAGTACGCGATAAATTCCCCGTCCACCCAGGCCAGGGTAGCCCGGTTGTCGGCATCGGCGATAGTGCCGGAGGTCAGCGCACCGGAGGATTGGGACAGATCTACTTTGCATGTGCTGGTGGTATCTGGGTCGGTGCCTGCAGGCATTGGATCCGTCAGAAAACCATGGCGGGCCGGGGAGACGATCTCACCGATTTTCTTGTAATTTGTGCCGTCCGACGACAACCAAACCTGACAGCCGCCATAATTGTCCCCACCTGACGTGGCTACCCAGATTTCGTATCCGGTTGCGGCCAGTGCCTTGGGTGCCTCGAACAGCACAGGTGTATTGATTGCACCGGAGGGCAAATTGTAGGCTGGCACATAGCCACCCACCTCTTGATGAGGGTAGGTCGCAGAGCTGAATACCCCCTGGGGGGCATCCTCGGCTTCGATAGACAGGAGCCCCTCTTCGTCCTCCTCGATCGACAGGATTCGGATCGGTGTTTTGTCCAGCCCTGCGGCCGGATCCGTGAGGGTGACAAGATCGGTCGGCTCCAGGAGGCAGTGTTTCCAGCCCAGTTTGAAGCTGTAGGTGTTGCACACGTATTGCGACCGCTGGAGGATGTTTTGTGCCACCATTCTGGCCACCACAGGCGATTTAATCTCATGGGCCTGGATCGAGTCCATCGTCCGCAGGCCGAACAGATCAATGGCCACCAGATCCTTGGCCTCGGCCACCTCCGTGTTGAACTGGTTGCTGGCGTTCAGGAATTCAACCTTTACATGGTTATACGCATCCACGGCGGGCCGCCGAGAGATGGTCACTGGATCCTCGGTTCCTGTGACGATAAAATCGTCTCCCGTCAACTCATAGACAGGGGTAACGTTGGGCGTGTAGGTGGTACCGTGGCCAGTGACGACGGCGTCACCGAAGGGGGTGATTTTCAATGTGCCCTCGGAAAAGTAGACCCCGGAATTCGTCAGTTTCATCAGTTGCGTCACAATATCGCTGGCCGTTGCCTGGGCCGAGTAGACCGGTGACAGGAAGAGGCTGTTTGCCGTGCAATACCGGTAGTATTGCGTCCAGTCGCCGATGTTCGCCACCGGGAAACCCAGCCCATAATGGGGGTTGGTCAGCAGGTCGAGCAGGATATCCTTGGGGTGCGCATCGAAAAACCCGTTGGCCGCATCGAAGGAGAGTTGGCCGATGGCATCAAAGTTCAGGTTCGGCAGGGCGGTACCGGAGCCCAGTTGCCAATCCATGGCGGCTGCATAGGAGATGCCTCGATAACTGAGAGCCTGGGCGGGATATTTGCTGGTCAGGTAGGTCCATGGGTTTTGCAGATAATCGCCATTGAAGACCGTCATGACGGAGGAACTGCTGTTGATCGCATTGAAATTGTAGCTGATGAGCACCTGGACGTTGGCATACTGGGTGGCGAAATAATAGGTGCCTGCGACAACGGTGAAATCGGTGCCGTTTGTCAGAGTGTTCGACACATCCCCATCAAGTGCGACACACGAGATATGGCTGGTCCACTGCGTGCCATGGGCAACCGTCACCTGATGCGAACCGGAAACCAGATGCGACTCGTTCCAGGCCGCCGAGGGGGTGATCACCTCCGATAGATTGGCCGGATCGGGTTTGAAGTCCTTGTTGCTCCAGATCCCGTCGATACCAGTGATCGGCCCCTCGCAGAGGCCGAAGATGAAGGAGGCCGTGTAGGTGTACGTTGTGCTGACGATGGTGTTGCCACCGCCACCCTTGCCACCCACGTCCTGCGAGGTGGTGTGGGCGATGGCTTTAAAATCACCGTACCATAAAAGGTTGCCCGGCACCCTGGCCCGGCCATAGACAATCGGGATCGCCGACCCATAAATGCTGCCCTGAAAGGTGACGCCGTTGGCGCGAGGCTCGCTGTTGTTGATGACCTTCCCGTCTTTGCCGCTCATGGTGCCACCTTCCAGAAAGAGTGCAATCGACCACCCAACTCCTGGCCGTCCAGCGATGAGATGATCACACCAACACCCGCAAAGGCATGGATGACGGTGCGGGGGTCAGGCAAAACAATGCCCGCATGGGAGACGCAGCGGCCAAATCGGAACAGCGCAATGTCGCCCGGCTCCGGGGTGGACGTCTGCCTGGCATACTGCTGGATGCCCGCCAGATATTTCTCCTCACTGCGGTGCAGATGCCAGTCCTGCGCATAGCCATCGGCCACCACGCCGGAGGTGAGTTGGCACTCCTCAAAGACGGCGATAAGGAACTGCACACAGTCCACGCCGACGCCTTTGATACGGGCATGGTGGTGGTATGGAGTGAGCAGCCATGCCATGGCCGATTGGACAATTTGCTGCCTGATCGCATTCATATCGCTGTCTCCGCCACTGGTACATAGGGAAAGCGCAACTACTCCATAATAGCAGGTAATCGAACCGCCATCATGCTACACACGCCGCATTGCGAATGACATCTGGCAAAAACGGGATCCGGTTCAAATTCCCGATTCTGTCCTTCAGAAACTCCCAGAA
>JADFYM010000175.1 GCA_015233035.1 Magnetococcales bacterium
CGATGACGGCATTCAATTCAGCCCTGGGACTTGCGGTGCATGCATCGTCACCCACTTATGACATGCTCTACAGCGGTGAGTGGGTTCACCCATCCGGATAATTGGCAAGCAACCGGATAGGCAAGGAAAAAATGATCTGCGCCGATGCCGAACTGACCCGGTTGGACGAACAGCTTGGCACGGTGTACAAGCAGGCCACCGGCCAGGCCGCCGACCGCGATCTTTTGAAAAAACAACAGCTGGATTGGCTGCGTCAGGTACGCAACCCCTGCCCCACGGTCGCCTGCCTGACCGAGGCATACCGGCAACGGATCAGCGCGTTGCAGCAACCCGCCTTCCCGTCACCCTTTCCGGCGACCTATGTGGGCGGGTTTACGGGCAAGGAGACGCTGGTCTTTTCCCAGGATGGTCGTGTCACGGAAGGAAACACGGTGGGTCGCCAGCAAATCGATCACGCCTCGTTTTGGCCGGATGCCCGGTATCCCATCCTGATCCAACAGCAGGTGGATGGCAAAACCCAGGAACGGCACTGCAAGATTCAGCCGGATATGCGCAAAATGTTCTGCAATGAAGGGGGATCGCTCTCATCCGAGTTTGATCGGCAAGGCCCGCCCCCGGCGGTCGTTGCCCCGGTTGCCAAAAAATGTGACGAGGAGCAGATCTATCTGGATGTCATGGCGGCGGCCCGTCGGGCCAGGCCCGACATGGATCTCAAAGGGTCGACAGAACTGACCCAGGATGCCCAGAAAAAATGCCACATCACGCTCTATTATCTGAAAGATGGCCAGGCGGTGGATGTGCAGGCCACGTATGCGCTGGATGTGCATCCGCTTAAATTGATCCTGGTCGATACCCCACCGCACAAACCCTGAGAGGATTGTGCACATCGCAAAAAATGGCTGTTCTGATGGGGGTCTGGGGGAGATTATCTCCCCCGGTGAGGTCCAGGGGCAACGCCCCTGGTGGGGTCCGGGGCGAAGCCCCGGAAAAACAAGCCCCTGGAGTTTGATCAACCAAACCGCACCACCACGGGAAACGCAGTTGTGCAAATGTCATGTCGTGTTGGGCCTTGATCATCCTTGCGGGAGAGGAGTTGCCTGCAAGTGCAGGTTTTCTCATATCCCCTTGATGCCCGGTTTTTTTCTCCCCTCTCCCTCCGGGCTACCCTATGCACACAACTTCTGCAGGAGTCCGGGAACCGCCACACTCCCCGGTGGGGGTTTGGGGGCAAAGTCCCCAACGGGTTGATATCGTGTTCCTTATTCCGTTTCCATGTCAATCATGCAGTTTTTTAAATGACTGCAGGGGTCCGGGGACCGTCACGGTCCCCGGCGGGGGTTTGGGGGCAGAGCCCCCAACGCGCTGCCATATCGGGGCTTTGCCCCGAACCCCACCAGGGGCCTTGCCCCTGGACCCCACCAGGGAGATGATCTCCCTGGACCCACAATTATTGCACTTTTGATTTGGAAATGGAATTACGGGGCTCCGCCCCGAGCCCCGCCAGGGGCTTCGCCCCTGGACCCCACCAGGGGGATAATCCCCCTGGACCCCTGCAACTGTACAAGATGATTCGGATTTTTTTACAAATTTTCGAAATATGGATTCGGCCCGCCTCAGGCATCCTGCGCCGTATGAAAACCGGCCAGTTTGGCATCCAGATTGGCCGCAATGACTGCCATGTCGGAGGCCTGCCGGCCAACGGTTGTGCTCAGATGCAGCAGCGCGTCCGCAGAGAGGTTGACATGGTTCATGCTCTCCGCCACTTCCCGGATTGCCACAGACGTGGCGAAGACGTTACGGTTGATTTCATCTGCCCCACTGGAGGTCTCGACAATACGCTGGGTCACTTCGCCAATCCCGGTGGAGGCCTCCAGCACGCTACGGGAGACCTCGCCAATGCCGGCGGTGATCTCCACCGAGTTGCGCGCCACCTCCTGGATGCCGTTCGAAGCATCCGTCACCCGTTCCGTGACGGCGACTGTCTGTCCCGATGTGGCGACCATGGAGCGGGATATCTCCTGCAAGGTCGCGTTCTGCTCATCGATGGCATGTAAAATTTCGGCATTGGACCTGTTCAACCTGCCAATGACTTCGGTCACCATGCGGGTGGCATCACCGGCATTGCTGGCGTTGGCCTGAATCTCGGCCACCTTGCCGGCAATCATCCGGGTGGCGTCGGTGGTCTGGCGCGCCAACTCCTTGACCTCATTGGCCACCACCGCGAACCCCTTGCCCGCATCGCCCGCACCAGCCGCCTCAATGGCCGCGTTGAGAGCCAACATGTTCGTCTGATTGGCGATATTGTTGATCACGGACACCACCAGATCAATCTCCTTGGCCGAAGCCAACAGCTTTTCCATCACCTGGAAAGTGATGACGGCATTGTCACTGGCCGTGGCGGCCTCACCGGCCGCAGTCTGGCTCAGGTTCCGAATATCGACCAGGGAAGTACTCATCTCTTCCACAGCCGAGGCCACCGTGCTCACATTCTGACTGGTCAGATGGGCAGCCTCCCGGACCTGGTTCATACTGTTGCTCGCCTTTTTGCTGGCACCGGCCACGGTACTGAGATTGACGTTGGCCTCCTCTGTGGCGGCAGAAATGGTGTTCATGTTGGTGGACATCTCCTCGGCAGCGGCGGAAACCGTGCCCAGGTTGGCGGACATCTGCTCCGAAGCCGAGGCGATGGTATCCATGCTGACGCTCATCTCCTCGCTGGCGGCAGCCACCTGGCTGGCCTGCTGCCCCAAACCGGCCGCCTTTTCGTTCAAGTCGCCCGCCAACTGATTGAGAACAACAGAGGTGCTGCTCACTTGTTTGGCCTGGGCAATAATCTCGACAACGGTTCGGTTGAGGGAGACAGCCATACCGTTGAGCGCATTGGCCAGCACACCGATTTCATCACGCTGGACAATATCCAGATGGGCTGTCAGATTGCCCTCTGCCAATTCTCTGGCCATCAAGACCCCCTGGGAGAGCGGTACGGTAATGGCGCGTCTGATGGCCCAGGCGATGATAATCCCGGACAGGAAAGCCATTGCGCTGCCGAGGACAATCCAGAAAACAGCCGAGTCAACCTTGGCCTGCACGTCCGCTTCCGCCTTCTCGCTGCGTTTGGTCGTATAAGCGACCACGTCGTCGACGATCTGCCGATGGCTGGCATAAATATCATCCAGTTTTTTGATGACAGCCAGTTTGCGCACCGGATCATTGCTCCGCAGGACGCGCACATAATCCCCCAAAGCCAGGTCGTAGAACGCGACCGCAGGCTGGTGTGCCTTGTCCATCAGGGCAACGAGTTCCGGTTCAAAATGCTCCTGTTTCCAGAAGTCGCGACGGGCATCATACTCCTTGCGCAGGGATACCAGCTTTTCGTAGGATTTGGTTATTGCCTCCGGTGCCGCTTCGTAACTCATTTCGAGGACCACCTGCCAGGACTCGAGGATGTAGAGTGGCGGAGGCAGGATGTCCGCCAGCAGATCCTTGCCTTGCATGATGTTTTTGTACGATGGCCCGTTTATTCTGTATTGCTCGATGGTGAGGAAAGCCGCCGCAGATACCAGCAGCAAAAATCCCAACACAACGCCGAATCCCAGTCCCAGTTTGACGCCAACCTTGAGGTTTTTCATAGTGCATTCCCATGGAAAATTCAATTTAATAACAATAAACCTCAGGGGCATTTACCCGTGATCATACCGGGTGAAACCCCGATCCAACCACACCACATGCAAGATCACTCCGTCTCGGAATCCAACCATGGGGGCTTGCCCACAGAACCGGCACACAATTATTTTAACATCGGGGTTGATGACGCTTGGGATTCCGGCTTTAATGGTTGTGTGGAGGATGGCTTGATACTCTCTCCCCACTGGTCACGACGCTTGAGATTGCCCCGCATGTACGAAAACATATGATTGTTTTCATGACCTTCCTCGCGTTCAATCCCACAAGGGAGACATCGGGTTGAGAGGACTGTACGGTGACATCGGGTTGGTAATGCTGCACATGTCCTCCTCTTCCTTGCGACGCGCCTCATCCTCTTTTTTGCGCTGGCAGGAGGAGCAGAGGTTTTCCCAAGAGGCAATGCGGGACGATCCGCACGAGGGACATTTTTTGTCAGTGGACATGGCCGTTTTCTCTGTCAACGGTGTGGTGGCTGGTCGGGAACATCCTGCTCTCCTCCCCATCCGATCATCTACACTCTTCCCCGGACTATACAGCAAATTACCGCAAGTTTCCACCTGTTTCTTCGCGTCTCATGGCCGGGCAACATGGCGTCGGGAACGGCGCATCCCATACCCCGGCAGAAAAATACGCCTGATTCAGTCAAGGGGGGGGGTGACGGACCACCCGGCAGGGGGATGGACACCACCCCGACCAGGGCAGTCTTGGGGCTACTGGTTCGGGTAGCTGGCGTATGTTCGCACCATGGCTGCGCCTGAACCGGGCGGAAAAACGTGCCAGGGACGCACACAGTGGCCGGAACCAGTATTTTTTAATGTGCGGGTGTCGTGGGTGGTACGGACGGAGCCGGGAGCGTAGGGAATGGGGCAGGCACCGGGGCCATCTGGCGCATTTCTTGGGCGGGGAGCTGGTACATGGTCGGTTGCACAGTCGGCGGTCCCATCCTCATCACGGCGAACATTGCGCCGATGATCAACGCCGTCTGAGCAACAAACATCCCGGCTACCCATTTGATGGTCTCTGACTTGGATGACTCAATATCCTTCCTGACAGACTCGATCTTGTTTTCCAGTCTAAGTTCAGACTCTCGGACATCCCCTTTGGTAGCCAACTCCTGAAGCCGTGTTTCTTCCACCTTTTTAATAGCATCGGAGAGCATTTCTACCTGTGCCTCTGCTTGAGCAGACGGAACACCGGCGGTTTCCAGTCTCCTCACAAAGGCCAGCGTGTCGAACGGCATGGTAATGGCTGTACTCATGGCGGTGACTCCTCCCAGGGTGGACATGCCCATACTGTAGCGCACCGGGGGCGGTGATGGAAAGAAAAATGCGCCCGGTGGGCAGGGATGGTCGGGTGGATCGGGGCATGTTGGAGAGGAACCCACAAGGGAACCCATGATTTTCAAGGCACCCGACGGGAGGCAGAAATCACCCCCAATCAAGGGCCGTCAAAAGCAGAAGGAACCCATAGAGGAACCCACAAACGCGGAAAACAAAAACGGCCACCGAAATGGTAGCCATAACTGACTGGATCTAATTGGTACGCCCGACAGGACTTGAACCTGTAGCCTACGGCTTAGAAGGCCGTTGCTCTATCCAATTGAGCTACGAGCGCGTGTTTTTGCGTTGCTCCGCTGGGGATGCAGGCAAACCGGCGCGGTGGGGGATGGAAATGGTCGGGGTGAGAGGATTCGAACCTCCGGCCCTCGGCTCCCAAAGCCGATGCGCTACCAGGCTGCGCTACACCCCGATACCCACTCTTCATGGGAGCGACCACTCTACCCCATTCCGACCGCGTTGGCAAGCGGTTGAAAACAAGCTGGAAAAAATACAACTGAAAAGGGTGGAAAGAACCCTTCCTCCGGGCAACGCATCCGGGTTATCATGGGGTTTTTGTCTCAGGAAGCGGTAGATCCCCCCGCAAGGGTGCTCGCATTGGTACCACACACACTATGAAACTCATCGTCGTCGGACTGAACCATAAAACAACGCCTGTGGCCTTGCGCGAACGCCTGGCCTTTGCGGCGGCGGAGTGCGCCCCCTTTTTGAGCCATTTGCTGAACCTGGAAGGAATGCACGAAGGACTGTTGATCTCCACCTGCAATCGGGTGGAACTCTACGCCGTCTGCGCCGAACCGGAAAATGGCGTCGCCGCCGCCAGCCAATGGCTGGCCGAGAGTCGTGGCGTGGAACTGGACACCCTCCTCCCCCATCTCTACAGCCATACCGGCACCGAAGCCATGCGCCACGGCATTCGCGTCGCCGCCAGCCTGGACTCGCTGGTGGTGGGCGAGGCCCAGATCCTGGGCCAGATGAAACAATCCTACCGGGAAGCTGTCGAAAGCGGCTCGGCCAAAACCGTCTTGAATAAATTTTTCCATATGGCCTTTCAAGTGGCCAAACAGGTGCGCACCGAGACCAATATTGCCCGCAATCCCGTCTCCGTCGCCTCGGTGGCCGTCACCCTGGCCCGCAAAATATTTGGCGATTTGACCGGCCATACCTGTCTGCTGCTGGGAGCCGGCGAAATGTGCGAACTGGCAGCCCGTCATCTGGTCACCCACGGGGTCACCATCCTGGTGGCCAATCGTACCCAGGCCCGCGCCGAAGCCCTGGCCGCCACCTTCCAGGGACGGGGCTACCCGCTCGATGCCCTGAACCAAATCCTGCCGATGGCCGATATTATTCTCTCTTCCACCGGGGCGGCCACCCATCTGGTCACGGCCAGCATGGCCACCACCTCGCTCAAACAACGGCGGCAGCACCCCCAGTTTTATATCGATATCGCCGTACCACGGGATCTGGATCCAAAAATCAGTGACGTGGACAACGCCTTCCTGTACGATATTGATGATTTGAGCAAAATAGTCACCAGCAACCAGAAGGATCGGGGCCAGGAGATGGCGGCCGCCGAAGAGATGATCCTCCAGGCCATACCCGCCTTCAGCCGCTGGCTGGACACCCTGGAGGTGGTGCCGACGCTGGTGGCGTTGCGCCAAAGGATGGAAACCATTCGGGATCAGGAAGTGGCCAAAGCAGTGGCCACCTGGTCCGACCTGACCCCGGCCGGACAAAAACGGTTGGAAGCCATGGCCCGTCTGCTGGTCAATAAATTATTGCACTCACCCCTCAGCCAACTGCGGCAACTGGCGGCGGAACCGGATGGCACCCTGTACGTCGACGCCGCCCGCAAACTTTTTGAACTGGAGTGACCGAAACGGTCTGATCAATCTTATGGAAGCAGTTGACAATCTGTCCCAAAAACTGGACCTGATGGCCCGGCGTCATGCCGAATTGAGCGATCTGCTGGGCCTGGCCCAGACCGGTGCCAACCCAACCCTGTTTGCCCGCCTGAGCAAAGAGTATGCAGAACTGGATCCGGTGGTGGAGGCCCGGCGCGTCTTGCACGATCTGGAACAACAGATGCGGGAGACGATGGAACTGCTCAACCATCCAGACAGCAGTCATGATCTGCAAGAGATGGCCCAGGAAGAGCGGGAAACCCTCAAAGAACAGATTGCCCAACAACAGCGGGCGATCCAACTCCTGCTGCTGCCCAAAGATCCCAACGATGGCAAAAATATTGTCCTGGAGGTCCGGGCCGGCACCGGAGGCGAAGAGGCCAGCCTGTTTGCCGCCGAACTGTTCCGCATGTATTGCCGTTATGCCGAGTTGCGGGGTTGGCGGGTCGAAACCCTCAGCAGCAGTGCCACGGCGTTGGGTGGTTTCAAGGAGGTCATCGCCCTGATCAGCGGTACGGGTGTCTACAGCGCGCTCAAGTATGAATCGGGGGCACACCGGGTGCAGCGGGTGCCGGTGACCGAAGCGGGCGGGCGGATCCATACCTCGGCCTGCACCGTGGCCATCCTCCCGGAGGCGGATGAGGTGGATGTGCAGATCAATGAGCGGGATGATTTGCGCATCGATGTCTTTCGGGCCTCCGGTCCCGGTGGCCAGAGTGTCAACACCACCGATTCGGCGGTACGGGTCACCCATTTGCCCACCGGTCTGGTGGTCATCTGCCAGGATGAAAAATCGCAACATAAAAACAAGGCCCAGGCCATCAAGGTGCTCAAGGCCCGTCTGTATGATCTGGAGCAACGGGCCGCCCACGACGAACGCTCCAAAGATCGGCGTGATCAGGTCGGTTCGGGCGATCGGTCGGAACGGATTCGCACCTATAATTTTCCGCAAGGCCGGGTGACCGATCATCGGGTGCATTTGACGTTGCACAAGTTGGATGCGGTGCTGCAAGGAGATCTGGCCGAAATTGTGGAGACATTGGCGGCCTATCATCAGGCGGAATTATTGGCCAAATTGAGTGAGGGGGACGGTTTTTGAGGCAAGCCTGGCGGCGTTGGCGGTTGGCCATCCTGACGCTGGGGATCCTGGCCCAGGCAGGTCTGGCCCAGGCGGGCACCCCCCAGGCACCGTTCGCCTTTTTGAAGCCCGCCTACATCACCAACGCCTATTTTTCCGATCAGGTGACCGAAGGGGAAAACGGGGCGGTGCGCCCCCATTCGGCGGTCAAGGCACTGCGCAACCGTGCATCCGGTCCGTTGGGTTACCTGATTCTGGATCTGATCCTGGTCAAACCGGGAGAACATACCTTGCGGCTGGATATTATCAACCAGCAGGGCGAAAAGGTCGGTGAGTCGGGCTATCCGCTGATAAAAATGTCCAAACAAGGCGAACTGCCCCTGTATACCGCCGCCACCCCCCTCTCAGGAAAGTTTTCAGCCGGTTTGTGGTTTTTTAAAATATGGGACCAGGTGGCGCACGGAACGTGGTATCGTTTGGGTGTGTTCAGTATCATGGTCGTCGATGTCGACGAACAGAGCAAAATAAAACAGTGACGATGGAGAGGATACGGTTGAAATAATGCGTAACATGGCAGACGAGATGCATCTTTTGGGACAGTATGAACAGACCTGTGGTGAAATACCCACCGATCTGATGGACCTGGAAACGTCCAAATTGTTGATCAAGGAGTTGTTGTACCACCAGAGCAGGAAAACAGACAGCGAGAAGAGAAAGAGATCTTAAACCGCACCCACCACGGGAAACGTAGTTTTTTTAAAACGTCATTGTTTTTTTAAAACGTCATTGTTTTTTTAAAACGTCATTGTTTTTTTAAAACGTCATTGTTTTTTTAAAACGTCATTCCCGCGCAGGCGGGAATCCAGGTGATATACTGCACGCGGCCATAAGCGACACTTCCTGTTCCGTCATTCCCGCGAAAGCGGGAATCCATTGGGTCTGTTGGACCTCCTGGATTCCCGCCTGCGCGGGAATGACGATACTCGTCAATTGTGACCGTGCGCCACCTGGT
>JADFYM010000176.1 GCA_015233035.1 Magnetococcales bacterium
TCCAGCAAGCTGTAGTCACGAAACCAGCACCGTATCGATCACTTGTTGCGAACCCAAGAGGGAAGATTCACAAGACAAAGACGCTTGATCGAAGTGGATAGGGCTTAACCGAAGTGGATACCTAGTTTTTAAGAATCTCCTCGCCCAGCGTATTGCCCAGCATTTTCGGCATGGTCTGATCGGTCAATACCGCGTCAAAGGTGTGGGGGGCGGCATGGAACCGGGCCAGGGCCTCCAGAGGATCCGTAAACCCGTCCACCAGATAGCCCAGACCCGTCAATAATTTTTCCCAGATTTCGACCAGGCCAATCTCGTCGTCCACCACCAGGATGCGCCCGATGCCTTTTTTCAGGACCGGGAGCTCCGCTGCGGGACGATCCGTATTGTCAGGGGTGACCACTTCTGGAATATACAGATGGAAGGTGGTGCCCTGTCCCGGTTTGCTCGTCACATGGATGGTTCCCCCGCAATTCCGAATGGTGCCGTAAGCCACCGACAGACCCAGCCCGGTCCCCTTGTCCTTGGTCTTCGTCGTGAAAAAGGGTTCAAAAATGCGGTGCTGGACCTCCTCGGTCATGCCAGAGCCCGTATCCTGGACCCGAATCTCGAGATGGGAACCCATATTCAAGGCCAGTTGTTTGGCGCGCTCCGCGTCGATGGAGAGGCGCGCCACGCCCACGGTGAGCACCCCGCCCTTGTCGCCCATGGCCTGACGTGCGTTGGTGCAGAGGTTCAGCATCACCTGATGGAGTTGGGCCGGGTCCGCCCGGATCTGGGCATTCTCATCCCGGATCTCATCCTGGATCACAATGGACGCCGGCAGTATGGAACGCATCAGTTGCACCACCTCCCGGACCAGGGTGGCCGGATTGAAGCGTTGCTTGCTGGTGGGCGTTTTGCGACTGAAGACCAACAACCGACGCACCAGATCCCGCCCACGGGTGGCCGCTTCCAGAATATTTTTCGTCACCTCGGCCAGATCGCTGACACCCAGGGTGCCGAGTTCCGCATTGCCAATGATGATACCCAGAATATTGTTGAAATCATGGGCAATGCCGCCCGCCAGCGTGCCCACCGCCTCCATTCTTTGTGACTGCGCCAGTCGCTCTTCCAGATGTTTGCGTTCCGTTATGTCACGCATGATGGCGGTAAAATGCAGACTGCCATCCACCTCCCAGGCGGAAAGCGTCATTTCGACCGGTATTTCCGCGCCATCTTTTCTCTTGACCGTGATGGTGATGACTTGCCCCGGTTTGTGACGCATCCTGCCGGTCTGCTTGATCCGGTCGATGGCATCCTGATGCGCTTTGGCATAATTTTCTGGCACCAGCATGGCGATCGAATGGTCCAGCACTTCCTCCGCAGCATATTGAAAAATTTTCTCCGCCCACTTGTTGAAAAAATGAATTATCCCATCCAGATCGATGGAAATGATGGCATCGGTGGCCGACTGGGCCAGCGATCGGAACCGTTCTTCGCTCTCCCGGAGAGCCTTTTCCGATGCCACACGCTCCGCCACATCCTGGGCCAACCGCTCATTCAGCGTATGGATATGACCATTTTTTTCTTCCAGCTTCCGGTAGCTTTCCTGGATGGCCAATTGGGTGCGGATGCGTGCCAGAACGATGGGATGGCTGATCGGCTTGTGAATATAATCGACGGCACCCAATTCCAGCCCGCGCAGTTCATCGATGGTGTCGGTGCGCATGGTGATAAAAATTACCGGAATGTCTTTCGTGTGTGGATTTGCTTTGAGCTCTGCGCATACCTCGTAACCGTCCATGTCCGGCATCATGATGTCCAGGAGAATGATGTCTGGCTGGGGTTCCAGCAGAACACGTTTCAAGGCCTGTTCGCCGTCTTTGATCGGAATCACCCGGTAGTGTCGGGAGAGCAGGCTGACCAGAACATCCAGATTTTCGATCACATCATCGACGATCATGACGACTGGAGTGTTGGGCTCTTTATTCATGATTTATCCAGTTTTTGTTGCCAGGTTTATGTTCCATCCCGATTGGCAGTCTACGCATTGCGCTTGACGTACTGCAAGCAGAACTTACAATGTGTGGTGAAAAAGCCTCCGCAGAGTGAAAAAAACAGCTTCCCGTCACCTGTGAGCGGCATAAAAGTGGTCTTTTCCTGGTTGTTATCTGCGCAGATACAGAAATGTCCGCAGAAATGGTATTGGTCTTCATCCTGGCCAGCAGGGCACGACGTGCGAACCTTTATCAATCAACCCAGGGAGGTATGAATATCGAGTAAATACTCGACAAAGTGTTTTTTTTTTGACCAGGAAAGAGATGACTGATACATATGGAGTGGGGATTCGGACGAGCCCGGTGCGCTCCTCTTGGCGCGCTGCGTGTTACAGGAGGATGGGATGGCCAAGAACAAAAACCGCAATACCCTGCTCAATGCCGGTCATGCGACTCTGTCCGCCGCCCATGCGGTGCGGGACCGCCCGGTCGGGAGCTTGCCTTTGCCCCAGGAAAGAACCGGCCAGGATTCGGCAGAACGATTTCCCATTGTCGGTATCGGGGCTTCAGCCGGTGGGCTGGAGGCGTTCCAGGGCTTTTTTACCCACCTGCCCGCAGACACCGGGATGGCTTTTGTCCTGGTGCAGCATTTGGATGCCAGTCATCAGAGCATCCTGCCGGCTCTGATCCAGAACTATACCACTTTGCCCGTTTTTCAGGTGCAGGGGCGCACACCCATCGTCGCCAACACCGTCTACATCATCCCGCCCAATCATCATCTGGATATCCTGAACGGGGTGCTGTTTCTGATGGATCTGCCCGAAATGAGAGCCAGAACCGGTTCCATCGACCATTTTTTTTGCTCCCTGGCGCAAGACCAGTACAATAATGCGGCGTGTGTGATCCTCTCTGGAACCGGTGCAGACGGTACGTTGGGTCTTTTGGCCATCAAGGAAGCGGGTGGCCTGGTCATCACGCAGGATCCGGCCAGCGCGAAATATGACGGGATGCCGAAAAGTGCCATCAATACCGGCCTGTCCGACTTTATTTTGCCGCCGGAAGAGATGCCCCAGGCCCTGGTGCGTTTTTTTCAATTCAAGTTTCACAAAAAACCGGTCGCAAGCCGTCCTGAACCCCACGGACAAAGCAGAGAGGTCGTCGATCGGGGTCAATTGGAGCAAATTTTTATCCTGCTCCGCACCCAGACCGGGCACGATTTTTCCCTCTACAAAGAGAACACCATTTTGCGCCGGGTGGAACGGCGCATGGCGGTTTGCCAGACGCAGAAGATCGGCGAATATGTCGCCTGTCTGAAGGAAAATCCCGCAGAAATCATGCTGCTTTTCCGGGATTTCCTGATCGGGGTATCCAACTTTTTTCGTGATCCCGATGCCTTTGCCATCCTGGCAGAAAAGGTGATTCCCAGGCTGTTTGAAAACCGCCCGGAGCATAAACCCATCCGCATCTGGGTGCCAGGATGCGCCAGCGGCGAGGAGGCCTATTCCATCGCCATGCTGATCCAGGAAGAGATGGAAAGGCTGGGTCAAACCTATCCCGTTCAGATCTTTACCACGGATATTGATGACAGAGGCCTCGAAATGGCCCGCGCCGGTCTTTACCCAGACACGATTGTCACGGATGTCTCCAGCGTGCGGTTGCAACGATTTTTCACCCTGGAAGGCAACCAGTATCGGATCAAAAAGATGATCCGGGAAATGTTGGTGGTGGCCGCGCAGGACGTGATCAAGGATCCTCCCTTTTCCAACATGGACCTGATCAGTTGTCGCAACCTGTTGATCTACATGGGAGCCACCCTGCAAAAAAAAGTCCACGCCATCTTTCACTATGCCATCGTCCCCAACGGCTTCCTCTTTCTGGGCAGTTCGGAAACCACCGGCGCGTCCGCCCCGGTCTATACCATCATGGACCGGAAATGGAAAATCTATCAGCATAAACCTCAATCATATGTTGTGGCCCCTGATCTTACCGTCTCGGCCACTGTCAAGGGGGTGCAACCGACTCTGGCCAGAAAGGTTGGGGTAAAGATGACCAAGAAAATCGTGGGCTGGAAGGAATGGACCGAACAATATCTGCTGGATGCCCACACGCCGACCTGCCTGATGGTCAATGACCAGTATGAGGTTCTGTACATTCATGGCAAGACCGGGAAATATCTGGAGGCGACCTCGGGGGATACCCACTGGAACATCATGAAGCTGGCCAGAGAAGGGTTGACCCTGGACCTGGCGTCTGCCTTGCGCAAGGTCAAGACCAGCCAGCAGCCTGTCCGCCATGACAAACTGCCCGTAAAAATCAATGGCCATTTGCACTGGGTCAACCTGATGGTGGAACCCATCTGCTCTCCAGACACCATGAAAGGATGGTCGTGGGTGATTTTTGAGGATCTGGGACCGGTCCCGCCGGTCGGGGAGAAGATAAAATCGACTGCAACCGTCCGGAAAAAGGGTGATCGGCGCGTGACCGACCTGGAAAGGGCACTCCGCGCTACCAAGGAATATCTCCAGACCACCATCGAAGAGTTGGAATCCACCAACGAGGAGTCCAAGTCCATGAATGAGGAACTGCAGGCCTCCAACGAGGAACTGCAGAGTGCCAACGAAGAACTGGAAACCGCCAAGGAGGAGTCCCAGTCGGTCAACGAGGAACTGGCCACGGTCAATGCCGAATATGAGGAAAAACTCATTCTGTTGTCCAAGACCAACAATGACATGGTCAACCTGATGGCCAGCACCGCCATCGGGACGATCTTTCTGGACGAAAAACTCCAAGTGGTGCGTTTTACGCCATCGGCCACCCAATTCATCCATCTGATCCCCGGGGATATTGGCCGTCCGCTCCAGCATCTGGTCAGCAACGTGAAGGGCGACAACCTGTCCCATTATGCGGAACAGGTGCTGGACTCCCTGGTTCCGGTGGAGGTTGAGACCCAAACCGAGGCCGGGCAGTGGCTTTCCATCCGGGTGCGACCCTATCGCACGGTGGACAACGTCATTGAAGGGATTGTGATCGCCTTTGTCGATATTTCCGAAATCAAGCAGATGCAGCAGAGGTTGCGCTTGAGTGAAGAGCGTTTCAAGGTGGCCCTGAAGAGTTCGCCGCTGGCCATCATGGTTTCCAATGTGGATGAGGCGTTGCGGTATACCTGGATCTATAATTCCCATCCAGGTTTCAATACGATTGATTTTATGGGCAAGCGCGACGATGAGATCGAGGTGGGCCATGCCGGCCCAGGGGAGGGGATGCTGCCGTTGCTTGCCCTGAAGCAAAAGGTGTTGGCCAGTGGCAAGGGGGAACAGGTGGTGATGGTGCTGCCAACCGCCGAGGGCCAGATGACCTGCAAGGTATCCGCCGAACCGTTGCACAATGACTCGGGCAGGATTGTCGGTGTAACCACAGCCGCCATTGATATCACCGCACTGTTGGACAAGTGACAGCGGGTTGGCGATTGCATGAGGATGAACAGACCATGTTGCGTGACAAAGTTGCCCCTGGCCAGTTGGCAAAATTACGCCGTTCCGCCGAGTCGGTTCTGACGCATCATGCCACGGCTGTGGGGCCGCTGACCCCGGCAGAGACCAATCGCTTGGTGCACGAGTTGCAGGTCCACCAGATTGAACTGGAGATGCAGAACAATGAGTTGCGGCGCACCCAGTCAGAATTGGAGCAGGCCAGAGACCGGTATGCCCATCTCTATGAGATTTCCCCTCTGGCCTGTTTGACCATCCGTGCGGATGGTTTGGTGTGCGAGGCCAACCCCATGGCCGTCGCCCTGCTTGGCCTGACACGCGACCGGTTGGTGGGGGTTGCCCTCTCCCGTTTCATCTCCTCGAAGAGCCAGACGGCTTATTATCTGCATGTCCGCCAGGTGCTCAAGAGCCGGGAAATGGAGGTTTGCGATCTCAATCTGTCCCTGGCCGATGGGTCGCTGGTTTTGGTGCGGCTGCATAGCATCCTGGACCAGGGGTCGGATGACAGCGATTCCCAATGGATCACCCAGGTGCAAAACAGGACAGACCAGGTTTTGGTCGGCGAGGCTCCTGTCGGCATCTTTCGCGCCGATCTGGCGGGTGCCTTCCGTTATGTCAATCCCCAATGGTCCGCCATGACGGGTGCTTCCCTGGAAGAATTGCTGGGCAATCGCTGGTTATGCACGCTGCATCCAGAAGACCGGGACCGGGTTTGTGACGCCTGGGCCATCACCGTGACCGAACAGATTCCCTTTCGGGCCGAATTCCGCCTGGTCAACCCGCGCAATGGAAGGGTCATCTGGGTGTTGGGGCAGTCGTCGCGGGAGTTGGACGCCAAGGCGGTGCTGCGCGGGTTTGTCGGCACGATTACCGATATCACCGAACTGAAAGAGGCACAGGAGCGGTTGAAAAAAAGCGAAGCCCTGCTCAGCAACGTCAAGGAGCATGTGGAAAACCAGGAACGGCAACGTCTGGCCAGCACCATTCATGACGGTGCCATTCAAGCGTTGCAGGCGGTTCTCTTGCGCACCAAGGCCATCACGCTGGCGTTGCAGGGCGAGCCGTTGCTGCGCCCGGAGGGACTGGTTGCAACGAACCGGCAAATCACGGAAGTGATCAATCAATTGCGCGATCTATCCACGGATTTGCACCCCGCCTTCCTGGATCGAATGGATCTGGTGGAGGCCGTGCGCTGGAAATGCAATAAACTGGCAAAATCATCCCACATTGCGCTGCACGTGGACGTGGAAGGGAACCTGGGCCCCATGGGGAGCAGACAGAAGAGAAACGCCTACCTCATTTTCCAGGAGGCCATCAGCAATGCCATGAAACATGCCGAATGCAACCGCATCGATATCCTGTTGCAAGAGACCAGCACCACCTCTTTTTGCATGCAAATTTCTGACAACGGACACGGTTTTGATTGGGAGACAACGAAAAAAAATCTCAATGGGATTGGCCTGGCCATTATTCAGGAACGAACGGCCCGGGTGGGCGGGACGGTGCATTTTTTGAGTACACCGGGCCAGGGAACCTCCATCCTGGTCAGGATGCCCTGTCATGATTAAAATTTTGTTGGCAGACGATCATGTGATTTTCAAGGAAGGGCTGGCGGAACTGCTCAAGTCAGACACGGCATTTGACCTGGTGGCGGATGCCAACAATGGGGACGATGCCTGGCGATTGATTCAATTGCATCTCCCGGACATTGCCATCCTGGATATTTCAATGCCTGGCCTGAATGGCATTGCGGTAGCCTCCCAATTAAAAAAAACGGGTTTGCGCACCCGGGTGGTGATTTTGACCAGTCATGACGATCCCACTCTGGCCTTGCAAGCCAAAGAGGTGGGCGTGATGGGGTACATCTTGAAAGAAAACAGTTTTGACGAGTTGTGTCACGCGATTCGCGCCGTCCATGGCGGCGGCAAATGGATGAGTGCGCAGGTGGCCCAAAAACTGGAGGAATTTCTCCATTTCAACCAGCGGAAAACACTCTCCCGGCGGGAAAATGAGGTGTTGACCCAGATCGCCATGGGGCACACCAACAAGGAAACCGCCCTGATTTTAAAAATTACCCCGCGAACGGTGGATACCCACAAGACCCGACTCAAAGAGAAACTCGGTTTGCGTACCATCGGCGAATTGGCCCAGTTTGCGGTCAAGACAGGCCTGGTAAAATAGGATATTGATCATTTTTTGGCCGCCAGAGGGATGATGCAGAGGGCCAGGGTATCTATCGCTTCCTGGCTCAGGAGAATAAGGCGGGGCAGATAAGGGTTGACTTTTTGCGTATGATGAAGTATCTGGCCTGTACATGATCTGAAATGTTGGTGTATTTTTCCGGGGTGATCTCGACCAGGGCTTGCGACACTGAACAACAACCACTTTAAGGGAGCCTCCCATGTCTACAGATAGACCAAAAGACGACGAACATACTACATCCGCAGAGGACATTGTCAGTCAGTACAGCAAATTTTTCACTCCGTTACCGACAGCATACCGGTTGCCACAGGTACGAGAGAGATCTTTTAAGCTGTGTACGCTGGAAGACACAACCGTTCGGACTGTCTTGTCTTCCTCGTCCAACTGGCCATTTCAACGTGCCTAATTGGAACAGCGTCCTTCAGGAGACCATTCAACAACAGTCTACTGCTCCGGTTGACATTGTCAGGCGCAAATATCTTGCCGAACTGCATCTCAAGACCGGACGCAATATAATCGCATACTATTCGGGATGGCTTGATAAACCGCACAAAATTCCGCAGTTGTCCATTGGGGACGCAGACAAAACCGGATTTATGACGGCCGTCCATGGGCTTGACAGGGAACGCGGCCTTGACCTCATCATCCATACTCCTGGCGGGGATCTTGCGGCAACAGAATCCTTGGTTGACTACCTGTGGCAGCAATTTGGCCAGGATATCAGGGTAATCGTGCCACAGATCGCCATGTCTGCGGGTACCATGATTGCATGTTCAGCGAGGACGATCCTGATGGGCAAGCAATCCAACCTCGGACCTATCGATCCCCAGTTTGGCGGCATAGCGGCTCAAGCTGTTTTGGATGAATTCGACATGGCCAAAGAACAAATCAAGAACGATCCCAGTTGCATTCCATTATGGCAAACTATTGTCGGTCAATACCACCCCACGTTTCTCCTGGAATGTCGGAGATCGATCGAATGGTCCCAAGAGATGGTGCGCTCATGGTTGTGCAGGAACATGTTTGCGCAGGAAAGTAATGCTGTAGCCATGGCAGAGGAAGTGATCAGAGTACTTGGCGACCACGCCGGGACCAAGACTCATTCACGCCATCTCTCAATGGCTGATTGCCAAGCCATTGGACTGAAAATCCATAAACTTGAAGAGGATAACGACCTGCAAGATCTGGTATTGACCTGGGGTGTCCAAAAACGGCCTCCACGGTCCAAATTTATTGCCCAGGATCTGGGCCTCGTCAGCAGACACCTCACTGCCCCCCCATTCAATATTTTGGGACATTGACCGGATTTTCAGCATAG
>JADFYM010000177.1 GCA_015233035.1 Magnetococcales bacterium
GCGGACGCAACGTGCCGCGGGTGGGGTGGGGTGGGGGCGGGGTGGTGTTGGGCGCCGCCCCACACCCCCCCGCGGCCGGGCCCGCACCCACGAAGCCGGGGGGGGGGTACACACCCGCAGCACCCTCCAGAATTAAAAAAAAAAAAAAAAAGAAGGGGGGGGGGGGGGGGGGGGGGGGGAATGCCCCCCCCCCCCCCAGGAGGGTCTTCGCTTCACACGAGGAAAGGGACAAAACTCATGAAACGCAGAGCATTTCTCCAATCATCCGTCGCCATCGCCGCCAGTGCCGCCCTGCCTGTCCTGTCCGGGGCCGAGGAGTCCACCCCAGAACAGACCAAGACTGTGGACAAGCCGCTGGTCAAAAGTTATCGGCCACTGGGCAAGACCGACTTGCGCATCAGCGATATCTCTTTTGGTGCAGGCAAACTGCCGTCCGCCTCCATGGTTTTGCGGGCCATTGATCAGGGGATGAATTATTTTGATACCGCGCCCGATTATGGCAACAGCGAGACTTTGATCGGTGAGGCCATGACCCGCTTCAAACAGCGGGACAAGATTTATATTGCCTCCAAATATTGTTCTCCGCAGCCTTATCCCGGTCATCTGCCACTCGGCACCACCAAGGCGGATTATATTGCCGCCGTGGAGGCCAGTCTGAAACGGATGAATCTGGACTATCTGGACGTGGTTTTTGTCCATGCCATCGGTGAAAAATCCACCAACGTGGAGGAGGAGCAAAAGCGTCTGCTGGATGATGCCATGCTGGCCGCCACGGAGGAATTGAAAAAGGCGGGCAAGGTGCGCCATCTGGCGGTCTCCTCGCACGGTCCCAACAATCTGGAACCCCTGCTGACGACGGCGGTGACGAGTGGCCATTTTGACTGGATCATGACCGCCTTCAATTTTATGAAATTTCCCAAACTGCCAGACGTTCTCCAACTCGCCGCCCAACATGGGGTGGGTGTGATTGCCATGAAAACCCTGGCGGGGGCCAAAGAGAGCGGGGTGGAGGCAGGCGGGGTGCCCTTTGAACATGCTGCCTTCCGCTGGGTGCTGAAACATCCCCAGGTGGCCGGTCTGGTGGTCACCATCAAGACGGTGGAGGATTTGAACCACTATCTGCAAGCCTCCGGTACCCCCTTCACGGCCCAGGACCAGCGGGCGTTGGACCGCTATGCCGCCCTGTATGGCCAGACCTATTGCCGGACCGGTTGTGGCGATTGCATGGGTGCCTGTCCGCAAGGGGTGGATATTGCGAATATTCTCCGCTATCAAATGTATTTTGCCGACTATGGCGATGAAAAGCGGGCCATGCAAAGCTATGCCTCCCTGACCCGTTCGGCGGCGTCCTGTCTGGCGTGTCAGGAACCCACCTGCACGGCGGCCTGTGCGCACGGGTTGCCGGTGGCCAATAAACTGCAAGCGGCCCACCGCACCCTGTCGTTTGCCCCGATTGCCTGATTGCGCATGGCACGCCCGACGGCGACGGATCCTGCGGCAACCGGACTGCCCCCCGCGCGACACGCTGCGCCGGTGGTGGTCCGGTTGCTGCTGTTGGCTCTGTTGCCGCTGCTGGCTGCCGTGTTGTACGAACGGGGGCAACAGTATGATCCTACTCTGTTAAACTTCAAATCGGCTGGTCATCCGCTGACCACTTTCCTGCCAAAACAGGTGGAAAACTGGCGGCGCGAAGAGGCGGTGCGCTCGTTTGACAAGGCCAACCTGTACGAATATGTCGATGGTCATGCGGAATATTTTTTGAGTGCCGGTTTTCGTGCCCTGGCGGTGGCCGAGTATCGTCTGCCGACCGATACCCAACAGCCCTCGGCGGTGCTGGACCTGTATGACATGGGCGAGCCGCTCAATGCTTTCGGTACCCTGATGGATGAGATCGGCACCAATGGCCAGCCAGTGGCGGTGGGGGAGGCGGGGTTCCAGAATCGTCGGGGGCTCGGTTTTATCTCGGGGCCCTATTATGTCAAGCTGGCCGCCTTTGCCGATGATCTGCCCTTGCTGGCCGTGGCCCAGGCGGTGGAGCGGGCCTTGCACCAGGGGGCAGGCCCGTCGACGGGCAAACTCTCCCTGGATGGGCTCTTTCCCGACCTCGGCACCGTGGTTGCCACCCGGTTTATCAAGGAAAATTATCATGGTTGGAACTTTCTCCAGCGGGTGGTGGAACGCAGTTTCAAGCGGGCGGATGGTGTGGTCATCCAGGCCTTCAGCGTGACCGGTACGCCAGAGCAGATGGCCACGCTGGAGCAGGCCATGGTGGCTTTTTTCCGGCAGGAAGGGACGGCCGTCACCGAACGGCGGGAGGAGGGGATGCGCATCTTGCAGATTGCCGACCGGTATGAGGGCGATTGGATTGTGGTGCCGCTGGCGCGGGGCTGGTTGGGCATTTTTCATCCCTGGGAGGATGCCTGGAAAATACCGTTAAAGGCGTTCGCTCCCCATGGCTGAGACCGAACCTGCGCCCCAGGCGCGTCGCAGTGGCTCACGTATCCGGCAGGTGGAGCCGGTCTGGAGTCGTCGCCGTTTTTTGCAGGAGACCGGACTGACGACGGCCATGGCGGTCGGGCTGGGTCTGGTGGGTTATTGGGCCTACAGTCCCGAAGCGGTGCGGCAGAAACGACAGGAAATTTTGACCCTCAAGGATTTTCGGGTGGCCGCGACGAGCTTGCATCCGGCCTTGGTGGTGGTGCGGGGTGCGGTGGTCGAGACGATGGTGCGGGAGGCCGTGGCCGCTTTGGGGGGGATGGGACGGTTTATCCAGAAAGGGGATACGGTATTACTGAAACCCAATGTGGGGTGGGATCGGCAGCCGGAGCAGGCGGCGAACACCTCGCCCGAGGTGGTGGCGGCGGTGGCCAAGGTGTGCCGGGAGGCGGGGGCGGGGGCTGTTTGGGTCACCGACTGTTCGATCAACGATCCCCATCGCAGTTTTGCCCGGTCCGGGATTGAGTCTGCCGCCCAGCAGGTGGGGGCGGTGGTCAAACTGCCCGGCGGGGATGATTTTCGGCAGACCAACCTGCAAGGCACGGTGCTCAAGGTGTGGCCTGTGGCCCGTTTTTTTCATCAGGTGGACAAGGTGATCAATCTGCCGGTGGTCAAGCAGCACTCCTTGAGTGGCTGTACCCTGGCCATGAAAAACTGGTATGGGATATTGGGCGGGCAGCGCAACCAGTTGCATCAAAATATTCACACCTCCATTGTGGATTTGGCTGCTGCGCTACGTCCCACGCTGACCATTGTCGATGCGACCCGGGTTTTGAAACGCAATGGTCCTTCCGGGGGCAGTCTGGACGATGTGGCCCAGGAGAACACCCTGTTGGCGGGTCTGGATGAAGTGGCCTTGGACAGCTATGCGTTGCGTTTTCTGGAATTGAACGTGGCTCAGGTGCCTTATCTGGCGATGGCGGAGACGCGGGGGTTGGGCAAGACGGATTGGCGCACGCTCCAGTGGGTGGAACGGCAGGTGGGGGGGGCAGGTGGTTGACTCTGCACTTTTTTTGTGACACTGTGAAAATATGAAAAATATCACTGTTTCACTGGACGATGAGATTTACAGGCAAGCGCGCATGAAGGCTGCGTCGATGGATACTTCTGTTTCTGCCATGGTCAGGCGGTTTTTTGTCCAATTAGCCTCAGACGAGAGCGAGACCGAACGACTCAAACGCGAGGAACGTGCGTTACGGGAGTCGGTTTCGGCATTTACTGCTTCGGATCGTTTGGTCCGAGAGGATGTGCATGATCGTCATGCGATTTCTTGACACCAACATTTTGCTCTACTCCATCAGTCGAGCCGTTGCGGAAGGCAGGAAGCGAGAGGTTGCTGCTGGCGGCCTTGATCATCGTTTCGGCCATTCCAGTCAGAACCCTGGATTCCCGCCTTCGCGGGAATGACGAGCGAATTTCATGTCATACACATTCCCGTCATGCCCGCGAAGGCGGGCATCCAGGAGAGTTTGTGGACGAAACAATGATCAAGGCCCTGCTGGCCTTTTGGATCAGGACGACTGGATTCTTTCAGTGCAGGTGTTGCAAGAGTTTTACGTTCAGGCCACTCGTGCCTCCCGGCCAGATCCGATTCCACACGACATAGCTGTCGGTCTGATTCGCACCTGGTTGCGCTTTCGGGTGCAGGAAACCACAGTCGCAGTAATGCGCGGTGCACTTGAGATAAATCAACCCGTTCCGGTGACACCCAGCAAGGCTTTAACATAAAATTCCGTCTGCGACGGGGAGATTGTCTTGACGACGGGGTCCATTTCATCAGGGGAGGCGGTTTTCTGTCTTCTCTGCAAGAGGCATCAAAACGGGTAAAGGATGAATGATGCTGCCGAATTTGCGCGCCATTCGGCGCATATACGCCGTTTTTTTCTTCGGCCTGTTCTGTTTCCTGTTGTGGCGGACCGATTTCAGCCACCTACAGGGCTATGAGGTCGACCTGTTCCTGGAACTGGACCCCCTGACTGCTTTGGCCAGTGGTTTGACCAGCGCGACCCTCTACCGTGGCTTGGCTCTCTCTCTGTTGATTCTGATTCCCACCCTGTTTTTGGGGCGGTTTTTCTGCTCCTGGATCTGCCCGTTGGGCATTCTCAATCAGGCCGTCAGCCATTTTTGCAGCCCACGGCGACCGGCAGACGATTATAAACGCAATCGGTATCAACCCCTGTTTCGGGTCAAATATTATCTCCTGACCGGTCTGTTGGTCATGGCGGCCCTGGGTCTCCTGCAAATTGGCCTGCTGGACCCCATTGCCCTGCTCACCCGCTCCTTTGCGACGGGGGTGTGGCCTGCCCTGCAACAGGCGGGGACCGGGTTTTATCTCTTGCAGCCCCATTTTTTGGGTGGCGTGGGGATTGCCCTGCTCTTTTTGGCCATCCTCCTGGCCAACCGGTTTATGACCCGCTCCTGGTGTCGGGTGCTCTGTCCATTGGGTGCCTTGTTGGGGCTGCTCTCCTGGCGACCGCTGTTGCGCATTCGCCGGGATGTGGATAAATGTCATGACTGTTTTAAATGTCTCTCTTTTTGCCAAGGCGGGTGTGACCCTCATGCGGCCTTGCGGGTCAGCGAATGCCACCTCTGCATGAATTGCCTGGAGCAATGCCCGGAAGGGGCCCTCCACTATGGCCTGGCGCAGCCGCGCAGTTCGGTGGGGCAACCCGTTGATCTCAGTCGCCGCCGTCTGGTGGAGAGTGGCCTGGTGGCTGTGGCCTTGGTGCCGTTGTGGCGCAGTTCCTATGGGATCGCCGCCACACCCCACCCGGCCATGATTCGTCCCCCCGGTGCGCTGCCCGAAACGGATTTTTTGGCCCGTTGTATCAAGTGTGCGGCCTGTATGCGGGTTTGTCCCACCAATGTCCTGCAACCGGCCCTGCTGGAAGGGGGGCTGGAGGCTCTCTGGACCCCCATTCTGGTCAATCGTCTGGGCTATTGTGAACAAAACTGTGTCCTTTGTGGTCATGTCTGCCCGACGGGTGCCATTCGTCCGCTCACGGTGGCCGAAAAGGTGGGGCAGGCTGTCCAGACGGGCAGTGCGGCCGCCGCGCCTGTCGAGCCGATCAAACTGGGCACCGCTTTTTTTGATCATGGTCGCTGCCTGCCCTGGGCCATGCACACCCCTTGCATTGTCTGCGAGGAGGTTTGCCCCACTGCGCCCAAGGCCATCTGGTTCAAAAAAGTGGAGATGACCGACCGCCAGGGCCATACGGTGGCGTTGAAACAGCCTTACGTAGACCCGACCCTCTGTATCGGCTGCGGTATTTGCGAAAACAAGTGCCCGGTTGCCGATCAGGCGGCGGTGCGGGTGACTTCGGTGGGAGAAACCCGTTCTGTGCGGAACCGGATGATCCTGCGGGAGCCGGGGGCTTTATGAAGATTCATCTGGATTTGGAAGCAGGCATGGCGGGCAACATGTTTTTGGCCGCCTGTCTTGATCTGGGGTTGGACCGCGCGGTTTTGGCCGAGGCCCTGGAGAGTGTGGCGTCGGGGTGGTCCTGGGCGATTACCCGGACTCAAAGGGGTGGGGTGAGCGGTCTGCATTTGGAGGTGACGGTCCCGCACGAACACCACCATCGCTCCTTGCCCACCATTTTGGCCCTGATTCAGGCCTCTGGTTTGCCGGATCCGGTCAAGATCCTGGCGGGTACCATTTTTACCAACCTGGCCGAGGCGGAGGCGCGGGTGCATGGCATTCCGGTGGCAGAGGTCCATTTTCATGAAGTGGGTGCCCTGGATGCCATCATTGACATCTGCGGGGCCGCCTTTGCGGTCTGGCGTTTGGGGATTACGCACATGACCGCCTCGCCGGTGCCGACCGGTTCCGGCTTTGTGACCTGCCAGCATGGCCGTCTGCCCATTCCGGCTCCGGCGGTGGCCGAATTGTTGCGCGCCCATCGGGTGCCCCTTCGCCCGGATGCTGTGGAGGCGGAGTTGGTCACCCCCACCGGGGCGGCCATCCTGGTGACTTTGGTGAACCGTTTTGGTGGGTCTGGTTTGACGCGGATTGATCGCATCGGGCATGGCCTGGGCAGTCGGGTGTTGCCAGGACGGCCCAATCTGGTGCGTATTTTGGCCCAGGAGACGGATCCGCCTGACGTGACCTCTGCGTTGGTCAGAGAGTCGGTGGTGGTGTTGTCCAGCCATCTGGATGACATGAATCCCGAATGGTATGGTCCCCTGTGGGAGCACTTGCTGGGGGCCGGTGCGCTGGATGTGGCCTTGATCCCCATGACGATGAAAAAGGGGCGTCCTGGGGTTCGCCTGGAAGTGATGGCACGACCGGGGCAAGAGACTGTGCTGGCCGAGATGGTGTTGGCGCATACCACGGCGTTGGGGGTGCGCCTGGCCGTCATGGATCGTTTGATCCTGCCGCGCACCGCGCAGACCGTGGCCACCCCCTGGGGGGTGGTTCGGGCCAAAGAGGCGGGTGGGGTGTGGCGTCTGGAACACGATGATCTGGAACAATTGGCCAAACGGCAGGGGTGGACCTTGTTGCAGGCGCAACAGACCATTGCGCCGTTTTTGACGGCGGCCATTGGTGCGGCAGGTGCTTTGCCTCTGGATGATTCCTCCCGGTTGCCCCTGAAAAATGATTAAAAAAAAAGGGTGGGGGGGTCTGGGGGGGCGGTTCACCGCTCCCCCAGCAATGGCGGACAGTATAATCGGACAGGTGTGTAAAAAAAACATGACCCCCAACCATTTAAAATCCCTGCTCACCGCCCTGGCCGAAGGCCGCGTTTCTGTGGAAGAAACCTTGGCGCAACTGGCCCACTTTCCCGTGGATGCCGTGCGTCAGGACGGCGCAATCGTCGCCCGCCTGGATACCCATCGCCACTTGCGGCACGGTTTTCCCGAGGTCATCCTGGCCCAGGGCAAGCCTTTCAAGCATCTGCAAGCCATTGTGGAACGTGCCTTGGCCCACGCAGGCAACCTCTTGATCACCCGCTTGTCCCGCCCACGCATTGCCCGCCTGCGGACGCAATTTCCCGTTCTGGAACACGCCAAGGGAACGGGTTGCCTGTATCGCCAAATCGAACCCGGTTCCGAGGAGGGGTTGGTCGGCATCTTTTGTGCCGGGACCAGTGACATCGCCGTGGCGGAGGAGGCGGCCTTGGTGGCACGCCTCATGGGGGCTCGGGTGGAGACCCATTATGATGCCGGAGTGGCTGGCTTGCACCGTCTGCTGGCGGCAGATACCCTGTTGCGCACGGCGCGGGTTTTTGTTGTCGTGGCGGGCATGGAAGGGGCCATGCCCTCCGTGGTGGGCGGTCTGGTCGACAAGCCGGTCATCGCCGTGCCCACCTCCACCGGCTATGGAACCGCGTTTCAGGGAGTGTCGGCCTTGCTGGGCATGTTGAACAGTTGTGCCGCCAATGTGACTGTCGTTAACATTGATAATGGGTTTGGGGCGGGCTATGTGGCCGGGTTGATCAATCGGGGAGGTGTGTCGTGACGGCAGAGCATCACAACAGGCTGGAAAAATATCACCGTCTGCTGACGGATCTGCGCGCCTTGGGGAGCGGGCTGGTCGCCTTTTCCGGTGGGGTGGACAGCACCTTTTTGGTGGTTGCCGTCCAGGAATCGGGTATTCCCTATCTGGCCGTTACCGCCCTCTCGCCCACCATGCCCGCCCGTGATCGGGAGGATGTCGAAGCCACCGTGCGCGAGTGGGATCTCCATCATCGCATGATCGCCAGTGGTGAACTGGAGGATGCCAACTTTGTCAAAAACGGGCCAGATCGCTGTTTTTTCTGCAAGAGCGACCTGTTCGGACGGTTGACGGCCATCGCCCGACAGGAGGGGTTGGCCGCCGTTTTGGATGGCAGCACCACGGATGATCAGGCCGATTATCGGCCCGGTTCGCGGGCCAAAGAGCAGTTTCAGGTCAAAAGCCCCCTCCTGGAGGCCGGTTTAAGCAAAAACGACGTGCGTTGGTTCTCCCAGGAAAAGGGGCTCAAGACGTGGGACAAGCCCGCCTCTCCCTGCCTCTCTTCGCGCATTTCCTACGGAGAGCCGATTGATCTGGACGCCCTGCGCCGGGTGGAAGAGGCTGAAACCAGACTGAGAAGGATGGGCTTTGCGACCTTGCGCGTGCGCAAACAGGGCGAAACCGCGCGGGTCGAATTGCTGGAGGCGGATATTCCCCGTCTCCTGGACCCCCAACTGCGCAAACAAGTGACGGAAGCGGTGCGCCAAGCCGGGTTTCAGTATGTTTCCCTGGACCTGGAAGGGTTTCAGAGTGGCAAGTTGAATCGGGCGATTGGGATAAGCTGATTTTTATCATGGGGGTCCGGGGGAGATTATCTCCCCCGGTGGGGTCCAGGGGCAACGCCCCTGGTGGGGTTCGGGGCGAAGCCCCGGAAA
Source organism: Magnetococcales bacterium (assembly GCA_015233035.1). Lineage (GTDB taxonomy): Bacteria > Pseudomonadota > Magnetococcia > Magnetococcales > Magnetaquicoccaceae > Magnetaquicoccus. The sequence goes on from JADFYM010000177.1 coordinate 8,869, forward strand.
AACCAACCTCTGGAGTTGGAGCCGCCCACCTGTTGCGACGGTGTCATTTTCTTGATCTATACTGTGCGCGGGCATAAGTGACACTT
>JADFYM010000178.1 GCA_015233035.1 Magnetococcales bacterium
GGCGAAGCCACCACAAAATCGGGGCTTCGCCCCGCCCCCCACCAGAGGGCTTTGCCCTCTGGACTCCCACTGGGGGCCGTGACGGCCCCCAGACCCCGGCAATATTTTTCAAATGCGATTGCCCTGGTGAAAATCTCCTTGAAAAATATGGAATAATATGGCACCCTATACTGCACACTCGTGGTCGGATCGTCTGGCCCTGGAGATTGCCACGCTGGCGGGGGCGGGTCGTATTCCCAAGGCTCCCGGCACCTGGGGCACCCTGGCGGCCTTGCCGATCTGCTGGTGGGCGCAACAGGCGGGTTTGATGGTCCATGTGGCCGTTTTTGTGGCGGTGACGGTGGTGGGCACCTGGGCGGCGGCGGTGGCCTGCCGGGTGTATGCCCGGAAAGATCCCCCCCAGGTGGTCGTGGATGAAGCGGCGGGCATTCTGCTGACCCTGCTGGCGGCCCCGACGGGTTGGCCATGGTTGTGGGCAGGATTTGGCCTGTTTCGCCTGTTTGACATCTGGAAACCCTGGCCGGTCAATTGGCTGGACCGGGAGTTGGCCGATCCCTGGGGCGTGATGGCCGACGATCTGGCCGCTGGCGTGTATGCGGGAGTGTGTTTGATGATTCTTGCCAGGATATTTTTACCATGAAATGCCTATTGATCATGCCGCGTTGGAGTGAACAGGAATCCTTGTTCCCGCCTTCCGGTCGGCCTTATCTGGACCTGCAACTGGAGTGTCTGGGCTTTTCGGAGATGGGTTTTTCCGAGTTGGAACCCGACGCGCCCTTTGATCCCACCCGGGTGCCCGAAGAATATCGGCTCATTCTGGTGCAAGGTTCGGGCGAACCCGGCAACCGCTTGCGCCGTTCCCTGTTGTCCAATCTGGGTCTTTCTCTGGGGCTGGACAACGATGAGTCGGATCGGCTGCGGGTGATGGGTGCCCGGCCGTTGTATGATGCGGCGGGCATTCCGGCCGGCTTTGCCATCAAGCGGCGGGGGCGCGTGGTGGTCTATTGTGAAAAAAGCATCTGGGGGTTGCGCCGTGAACTGGTGGCGGCCATACGTGACTTTTTGGAGGAGGGGCTGCGGGATGCGCAAGGCGTGACCCGGCGCGGCCGCTACAGCACGTGTTGGATGATCGAGGGCTCGGAGCCCGATCTGGATCTGGTCACCCCGGCGGAAGGCAAAGAGTTGGGTTTTTGCCGGGTCCGCCTGTTGACCAATGGCGACACGGCCGTCCTCATTCCGGCACACATGGGAGCCGAGTTCAAGGGACGTTTGCAGGAACGTCTGGGTGAGCGGCTCTATTCCAAGGTGCCGCGTCCTTTGGAGGTGTTGCTGGGCAAACAGCTGCGCGGAGCCAAGGCCACGGTGGCGGTGGCGGAGTCCTGCACCGGTGGTCTGATCACGGCCCGTCTCTCCACCGTACCGGGCAGCAGCGACTATCTGTCGGTGGGCTATGTCACCTATGTCAATACCGCCAAGACGCAATGCCTGGATGTCAACCCGGTCTTGATCGAACGCTGTGGTGCGGTCAGCCCGGAAGTGGCCCTGGCCATGGCCCGTGGTGCCCTGCGCAGCGGCGGCACCACGCTGGCGGTGGCGGTTACCGGTGTCGCCGGTCCAGACGGCGGCTCAGAGGAGAAACCGGTGGGCACCACCTTTCTGGCCGCCGTCTCTGCCCAAGGCAATGTCCTGGAGCATCAGGCCCTGTATCGCGGCAGCCGCGACCGCATCCGCTTTCAAGCCAGTCAAACAGCCCTGCACCTGCTGCGGCGTCTACAGAAACAAGGGTAACAAAGCACTGTGGCGGATCTTTGCCACGCGACAGGCAGCCAGGCTGCTTGTCGCGTGGAAAGTAAACCGTCATGGCCGGTTGCTTTCCGTCCCAAGGGTTGCCTTTCCTGATGTACCCACTGCACGCCACCGGCATCGAGTTCGGAAACCGACCTTGACTGCCATTCCGTGCGGGGTGGGTGGTGCAGAAGACAACCCCTTTAAGATTCTTATCGGTTCAACCGGCCTTGAGGATTAGGAAAGCAATGATTGTGCCAAAGCCGATGAATGTCTCCGATGAGAGAATCGGTGCCCAATAGTGCCACGATCCAGCGTTGTTCAAGGCCATTCCATTCACACATTTCACAGAGTCGTTAATATTTGCAGGGGTCCAGGGGGATTATCCCCATTCCATTACACACATCTCGACAAGTCGTTGATATTTGCAGGGGTCCAGGGGGATTATCCCCCTGGTGGGGTCCAGGGGCAAAGCCCCTGGCGGGGCTCGGGGCGGAGCCCCGTATCGGAGCATCCAGGGGGCTGTTAATAAAAAAAACATGCCGTAGCAACATGTTGTATTCCTTACCCACAGGGTCTTGTTTTTCCGGGGCTTCGCCCCGGACCCCACCAGGGGCGTTGCCCCTGGACCCCACCGGGGGAGATAATCTCCCCCGGACCCCCATGAATGATGGCAAATTTTTGCGATGTGTATAAGGCCTGTGTGGCATGGAGACCGGTCTTGCCTCTGGCTCGACCACGGACCGGGAGCGGTTTGACGCGCCGTTCAAACCGTTTGGCTTTGACACGTGACAGATAAATAGACAGGGGGAACGCTGAGAGGGCGGGCGAGACGCCCGCCGCTCCCAGGCCGGACCATGCCGTGTCAGTCGTATACCCGCCGCAATTTTTCCTCTGCATTGCGCAAGCGCATGCCCAGGGTGTGTGCCAGAGCGACCAGAATGTTGATGGCCAACCGTTTGTGATGCTCCATCAGCATGGCAAACGCTTCCCGTGTGATGACATAAAGGTGGACCTCATCCACGGCGACCGCCTCGTTATTGCGTGACAAACCATCCAGAAAGGCCAGCCCGCCAAAAAACTCTCCCGCGCCAATGGTGGAAACATGATATAAACGGTTGTCACTCATATTCAGATATGATTGCCTGACGGTGCCTTTGCGCACAATATAAATTTCGTTACCGGGCGCGGCAAATTTATAGACCAACTCACCGGGATTGACCACGCGCTCCAGGATGCACTGGGTCAAGTCATTCATGGTGTCCTCAGCATGATCCTTGAAAAGCTTGATCTCCTGCAAGGTGAGCGGTGCCCGTGGCCCGGTGTCCCGTTTTTTGACATTGGCCAACAGGGCCTCCTCGACCCACTCAATGGCATCTTCCAGCCCTGGGAAAGTGCGCACCGCACCGTCGTGGGTGACCCCTGTTTGTTCGAGAAAGGCTTGCAAATTTTTGCCACTGGGCAGGGCCCCCCCCACATCACTGAGCAACAGGGTGGCGTTTTGCTCATGCATGGCCTGTTGCAGAATATGCAGCTTGTGGGCAGCCGTCACGTCAATGGAATGCACCAGGCGAAAATCCAGGATAAGAAAATCCACCCGTTTGATCTCTTCTTCCAGGGCCGTATAGAGTTGATAGGCCGTGCCGAAGAACAGACTGCCCTGCAATTCGTAGGCAACCGCCCGTTTGCCGCATTGTTCCAGGATGCTGGTATCCTCTTCGGAGCGATAGCAGCGGGAGGGAAACTGGTTGAGATAATACTTGTTGCGAATGACCGTCCCGCCCACCTGTTCACGCAAAAAGAGCAGGATGGCAAAGATGACACCCGTGGCGGAGGCACCGATCAGGCTGACCGTCAAGGCCACAATCACCACGGCCGCCACCACCACAAAGTCAAAGATGGTATCCCGCGAGGTCAGGAGGTGCAGTGCCTCCCGGTCAATCATGCGAATACCCACCACAATGAGGATGCCCGCCAGGGAGGCGACGGGAATCCAGGCAATGAAGGCACTCAAGGCCAACGCGACGATCAAAGCGGAAACACCCTCGACCATGCCGGATACCCGGGTTTGCGCACCGCTGACCATGTTCACCAGAGTGGCACCCATCTGACCCGCACCACACATGCCACCCACCGCAGAAGAGACCATGTTGGCCGTCCCCTGGGCGATCAGTTCCCGATTGGAATCGTGGCGACTGCGGGTCATTTGATCCAGCACCACGCAGGTCTTCAGGGTGTCAATGCACAACAGGGCGGCCAGGGTGAGAGCACTGCCAAACAATTTGGCCAGTTGACCCAGGCGCATGTCGCCAATATCGTTCCAGCGACCAATGACCGAATCGAGAAAGCCCCCCCCCACGGATCCCAGAGAACCGATGACCAGCTTGTTGCCAGTCAGTGTAAACAGGGAGGAATCGGCCATCGCCGCCAGGAAATAGACCAGCAGGCCCGCCACAATACCCAGGATGGTGCCCGGCACGGCCTTGGTCAATTTGGGGCCGAACGTCATCACCAGGGCCGTCGTGGCCCCCACAGCCAACGCCCGGAGATCCCACAAATCCGGTGTGATCAACGCCTTCCACCAGGGCTGACCCGTGGTGACGCCCAGAAATTTGGGTATCTGACTGCCGATGATCGTGATGCCAACGCCGGTCAGGTAACCGCTCACCACGGTATACGGGATATATTTGATCAGGTTGCCCACCTTGAGCATGCCGATCATGATCTGGAAGGCCCCGGTCAGGATGGAGACAACGGTGATCATCAGTACCACCGTGAGGGGTGACATCTGCTGTTGCACCAGTCCCAGGGCGAAGGCGGAGAGCAGGGCGGCGGCTGGCGCACACGGCGCGGTGATCAGTCGATCCGTTCCGCCCAGAGTGGGGGCCACCAGACCCAGGGCAACCGTGCCGATGATGCCAGCCAGGGCACCAAAGGGGATATATTCTGCGCCGAGTACGCCGAAGATGGTCACGCCGAACGCGACGGCCGACGGCAATGCCACCATCATGGCGGCGAATCCACCCCAGACATCCCCTGGGATCTTGAACCCTTTCATTCTGGATAGAGATGAAAAGGCAACGGAATTTTGTTCTTTCACTGTCTCCACTTGATTGCATCCACCCATTTTTCGAGGAAAAGGTATGACGAGGGAGTCAAAATCCTACCATTTTCTGAGTTTGTCAAGAGACATCCGTTGCCACGGTTGCACCGATGATGCAACCGTGGCAGGGACCACAGCAAGGCAGGACAGACACCCGGTCAGGTCAATCGTACACCCTGCGCAGCTTGTCTTCGGCATTTCTCAGCCGCATCCCAAGGGTACGAGCCAGAGCGGCCATGATGCCGAGGGCCAACCGTTTGTGACCTTCCGCCAACTGGTTGAACGCCTCACGGGTAATGACATACAGATACACATCGTTCACCGCTGTGGCCTCGTTGTTCCGTGGGGCACCATCCAGGAAGGCCAGTCCACCAAAGAAATCGCCTGCACCGATGGTGGAGACGTGGTGCGAACGGTTGTCACTGACATTCAGGTGCGATTGTCTGACCGTTCCCTTGCGCACGATGTAGATTTCGTTACCCGGTGCCGCAAAGGGATAGACACATTCACCCGCTTTGACCACTCGTTCCAAGACACATTGGCTCACGTCGTTCATGGTGTCTTCGGCATGACCTTGGAACAGCGAGATTTCCTGCAAATTGAGCGGTGGCCGTTCCACGGCATCCTGTTTTTTGACCTCGGCCAGAATGCGTTCCTCGACCCACTCAATGGCATCCTCCAACTCCGGGAAAATACGCACCGCACCATTCCCGGTCACCCCGTTCTGCTCGAGAAAGGCCTGTAGATTCTTGCCATTGGGCAAAGCATCCTTGACATTGCTGAACAGCAGGGTGGCATTCCGGGCATGCATGGCACGGAGCACAATCTGCAACTTGTTGGCAGCGGTCACATCAATGGAGTGGACGAGACGAAAATCCAGGATCAGATAATCTGCCTGTTTGAGATCTTGTGCCAAGGCAGAGGCAAACTGATAGGCGGTGCCAAAAAACAGGCTGCCTTGCAACTCGTAGGCGACCGCCCGATTGCCGAACTTTTCCAGGATCCGGGCATCATCGGCAGGACGATAACAGCGGGCGGGAAACTGATTGATGGTATGCCGGTTGCGGATTACGGTACCACCCACCTGTTCCCGCAGGAAGAGGAGAATGGCAAAGACCACACCGGTCCCGGCCGCACTGATCAGGCTGACCGTCAAGGCCACGAGCACCACCGTGACCACCGCCGCAAAGTCAAAGACGGTATCCTTCGATTTCAGGAACATGAGTGCCTTCTGGTCGACCATCCGGTACCCCACCACCAGGAGGACACCCGCCAGAGAGGCGACCGGGATCCAGGCAATGACCGGGATCAGGACCAGGGCGGCGACCAGGGCAGAAATGCCCTCGATGACACCAGACAAACGGGTCTGCCCACCGCTCAGCAGGTTGACCAGCGTGGATCCCATGGTTCCGGCCGCCGGTATCCCACCCAGCGCAGCCGACGACATGTTGGCCACCCCCTGGGCAATCAACTCCCGATTGGAATCATGACTGCTGTTGGTCAACTGATCCATGACCACGCAGGTTTTCAGCGTATCAATGCTGACCAGGGCAGCCAGTGTCAGGGCCGTGCCAAACAGGCCGAACAACTGGTTCAGCCGCAGCTCGCCAATATCACCCCATCTGCCCATGATGGAATCAAAAAAACCGCTGCCTGCGGATCCCAGAGAACCGATCACCAGTTTGTTGCCCGCCAGTTCCTGCATGGCCGGATCGTTGGTGGCAAACAAAAAATAGGTGCCGATGCCAGCGGCAATGGCCAAAATGGTGCTGGGGATGGCCTTGGTCAGCTTGGGACCGAACACCATCACCACAATTGTCACCAGGCCGATCACCCAGGCCCGCATATCCCACAATGCCGGTGAGATCAAGACCTTCCACAAGGGTGTGCCCCCCACACCAAAAAACTTGGGTATCTGTCCCCCGATGATGGTCAAACCCACCCCGGTCAGAAAGCCGCTCACCACGGTATACGGGATATAGCGGATCAGGTTGCCCAGCTTGGACAGGCCGAGGACAGTCTGAAAGATGCCAGCCAGGATGGCCAGCACCGTCATCAACAGTATGATGGTCAGCGGGGGGACACTTTGTTGCATCAGCCCCAAGGCAAACCCCGACAGCAGGGCCGTGGCGGGGGCTGCCGGTGCGGAGATCAGACGGTCGGTCCCACCCAGAATGGGGGCGATGATGCCCGCAACGATGGCACCGAGCATCCCGGCCATGGCACCAAAGGGCACATATTCCGGGCCGAGCACCGAAAAGATGACCACACCAAAGGCCACCGATTGCGGGAAGGCCACCATCATGGCCGTGCATCCACCCCAGACATCGCCTGGAATCTTAAAGCCTTTCACTCTGGACAGAGCGGAAGAGGCCCCGGTATTTTGTACCTTTGCGGTCTCCATTTGTATTACCCACCCCACTCGATAATTGAAGAAAAAACTTGGACCGGAGAGCTTGTCTCCCACTCTTGCTCACCACGAGATTACCCGACGGCAACCGCCAATCGGCCATCTGGTCAGAGCGCGCATTCCCCTGATGCAGAATGTCACAGAAGGCTGGCTTTATACAGGAGACGGTGCGCCAAGTTCAAGGCTTCAACATTAAAGTCTGGCCATTTTCCCTGAAATCGGTCATCCTTGCGGCGGTGATCGTGGGCACTCGACCCGGGCAGGGGTGATCCTGTCTGGGGGTTCCGGTGGCCTGTCAAACCGGGATTCTGGATCCCGTTGCACCGCTGCCCCAGTCGTGTTTTGCAACTGTGCTCTCCTTGATTGTGGAAAAAAATCGTCATGGTCAATCGCTTGAAAGAGGGGTCAGGAAGATTAATAAAAAATAAAAATTTTGCCTGGATGGCCATGCTGATCGGTGCGCTCTTTTCGTTGTTGACTTTTGTCCAGATCAAGAATCAACTCGACACCCATGCTTCGCGCGAATTTGAATGGTTGGCCAAAGATCGAGGCAACGTCTTGCAAAAGGATGTGCAGGATATTATTGGCATGGTGGGTTTGTTTGGGGATTTGATGGATGCCAAAGTGCCGCCCCGGGCAGAAGAATTTAATCATTTTTCCAAGCATTTGATGAACCATACCAACGGGCTGGTCTCCCTGGAGTGGGTGGTGCCCATTGCGGCGGAGCAGCGACCCGCCTTTGAAAGTGAGTGGAAACAATGGTTTCCCAACTTTACCATCCTGGAGGAGGATGCCCACGGGGTGCCCGTTGCGGCGGCATCCCGTTCCAGCTATTTTCCGGTGGTGTTTGCGGAGGCCTGTTTGCGCACACCGCCCCCGCCCGGCATGGACTATGGCAGCAAGAAAGAACTGCGCGATGTGCTGGAACGGGCCATGTTGTCGAAGAGTGTCGCGATCAGCAGTGCCCTGGAGGAGACCACCCCGGAGGGCGGGTTGCGCAAATATTTTGTCATTGTCAGTCCCCGTTTCGCGCAAGACACCGGATCCACCGCCCCGGGGGGGGCCAACAAGGTGAATGGCTTTGCTGTCGGTACCTTTTTTCTCTCCGATCTGGCCAACTATTCGGTGAGTCAACTGGAGCCTCGGGGGGTGGGCTTCATGATTCTGGATGAAACCATACCCGACCGGGTCGAACTGATCGATTTTTATCACAGTCGCCTGGATCCGGAATATAATGTCAGCATCACGCAGCAAAATTGGCGGGAGTGGCTCAGTCGGCAGACGATGGTTACCCGCGAGCATTTCATGGTGGCGGATCACCGGTGGACGATCATCTTTGCCCCCGCCTCGCATACCAAGAGCGGTGAAGGGTTTCCCCACGGTCCCTTGATCATCCTGTTCGGCGGGCTGGTGCTCACCGCCTCCTTGACCATGTTTTTGCTGATCACCCGGCTCAATCTGGAAGAAAAAAGGCAGTTGTACGAAGGGCTGCAACAGTCCGAGTCCAAATTGCGTATTCTGTTTTACCCTTGCCTATCCGGTTGCTTGCCAATTATCCGGATGGGTGAACCCACTCACCGCTGTAGAGCATGTCATAAGTGGGTGACGATGCATGCACCGCAAGTCCCAGGGCTGAATTGAATGCCGTCATCGG
>JADFYM010000179.1 GCA_015233035.1 Magnetococcales bacterium
AGCCGCTTGTGATGGCGGACACAATCCCGAATGATGTGTCGTGCGGGGCTTCGCCCCGGACCCCACCAGGGGCTTTGCCCCTGGACCCCACCAGGGGGATGATCCCCCTGGACCCGCAGAACCATTTGTGCCAAAACGGCGTTTTATGATGCGAATCGCTTTGAAAGTGGATGTGGATACTCTGCGCGGCACCCAGGAAGGGGTGCCCGCGTTGTTGCGCCTGTTCGACCGCTATGGGGTACGGGCCACCTTTTTGTGGAGCCTGGGACCGGACCATACCGGTCGCGCCCTGAAGCGGATTTTTCGGCGGGGTTTTTTGCGCAAGGTCAGCCGCACCTCGGTGGTCAGCCATTATGGGATCAAAACCTTGCTGTATGGTGTTTTGTTGCCCGGTCCGATGATTGGACAACGTGCGGCGACTGTGTTGCGTGAGGCCGTGCAGGCCGGACATGAAACCGGCATCCACTGCTATGACCACGTGGCGTGGCAGGATCAGGTGGCATACCGGGGCGAGGGTTGGACGCGGCAGGCTTTGGAGCAGGCCAGGGGATTGCATGAAAATTTGCTGGGTCAACCAGCCACCACCCACGGCTCGGCGGGCTGGCAGCTTAATGCCCATTTGCTGGCGGTGGAAGAGGAATGGGGGTTGCCTTATGCCAGTGATACCCGTGGCACGCATCCTTTTTTGCCGGTTCTGGACGGGCGGCTGTTTGCCTGTCCGCAACTGCCCACCACGTTGCCCACGTTGGATGAACTGCTCGGCTGGGATGGGGTGGAGCCGCAGACGGTGCATGAGCGGGTGTTGGCCCACAGTCGGCAACCCCGGCCGCACGGTCATGTGTATACCCTTCATGCCGAGTTGGAGGGGATGAAACTGTTGCCGGTCATGGAAAAATTGTTGCAGGTGTGGCAGGCGGAAGGGGTTGTGGTGGGGACGTTGGCGGATATGTGGCAAGCGATGGGGGGGGTGGTTTTGCCGCCGCATCGGGTGGTGTGGGGCAGTGTGCCGGGGCGGTCGGGGGTGTTGGCGGTGCAGGGCGAGGCGTACAGTTCCTAAACTTATAGGGGTCCAGGAGTCCAGCGGGATTATCCCCTGAGCCCCCCCTTGTATATACTGCACACGGTCACAATTGACGAGTATCGTCATTCCCGCGCAGGCGGGAATCCAGGCGGACTGACCAACTCAACCGCATGGCCGTTGGCGTCATTCCCGCGCAGGTGGGAATCCAGGAGGTCCAACAAGCCAAATGGATTCCCACTTTCGCGGGAATGACGGAACAGGAAGTGTCGCTTATGACCGCGTGCAGTATAAATCGGGCCTTGATCATCGTTTCGTCCACGAACTCTCCTGGATGCCCGCCTTCGCGGGCATGACGGGAATGGGTATGACACGAAATTCGCTCGTCATTCCCGCGAAGGCGGGAATCCAGGGTTCTGACTGGAATGGCCGAAACGATGATCAAGGCCATAAATCGCACCCAGCATGGAATACGTAGTCCAGTATGGAATACGTAGTTTCCGTCATCCCCGCGAAAGCGGGGATCCAGGGTTCGGAGGTAAGACACATGAAGCAGCCTACGGTTTATCTTCTCGCCAGCCAGCGCAATGGTACACTGTACGTCGGGGTCACATCCAACATTGTGCAGCGGGTCTGGCAGCACCGGGAAGGATTAGCAAGACGGTTTTACAAAACAACACAGCGTCAAAATATTGGTTTGGTTCGAGCGACATGAGACGATGGAGAGTGCCATTATGCGTGAGAAGGCTATCAAGAAATGGAACCGGGCATGGAAGGTGGCATTAATCGAAAAGAGCAATCCCGGTTGGTTGGATTTGTGGCCGACCATCGTCGGGGAGGAAGCAGAAACGTCCGCGCACTTTCCCAACCCTCTGGATTCCCGCCTTCGCGGGAATGACGTTTAAAAACTATGTATCCCGTGCTTGGCACAGAAACGTCCGCGCACTTTCCCAACCCTCTGGATTCCCGCCTTCGCGGGAATGACGTTTAAAAACCACGCATCCCATGCTTGGCGCGGTTTAAAATAACTGAAACACAACATCAGCAAGGATTATAATGGACAAGACAGAACAGACGCTGAAGATAGGCATCAGCACCGGAGTTGTTCCCACCTGGAAAGGGGATGCGTTGGTCATTGGCATCTACGAGGGGGGGGAGGCACAACCGGCCTTGTCCCTGTGTGGCCGCAAGGTTGAAGCGGAGGTCCGCAAGCGGTTGACGGAAAAATGGCTGAAAGGCAGCCTGGGCGAATCCATCAGCTTTGCCACGCCGCACAACAGCGGCCTGCTGGTCTCCCGCATTGTTCTGCTGGGCATGGGCAAGAAGGAGTCGCTCAACGCGGAAAGTTTCCGTGCCCTGGGAGGTCATATCCATGCCTTGTGCGACAAATCAGGCATTGCCACCTGCCAGGTTTTGCTCTCTTTGGACCTGCACCACAAGCCCAAGACCCACCGCCAACGGATTCCGGTGGTGGAATTGTTGGCGGAGGGGGCCTGGCTGGCCAACTATCGGTTTGACCAGTTCAAGAGCAAGGAGGCCAAAGAGGCCAAGGAGGCCAAGGAGGCCAAGGAGGAACGGGACGAGCATCCGTTCAAGCAACTGGTGCTGGGGGTTTATGGCGAGCGTGCCCCGCAGGAAAAAAAGCGGTTGCAGGAAGTGGAGGCATTGACGCGCGGGGTAGCTTTGGCGCGCAATCTGGGCAATCAGCCCGCCAACCGGCTCAATCCAGAGACGTTGGCCCAAACGGCCCGCCAGTTGGCGGAGCGTCTGCCTGGGATCAAGACGACGGTTTATTCCGAAAAAATGTTGGCCCGCAAGGGGATGAACGGTATTCTCGCCGTCGGCGGCGGCAGCCAGACCCCGCCCTGCCTGATCACCATGGAATATCGCCACGGCGGTGACCGGCCATTATTGGCGGTGGTCGGCAAGGGGATCACCTTTGATTCCGGGGGGATCTCCCTCAAGCCCGGCGAAGGCATGGGCGACATGAAGTTTGACATGTGCGGGGCAGCGGCGGTCTTTGGGTTGCTGCAGGTGGTGGCCGAGTTGGACCTGCCGATCAATCTGGTGGGCATTGTCCCGGCCGCCGAAAATCTGCCCTCCTCCACCGCCCAACGACCGGGGGATATTATCAAAATGGCCAAGGGGCTGTTTGTCGAGGTCATCAATACCGATGCCGAGGGTCGCTTGATTCTGGCGGACGCCCTGCATCATGCGGCCTCGTTCAAACCGGCGGCCATGATTGATCTGGCCACGCTGACGGGGGCCTGTGTGGTGGCGTTGGGGACGCAGGCCAGTGGTCTGATGGGCAACAATGATTCCCTGCGTCGCCAACTGGAAAAGGCGGGGGAGGCCTCCGGGGATCGGGTCTGGTCGTTGCCGCTGTTTCCCGAATATCAGGAGCAGATCAAATCGACGGTGGCGGACATCAAGAATACCGGTGGCCGGGATGCCGGGGCGATCACGGCGGCCTGTTTTCTCTCCCGTTTTGTGGAGGCGACGCAGCCTTGGGCCCACATTGACATTGCCGGTACCGCCTTCGACATGAACAGCAGTCGTCCGCACATGCCCAAGGGGGCCATGGGGGTGGGGGTGCGGTTGCTGTATCGGTTTATCCAGGCGCATTGGCTGTAACCGATGGCCCGCACCCACCCGGAGCCGCCCACGGTGCGGTTTTATCAACTGGCCGCCATGCCGTTGGAGACGGCGTTGGTGGGCCTGTTGGGCAAGGCCTGGGAACGGGGGATGCGGATCAATCTGGTGGTGAAGGATGGACAGCAGGCGCAACGCCTGGATGATTTTCTCTGGATTCATCCCCCGAACCAGTTTTTGCCACACGGTCTTTGGAGCGGTCCCGATCCCGAGTTGCAGCCGGTGCTCATCAGCCTGGAGCCGGACGCCCGCAACGGGGCCACGGTCCTGATGGTGGCGACGCCTCTGCTGATTGCCGATCCCACGGCATTTGATCTGGTCATTGATTTTTTGCCCAGTCAGCATCCCGACGCCCTGGCCGCCGGTCGCAACCGCTATCGGCACTATCGGGCGTTGGGATGTCAGATGGAATATTGGATCCAAACGCCCCAGGGGGGGTGGAAACGGCAGGGGGAGGGGTGAGTGTTTTTGGCTCGCCGGACGCCCCTTGCTACCCCTTCTTGTGCGTACCATCACACAAGGGCGGCGCGCCAGACTGGAGGCAACGACAAACCGCCACCTCGCCCATCTCCGTCATGACGACATGACGCGGTTCCAGCCCACTCCCCTGGTGGGTTCCATCACAAAAAGGCGAATTTTTGGATTTTCCGCAGACGCAAACATAATGCTCCCCGGCGGGCAACTTCACAACGAGAGGCGTTTTCATGGTTTGTGGCTCCTTTGAGCAGATGATTTGCACAAATGCCATCCGCAGCGAATGGCACTGCCCCAGAGCATAGTAGCCCCTGCCACGCTTTACAATGAAAAAGCGGGCGCGACGCCCACACCCCCAGAATCGGGTATCCAGAAATTGCCCATGCAATGGCCCCGGTCATGCCCATTTTTCATGGCCAAAAACACCTGATTCCAGTATAAAATCCACAAACGGCGTCTCCGCACCCATCCGCCCCCAGGAGCCAACCCCATGCTCACAAAACAAACAATCGCTGGCTGGCTGTTCCTCACCATCAGCCTGACCGGCACCGCCCAGGCGGCCTGCCTCCTCCATTATGAACGGTTGGCCTGCCCCGGCAAAGAGGCAGAATCTTTCAAAAAATGTGCCGGTCAGGCCACCTGCGATGAAACCATCCCAGGGGCCAACACCCTGGACACCTGCGCCGCCGCCGCCCTCCAGGCGTGCGACAATGACCGATTGGAGATCACCCGATACAAAAAAATGACCGCCGACCTGGACGGCCACCCCCTGATCGGCGGCTTTGATGCAACCGGCAAGGCCGATACGGCAGGCCACTATTTTTGCGCGGCAGATCGTCCCGACATGAATAAATGCCGGTAATGCAATCACCCGCCCGTTGCAGCAGCCCACCAAACAACCAACAACCGCAACACTTCTCATGTTTTTAATGCCAAAACCGGTTAGCCTGTGCCCATCCAGAACCCATTCCACCCACATCAAGGCAGGGCATGGGGCACTCAACAACCGACTATTTGGAAAACAAATCATGAAACAAACCGGTAAATTCGCGCTGTGTCTACTCTTTCTGCTGGTCACTTCCGGTTGCGCACGAACCGCACAGGATTACCTCTACCAGGATTACAGGCCAGCAGATCTGACCTACGGCGACCAAAACAATCCCCAGGAAAAAATTGTGTCGGAACTGATGGCAAGCTTTGCAACCCAAAAAGGGTGCATCGATGGCAGCAACAACAACGATACCGACTGCAAACCGGTCCGGCGTATCATCGTAGGCGATCTGCTGGGCATCTCAGGCAGCTTTTGCGAAAAACATAAATCGACGATTCTGGGCAACGAGGCCAACTATAATATGACCCTGGGGACCGTCACCAATCTGTTTTCTGGCGCGGCCACCATCATCGGCGGTGTGGAAACCAAAACCGTCTTTGCCGGCATGGCCGCCCTCTCCAATGCCGAACGTTCGCTGATCAACGAATCTGTGTATCGCACCATGATTGCCAGCGCGGTGCTGGCCAAGATTGAAGCAGATCAGGGCAGCGGTCGTGCCGCCATCCAGAACAAACTGAACAATACCATGGCGGAATATCCCATTGCCTACGCGGTACAAGATGTGCTGGATCTGCATCACCGCTGCTCTTTTCAGTATGGCTTGAGCGCAGCCCTCAAAAACGGCACACAAGATACAACGGACGCACAGATCAACTATGCGGAAGCGGAACTGGGGCGGTTGCAGGCCGCCCAGGATAATCGAGCCAATCTCTTGAAAAATACCAATCCAACCATGCCCTGCATACAAGATACCTCCTGTCGCAGCATGACCACACAAATAACCGCCATCAATGAGCAATTGACCACATTAAAGCTGGGAAAAATGGGAGCCACACAGCCACTCGTCAATACGCAACCATAATCATAATGGATGACCACCAGGGGCTTCGCCCCTGGACCCCACCGGGGGGGATAATCCCCCCCGGACCCCCTTGAAAATTATTAAAAAAAAAGGGTGGAGGGGTCTGGGGAGGCGGTTCTCCACCTCCCCAGAAAAAACCCTTATGGCGGATAGGCATGACACCCAAAACAGTCCGGCGCAACCCCCACATAGGTATGACACCGGTCACAAAATTTTTTACTGGAGTGACAGGCAACACACGACGCAAAAGCGTCGGTCATCTCCCGCCCGGCCCGCACCGCCAGATCATGCCTCTCTTGCAGAAAATCCATATGGTTGCGACGCATCCATTCGGTGGGTCTGATACACTCCCTGCCCCGCACAGGCGGCGATGCGTCACCCCGCACAACACCGGGACAGCACACACTGACAAACACAAAAAGCGCAAACCGGATGCAAAAAATTGGGCGTGCTACCACAGCAGGTCTCCCAGGATACAAGGAACGTCCAACGTGGCTCCCCATTTTACAGCCAGGCATGTACCTTGTGTTGCTCCACCAAACTCACAAAACCCGCATAATCCGTGACTTGAATGCCGGGAATCAACTCGGTGATGGCGCGCGCCTTCAGATCCGCCCCCAGGGCATACACCGCCACCCGTTGCAGGATCCCTTCCACCAGGGCAACGTGCAGGGTGCCGACCTGACAGGCCAATACACCATCTTCCAGCAGCAACACCACATCACCCGACCGGAGAAACCGGGCACAATCCGCCAGGGTGGTGTGCTGAAAAGGTGATTTGTTAACGGTATGAAGCATGCCGAAATCCGTTATGCAGCGGCTAAAAACTGAGAATACTGTGCTGTTCGGCCATCAGGGCGGCAATTTCCCCGGCCTCCACCACGCGCGGCCAGCGCAGTTCGCCCGTCTCCGCATCCTGACCAATGCTCAACAAATCGGCCTCGGTCATGCCGCGCACGGCCATGGCGTGCCGATCCACCAGGACACACTGAATGTCATGATCCATCAGGGCACCATACGCCGCCGCAAACCCCTTGGTGCCCAGTTCCTGGGTATCCTGGCCCCGTTTCAGGGCAAAGACACCGTCATCCATGAAGACCAGAGAAACCTCGGCACCATAGGCTGCCACAATCAACGCCGCCTCCAGCCCCTCCTGGACATAAATGGAACCATGAGGAGCACGACGCACAGTACACATGATTTTTTTGACATCGGTCAGCACGGTGCGCATCCCCTCCGTTGTCAGTCGCCAAAACAGACCAGACGGTCTGCCTGGATGGTCATCATGGCCAATTGTCCCAGCCCGGCCAGTTCCACATGGGCCACCTGTTCCATGGCCCCCCGCCGTTTGGCCGCCGTCACACAAGCGACAATATGAATACCGGTCGCACCCAGGGCAGACCAGCGATTGGCCATATGCCGCTCATCCTGCGGCGGCTCCATGAGGGCGTTCACATTGTGGACCCCATCATGATAGAAAAAAATGCCCTGAATCTGATGGCCCCGGTCAAGAGCCGCCCGGATAAAATGGTAGGCACTGTCCGCCGCTTCATGGTTGTAAGGCCCTTCCCCGATGCAGACCGCTATTTTCATGTGCAACCATCCTTTGCTTCCAGACAAAAGACCGGCATCCCGCCCAGGAAAAACCAAACCCACCGGACAGCATACCATGACTGGTCGCCGGGCTGGCAAGTAAAAAACAGCGTCGGAACCTGCAACCGGGCGCATCCCAGGCAGGAGATTATCCCATCCCATTATGCACATCGCAGGAAATTGTCATCATCATGGGGGTCCGGGGGAGATTATCTCCCCCGGTGGGGTCCAGGGGCAACGCCCCTGGCGGGGTCCGGGGCAAAGCCCCGGAAAAACAAAACCCTGAAGACAAACAACACACGATCCTATCATGCGACAGGCACGGACACCCGTTATCGTCATTCCCGCGAAAGCGGGAATCCAGGAGTTCTGCGGGACTGGCTGGATTCCCGCCTGCGCGGGAATGACGGCATAAGGAAGTGTCACTCACGACCGCGTGCCGTAACGATGCAGCCAACGTCGTTACCCGTCTGCTTGCAATTTGGTATTACACAGTTTTTTTGATTGGCAGCCTTTTGATACCCCCATTCGGGGCTCTGCCCCGAGCCCCGCCAGGGGCTTTGCCCCTGGACCCCACCAGGGGGATAATCCCCCTGGACCCCTGCCAATATGTGTACCATGGAATGAGAGGATCCCTCCGGTGGGGCCCCGCAATCAGCAATACCGCTGCCGCCAAAACCCGGCCAAAAATTCCGCCCAACCAGGGGCCGCATCGGCATGGATATGCGCATAGGAGGCCAACACATGCCGAAAAAGCAACCCATCATGCCGACCATCCACCCCCTGCCCACGCACCACCCGATAGGCAAAATCCACCCCCTCGCCGATACGTGTCACCCGCGAATAGTGAAACTCATGACACGCAATACGCTGCCCGACCCCTGGCCACAGATCCGGCTGGCACCCTTCCAATACCATATACCCATGCCCCTGGGGACGCTCCCCCATGGTGACAGCAATGGGCAACGCCCCAATCATGGCGGCGGTGTGGCCTTGCCAGTGTATCTGTTCGGCCAGCACCATCAACCCGCCACACTCGGCATACACCGGCAGCCCGGCCTCTATCTTGCCCCGCAGATCGGCCAGCAAAGAGTGATTGGCCGTCAGACGATCCATGAACCGTTCCGGGAAACCACCGCCAATATAAAGACCCGCCACATCCGGCAGAGACTCCTGTGCCAGG
>JADFYM010000017.1 GCA_015233035.1 Magnetococcales bacterium
TATACTGTGCGCGGGCATAAGTGACACTTCCTGTTCCGTCATTCCCGCGTAGGCGGGAATCCATTTGGCCTGTTGGACCTCCTGGATTCCCGCCTGCGCGGGAATGACGATGACAGGTCCAGCATCACATCGCCGGAATCGCGCATCCTGGATTCCCGCCTGCGCGGGAATGACGATACTCGTCAATTGTGACCGTGCGCAGTATAAACGATCCAGCATATCGTTTGCCTGGTCGGGAGTAAATCTTCGTCTGGATCTCCCTGCCATGAGGCAATAAACGACAGTCGGGAAACGGTTTGCCGCCCTCCAGGCCTATAATTGATGGTTTTTTGTTTGTTTCCAAGTTGTTGTCATCTTGTTTACCGCCCCTGTTGCAGAAAAAAACACACAGGTATCGTCTGGAGGTATTGCGGATCCTACCCAGAAAGTGCTTCACTGTTGCCTCTGGGGATACCCATGACTGGCAAAAGATCGATCTAATCAACAAGGAGGATACATGAAACGGTTCACACAACTGGCTGTCGTACTCGTACTCGTCCTGCTGTTCCTGCCTGGACAGGGATATGCGGACAACTGGCGCAAGCCGCACAGAGTACACAAGGGGTACTCGTGCGTCAAACGTCCCCACCATAAATTGGACAGAAGGTGCTATATACACAAAAAACGGCACCACCGGCACCATCATCACATTCATCATTGATCCGGGCGCAGGTCGCTACAGTCGATCCTGAATCCCGCTTTGCCCTGTGCACACAACTTTTGCAGGGGTCCGGGGACCGTTATGGTCCCCGGTGGGGTGTGTGGGTTGTGTTTGCGAGCCATTGATGTTGTGTGCCTCGCGGGGCGTTGCCCTGGACCCCCCAGGGGCTTTGCCCCTGGACCCCACCAGGGGGATGATCCCCCTGGACCCGCCATCGTTAAAAATTATTGAAAAAATGGGTCCATTCCTCCCCGTCATTTTTGACATGCAGGACAGCAACAGGAGGCCCGACCGCCCAGACGCACCTGGATCAACGGTGTTCCGCACCGGTGACACGGTTCTCCCTGGTGTCCATACACCTGAAGCATCTGTTGAAAAGAGCCAACCGTACCGTTCGCACGGCGGTAATCGCGCACGGTTGTCCCGCCGTTGGCAATGGCCCGGTTCAGTATCTCGCGGATGCTGTCGACCAGATCCTGGCACATCTCTTCCGACAAGGAGCCAGCCGGTCGGGCAGGATGCAGGGCCGCATGGAACAGGGCTTCGGCAGCGTAAATGTTGCCAATGCCAACCACATGATGGCTATCCATCAGAAAATTTTTGATCGCCACCTTTTTGCCCTGGGCGCGTTGCCAGAGGTACCGGGCATTGAACGACTCGGTCAAGGGTTCTGGACCGAGGTTGACCAGCAAGGGATGTTGGGAGGGCGGCTGGTCGGTCCACAACAGGCAGCCAAAACGCCTGGGATCGGCATAGCGCAGACAGGCCCCACTGGCAAAGTGCAGATCCACATGGTCATGTTTCTCTGGCGCAGTGTCCGAGGAGACAAGATGCACGGTGCCCGACATGCCCAGATGGACGATGAGACAGCCCTGTTCCGTGTGGAGCAAGATATATTTTCCCCGTCGTGCCACGTGTTGAATGGTAGCACCCGGCAACGCCTGCTGGAGCCTGGCGACGGGCACCGGCCATCGCAACGCCGCACAGCGCACGACCAGGCTGGTCACCCGCTGACCGGTCACCAACGGGCGAAGGTCGCGGCAAATGGTTTCCACTTCCGGCAGTTCTGGCATGGTGACCTGGCAGACTATGGGGGCGACCAGGCGGCTTTCACCCGAATCAGTGCCCGCCGGTCTTTTTTGCTGGGGCGACCCGTGGAGAAAGGCTGGGCCAATGTTTTGTCGGCCATGGCCGTTGCGGCGCGTTCCTGCTGGCTTTGCGCGGTCTCTTCGTAGAGTTGCACGGCCTCTTTGGCCGGTCCACGTCGATGGGAAAGGCCGCGCACCAGGACGATAAAGAGGCCCGCTTCGGTGCGAATACGGAGGGTATCGCCCAGGCTGGTCTCATGGCTGGGTTTGGTGCGCGCTCCGTTCAGATGCACCTTGCCACCGACAACCGCTTCGGTTGCCAGGGCGCGGGTTTTAAAAAAGCGGGCCGCCCACAGCCATTTATCCAAACGGAACCGCTCTTCAACCGACTGTGGTGGCTGGGTCATATCGTCCTCTGGATGTGACGGGGTGCCGGGCAACAGAGCGTGGCCTGTGTGCGGTCGTGCAGCTATCGCCGATCCCGATCGGCCAACAGGCCGAGTAATGCTTTAAAATTTTCTTCCGCCGCCACCAGTCTGGCGCGCAAAAAAGCGTTCTGCTCTTCCAGGATGCGCACCGTTTTTTCTGTGTCGGCACCGCCTGTCTGAGGGGAGATCTCCTGCACGGGTTCCTGGTCAGAGGAGTCATCCGCTTGCGGGGGCACGGCATCGGACGACGCATCGGTTGGCGCGAGCGTTGTTTTGATGCGGCCATAACGTGATCTGTACGGTGGGGATTTTCTTTCCACGGCAGCTACATCCATCCAGTTCCAACCCACATCAAACGATCTTGCCGGGGTGACACGCGCAAATTTATTCTTGAGCGGACGGATGATGGTGGCACGATCCACGCCCGCATATGGGATGATTTCAGAAACAGGCAGCATAGTCACGTTCATCATGCCACCTTCCGGGTCCAGAGCCACCACCGCTGCGGTTTCTCTTGTGTCTGCCGAAACAACGCCGTCAATTTTTCCTCAAAATCCTGCTGGAATTTTGTCAGACGATCATCAATGAGCCGGCTGACATCTGTCGGTAAAATAATGGCTGGCAGTTTGTCCGACGGTATGGTCACGTCTGCCGCTGCATTTTTTTTGGCAGACTGGGCGTAATAATAGAACGCTTCCGCCACCCAATCACCTGTTGTGATTCCGCGACTTTCGGCATTGTGAACGGCGATTTCTCTGGCATGGCTCGGTACGCCGCGCACGGTCCACCGGCCGTTTGCCGTATCCGCAGAGCCATTCAGGGTGCGGGATTTTGGCGGACGTCCAGGCAGACGGGGTGAGTGGATTATGGCTGACATCGTTGAAGGTTCCTTGTCTGACGTGGATGGTGTCAGACAGAAACGCAAGTCAGGTGCCAAACGGAGATGTGGGCATCATTTTGAATGGAGCGGTGCGGTGGACGCTGGATGATGGCAGTTTCCAATCATTGTGGGTCCAGAGAGATCATCTCCCTGGACCCACAATCATGCAAAGATGTGGGTAACGAGGTGGTGTACCCTTACTTCATACCGTCATGAATGGCTCGTTCCAAGTCCAGCACCCACTGATTGTACGACTTGTGAATGGTTTGCCCATCATACTTCAGTTGACTGCTGCCCGCATAATCAATATCGAATGACTCTTTAGAGTAGGAGACAACAACTTCTGCAACATGAGTGCGTCGATTTAATACGCCAGAAATTTTGCCGGGCGTCTTCTCTTCCATGGACCATCCCTGATCTTTTCCCGCTTTCTGGATGCGTTGGGAAATTTGATCAAGAGTCAACTCTTTGTTGGTTATTGGAGATTGATGAACATTGTGCAAAGGAACCGTGTGCGCACATCCGGAGACGAAAACAAACAGACAAAATGTAACCAGCAGTTTGATGGGAAGGGAAGTCATGGGCTCTCTCCAAATTTAATGGTTGTTTCTGGTGTCATCACAGGCAAACGAGATAATACGGCTGGCCTTGATCATCGTTTCGTTCACGCACTCTCCTGGATGCCCGCCTTCGCGGGCATGACGGGAATGGGTATGACACGAAATTCGCTCGTCATTCCCGCGAAGGCGGGCATCCAGGGTTCTGACTGGAATGGCTGAAATGATGATCAAGGCTGGCTCCAAACCATTCCATTACACACATCGCAACAAGTCGTTAATATGGGCAGGGGTCCAGGGGGATTATCCCCCTGGTGGGGTCCAGGGGCAAAGCCCCTGGCGGGGCTCGGGGCGGAGCCCCGGTTCGGGGCATCAAGGGTCTGTGGAGCAAAAAATGACACAGTAGAAACACGTTGGTGGTTCCAATGTCAGGGATCTGTTTTTCCGGGGCTTCGCCCCAGACCCCACCAGGGCCCTGCCCTGGACCCGCCAGGGGGATGATCCCCCTGGACCCGCAAGCATAAAAAGATGTGGGTAACGATCTGCCTCTAAACACGACGAATAATCATTGAAGTATTAATTCCGCCAAAGGCGAAATTGTTGGACATCAAGTGTTCAATGTGCAATACACGAGGAGTGGAAACAACATAATCCAGCATGGCACATCGAGGATCGATATTATCCAGATTGGCTGTGGGACAAAACCAATTTTCTCGCATCATTTCTATACCAAGCCAAGCCTCAATCGCACCACAGGCTCCCAAAGAGTGACCGAAATAACTTTTCAGAGAATGAATAGGCATGTGCTGACCAAAAAGATTGGCGGTCGCGTGGGACTCGGCGATATCACCCCATTCCGTGGCGGTGCCGTGGCCATTGACAAATCCGATCGCCTCTGGCGGCAGACTGGCATCGTGCAAAGCCATACGCAGAGCGCGTTCCATGGTTTCAGCCTGGGGTTGTGTCACATGATTGCCATCTGAATTGGTGGCAAAACCAACCACTTCGGCATGAATGCGCGCTCCCCGCGCCACGGCCTGATCCCACTCTTCCAATACCAATACGCCAGCCCCTTCACCGATAACCAGACCATCCCTGTCTCTGTCAAAAGGACGGGGCGATGTGTGCGGACGGTCGTTGCACACCGAAGTGGCAAAGAGGGTATCAAAGACGGCGGCTTCGGTCACATCCAACTCTTCCGCGCCTCCGGCGATCATGATATCCATCAAACCGTATCGAATGGCCTCTGCGGCGTAACCAATGGCCTGACTGCCCGATGTGCAGGCACTGGAAGTGGGAATAATGCGCCCCGTAACACCAAAATGCAGCCCAATATTAACAGCGGCGGTATGGCTCATCATTCGAATATAGCTGGTCGCATTGAGTGTGCTGGAAGTGCCATGGGTCATGAGTTCGGCAAAGTCCAATACCGGACCGGGACTGCCAAAGGAGGAACCAAAGGCGATTCCGGTGCGCCCTCCCTTGATCAGGGGATCTCCCTGTAGGCCCGCATCATGCAGTGCGGCTTCCGTGGCCCGTACCGCCATGCGGGCCACCTCCCCCATGGTCCGTCCCTTTTTTCGATTGAAGGGTTCCCCCCGACCGTCTGCCGGCACCGGAGCGGCCAATCTGGTGTGGATACCGGTAAAGCGTTCCCACGCATCCATGCGCCGTATCCCGGTGACGCCGACTGCCAAAGAAGCGCGAATCGTCGGCCAATCGTTACCCAAAGCGGTGATTCCGCCCAGGCCGGTAATTGCTACACGCCGTCTCACACCAATCCCCCGTTGACTGCCAACACCTGCCGAGTAATATATCCCGCCTCTTCAGAACATAAAAAGGCGACTGCACCGGCCACCTCCCAGGCTTCGCCCATCCGCCGCATGGGAACCAAGGCAATCGCCTCCTCTTGCGGCAGGTTTTCGGTCATGGCGGTCTTGATGAGTCCCGGTGCAACACAATTGACCGTAATCTTGCGCTTTGCCAGTTCTAACGCCAGAGCTTTCATCGCACCGATAATGCCCGCCTTCGCAGCACTATAATTCACTTGCCCCCGGTTGCCAACCATTCCTGACACCGATGACAAGGCGACGATCCGTCCCCCCTTCCGAGCGGATACCATGGGCATGACCACAGGGCGCAAGACATTATAAAGTCCTCCCAGGTTGGTCTCAACCACCCCATCCCACTCTTCATCCAGCATGGCGGGAAACGCATTGTCCTGAGAGACCCCGCCATTCAATATCACCCCCCAATACGGGCCATGACAGGCCATATCCGCCTCCAGAATCTCCCGACAGAGTGTGCGTTGCCTCTGATCGAATGAGAGCATGCGAGCAACCGTTCCCATGTCTTGCACGGCCTGCAAGGTTTGTCGCGCACCCAGCTCATCCTGGCAATAGTGAATCACCAGGGAAAAGCCCTCTTTGGCCAACCGCAAGGCAATCGCCCGTCCAATCCCTTTGCTGGCTCCAGTGATTAATATGGTTTTATCCATCCTCGCCTCGTAAAATTTCCAACAGAGTATTGACCGTGTTTGGCCGCATCAGGCTCAACTGGGCACAGGCGATCTCCTCATCCCGGCAGAGCAGACGGCAGGCAAACACGCCCAACTCCTCTTCCAGCATTACGACAGTCGCCTGGCTCTCAATCTGCTCCCCCTGGTGCAGGAATGGCACAGAGGCTGTGAACTGGCGCACTCCCAGCAATAGACCTGGGCGAATGGTCTCACCCAGAGTGAGAGACTGCCAACCGACGAAAGCCCCACAGGTTTGCGCCATCATCTCCACCCCCACATGAATGGGAACCCCTGCGCGCGTCATAAAGGGATGATCCGCCGTGATCCGGGTAACGGCTGTCAGGCTCTGTTCGTCCGCCCGTATCGCCGCATCCAGCAGTACCATGGGCGGGAGATGCGGCAGCAGGAAGGTCGCTGGCACAGGTAAAACGATCATGGCATGTGTCCCAGAATGATGGCCGCATTGGAACCACCAAAAGCAAAAGAGTTGCTTAACATGGCCGTTGTCGGGCCAGGAACAAAACACGCTCCGGGACGGGCCAGATGCAGGGGAGCAAGCTGATCATCCGCCTGTCCATCCCAGATATGGGGCGGAACGGCCCGGTGGGGATTATATTCTGGATGGAGTGCCAACCAGAGCACAGCGGCTTCGATGGCTCCTGCCGCACCCAGTGTATGTCCGAACAGTGCCTTGGTGGAGCTGCAAGGTGTCTCGCCAAACAGGGCATAAACCACCCGGCTTTCCATGGAATCGTTCAGTCGTGTGGCCGTACCGTGCAGATTGACGTAAGAGATGTGGTGCGGGGTCATCGCCGCGTCGGCGAGGGCGGCTTCCATGGCAAGACGAGCCCCTTCCCCTGAGGGATCCGGCGCACTGACATGGTAGGCATCGGAACTCTCACCCACCCCCAGCAGTGCCACGGGAGCCTGCGCACGACTCATGAGAAAAAGTGCTCCCCCTTCACCAATGTGGATGCCATCCCGGTGGCGGCTGAAAGGGTTGCAACGGGGTGACGCGGACAGGGATTCCAACGCCCCGAATCCGGCCTGGGTAAACCGACAGAGGGTGTCCACCCCACCCACCAGGACGGCATCGCACAGCCCAGCCCGCAACAGACGGCGGGCAGAGGCAAACACTTTGGCACTGGAGGAACAGGCCGTGGCGACGACAAAGGCCGGTGCCGTCAATCCCAACAGACGGGCAAGAAACAGCGCAGGTGCGCCCGCCTCCTGCTGACGATAGTCGTACCCGGAGGGCCAAGATCCCCGATGATATAACTGGTCGACGGCTTCTTCCCCTTCGGCAATACCAGAGGTACTGCTGCCCAGCACGACCCCCACGCGATCAGGACCGAAACACTCAATGGCTTCCTCTACCTGGGGACGGATTTGATTCAGTATGGCCAGCAGGAGCCGATGGGTGCGACTGTTCCAGATGGCCAATGCCGATGGGATCTCTGGAAGAGGCGAGACGACCGCTCCCGGTGATGTGGCAGAGGTGGCAGAGGCTGAACACAACTGCTCCCATGTCAGATGATCCGTAAACAGGGCTGCAGCAGTCGCATCCCTGCCACTTCCCAAGGCGGTCAGCACCCCTAAAGCATTCAGAAAAAATGGTTCTGTCATGGCGCAATCTCAACTGAATGAATCGTCAGATCATACTGCATGGCTTGGTTGTGCAGATGGACAACACCATTCCACATATTGTCAGGATAATCGATCGAAATAATTTCCTGCCCCTCCTGGAACAGGGCACGGTGTAACGGGGATGTACGCAATTCAGCACCTCGTATTCCCTGTGCCAGGGCTTGTTCCGGTGCAAATATCAACAACAGTTGGGCGATAATATCGTTGCCCTGCAATCCGTCCGGGAGCCAGTGCGCACGATGCTCGGCCAGGTTATCTCCGGTCCATAGCAGAGTCAGAGCACGACCTCCCATGGGGTCCAACACTACCAGCACCATCTCTTGCGGAGTGACCGAGAGTCGTCCCTCCATGACATATCTGTGTTCTCCGCGCACGATGAGGGTTTGCTGGGCCACATCCAGCGACCGGTCAAAGACCACCGGGGCAGGCAGGTATAATGTGACCTCAGGGGCGAGGGCAACACCTGCTTGCCATGGGGTAGGGCCTTGACAGGCGGCAACCAACCAGGAGAGGGCGAGTACCATAACCATCCCCTTGGTGACAAGAGAGCGCATCATGCGTCGCGGCTCCGTGGTGTTCCCATGGCAGCCGGGGCCAACAACAAGGCAATCACCACACCAATAAACATGGCACCGCCAAAAGCCTGCATGGCCGCAGTCTGGCTCCATGCCAACAGACCAAAGGAGAAGAGAGCGGTCAAGGCGGCCAGGCAGACTCCGGCCAACATGGGTGGATCGGGATAGCCTGCTTCTGCACAAAAAACAGTGTAATCAATCCCGGCGGAGAAGACAAGAACCAGAGCAATCGCGGAGAAAAAGCTAAAAGGAATGCCAACCAATGCCAACAAAAAAGGGGTGAGAACGCAACTGGTCAAGGGTGGCAGCATGGCACGCAACCCCTGTCGCCAGCCATAACGCCCGATCAGCATGGGCATGGTCAATAACACGGCCAGCGACAGTAAAACCAAAGCACGTTCTCGATAACGACCCAGCAAGGTGGAAAAATCGGCTGAAGGGTCCACGAACCGTACCCCCTCCAATCCCTCGGTCCCGCGTCGCAGGGATTCCACCTGCTGGAGTCCCACCAGAAAAATGAGATGACCAATACGTCCGGTGTCGGGATCCTGCAAACGGGTCTCGCGTAACAGGGGAATGGTGCCAGCGGCAAACAGATGATCCAGGGTAAGATAATGGGGGGGGGTGGGGGGCAAAACAAAGGTCAACCCCGTTTGTTCGTGCAAGGCGGCCAATCCGGCAGACCCCAGTCGCGCGCTGACCAGTTGACGATTTTCTTCCTGCCGGTGCCGGGAAGGCACAAAGCGCGCCGTACCAAACCAGGATTCCAGGACGCCATCCGCCACCATCTGGAACAACCGGTCTGCCAAAGACTCCTGACGTTGCAAGGCCTCTTCGTCGTCTTTTCCTTCCACCAGGAAAAATTGCGTTGTTTGCCCCCAGCCGGTGAGTTGCTGCACCCGTTTCTGTTCCTCTTGCAAGAGGGGTGAAGGTTGTTGCTGGCGACGAATATCATCATCCACCGCAAAGCGACCAACGCCTGCCAGTGCCAGCAACAGCAAGGTTCCCACCAACAGGCGTCGACGTGCCGGGGCTTTGTCAACCCATGGTCGCGCCAACCATTCCACCAGAAAGAGGAGAAAGGAAGGCATGGTCTGGAGCGGGGTCCGATCCCAACGGGGAAACAGAATTACCACGGTCAGAAAAGAGGCCAGGAGTCCCGCCATGGAAAACAAGGCGGCCTGATACAGACCAGGAAACGGCGAGACAGCCAGACAGGCATAGCCCAGCAGCGTGGTCAGCATCCCCAACAACAACCCCACCTGTGTCTTGGCCAATCGGGCAGCGGGTGCGGCCCGTGTGGAAAAGGATTGGGTAAAATAAAACAGGCTGTAGTCCACTGCCACCCCAATCAGTGTGCTGCCCAACAACAGTACCACGGCATGGAGATGATCGAACAGTATCAGGCATACCACAAAGCCCGCTGCCAAACCATTGGCTATGGCAAACAAACTGAACAACAGGGGTTGCAGCCCGCGAAAAGTCACAACAAACAACAGCACCGTCAGGAGCAGACTCACCCCGGCAATACGGGAACTGTCTCCGATGGCCTGTTCCGTCCCGGCCTGGGCGTAAAAGATGGCCCCCATGCGTAAAAATTGCACAGAGGGCCAGTGCTGTTTTGCCTCGGTGGTGGCCGTTGTCCAGGCCGTCATAAAGGGCTGTTGAAAAGCCGTGGCATAGGGCGAGCCGGTCAACTTGCCACTGACGAGAATCCAAGTTTTCCCCTCGCCGGTGGTTTGCAGTTCCCCCGCCACCCTGGTCAAGCGACGACTGGGAGTGGGTAAATGCAGCAAAAAAGAGGGCAACAGAAAAAAAGGATCCTGGGCCAACAGACGCGAATCGACGGTACCGGCCAGGCCAAATAGTTGACCCAATGTCCGGGCAACCAGTGGGCGTTCTTCTCGTTTGTCCAGCAAGGCACGGCGATCAGCATCGGACAACAGGCTGTTTCGATGGGGAAAATAAAGACTCGCCAACTCTTTGGCTGTCTCTGGTGCCGGCAGATCCGGGACGATCATGCCTGTCTGTTCCAGGGCCTGTCGCAACCTTTGGGCGGCTGCACGCGCACTGGCCCCATCCTCGTGACCAACCAACAGGGTGATTCGGGACGAAATCTCTTTCAACACCGCATCCTTGGCTATCTTCCGCCAGGGATCCTGCTCTTCGGTTGGCAACAGGGAGCTTAAATCAGTCTCCACAGGAAACCCGTTCCACCAATGCCAGCCCGCATAGCCCCATATCCCGACCAGCAGCAACAGCCAAAGCCAGAGCACGCCAACCGATCGTCCCATGGCACCCGCAAAGCGTGACCCGCCCTCTCCCCATTCCATTATAGACATCGCAAAATATGGTGATTATTCATGGGGGTCCGGGGGAGATTATCTCCCCCGGTGGGGTCCAGGGGCAACGCCCCTGGTGGGGTCCGGGGCGAAGCCCCGGAAAAACAAGACCCTGTGGGTGAAAAATTCAACCTGTTGCTGTGGCATGTTTTTTTGATTTGCCGCCCCCTGGATGCCCCGATACGGGGCTCCGCCCCGCGCCCCGTCAGGGGCTTTGCCCCTGGACCCCACCAGGGGGATAATCCCCCTGGACCCCTGCACGGAGTGTGTAATGGAATGGCCATTGGTCACGATCCCGCCGCCGACAGCAATGCCTGTTCCTCTTTTTCCAGTGGGCTGTCTTGCAGCACCTGTTCCCGGAAATGCAGCAGATCGGCATCGCCATTTTCTTTCCATATTTCGACCTCATCGACAAATCGTCCCAACCGCACGCGCAATCGTTGAATGCGCCATTCCACCTGCATGGTGCTGGGACGAGGGGTCAGTTCCATCACATCCGCCTCTTGGTGCACAATAAAAAGGGCGTTCAATCCGGTTGAGCTGCCGCTCAAGGCACTTTCGAACACTTGGCGCAAGGTATCGAGAAAGGGCAACTGGGCGACATTCAGACGCAGGGTTTCATTGTCTCCCACCCGTTGTGTCAAACCATGGGGACCAATGGCAAGCAGGCTGGCAAAAGGATGTTCCAGTTGCCAGATCAGCCCCTGTCCTGGTGCGAGTGTGAAACGTCCTTCCGAGAGCAAGGGTTTGCCAAATCCCTGCAACCGTCGCTCTTGAATAAATCGTCCCCGCAAGATTTGTCCCGTTCCCACCATGGGGGCCTCTGTGGCGGTTGTCGTGTGCGTCCCCCACCCCAGACACGTGGCGACCACCAGCAACAAAAAATGTCGCCGTTCAAGCCCATGCCGGGTGCATGTCGGTCGAGGGGTCACGCCAGCACCTTTTGCACTTTATCCAGCAAAATCTGGGGCGAAACAAACAACGTCTCGCCACTGGCTTCCTCCACAGCGATCTGGATGGTACGCCCTCTGGTGATAATGGCCTTGCTGTCGGCGTCCATGATTTGATAGTCGATGCGCAGGCGATTTTCCCACTCCACCAGGGTGGCGGTCACGTGCAGAGATTGTTGAAACAGCACAGGACGTACATATTTTATCTGCATGTCAACGATGGGCCAAAGATACCCGGAACGGAGCATCTGTTCGTAACTGTAGTCGATGTGATCCAGTAAAGCGCAACGCGCCTCTTCAAAATAGCGGGCATAATGACCATGCCAAACCCGTCCCATGGGATCCAGATCATAAAATTGTGCCCGCAAGACAATGGAGATGGAAATCATTTTTCCCCCTCGGAAAAGGCCCAAAAGTCAAAAAAATTGCCCCATTGCAGGGGGTCAACCAGGCACTCCCGCTCCAATCTCGCCACAAAACGAGCCTGCAGTTGTTCCAGTGCCTGGCGGCGACTGGTGCGGGGCAGGATGACCCGATCGCTGAAGTGTTCCACCATCAACCGCCAGTGTTCTCCTTCTCGACGACAGAAGAAGAGATAAACCGGACATTCCAGCAGGGATGCCAGGATCCAGGGGCCCTGGGGAAAGGGGGCCGGATCCCCCAGAAAGGGGAACCATCCCACCCGCTGACCGGCGGCAGAGACGGGGGTTCGATCTCCGGCGATGGCGATCCATTCCCCCTGCTCGACACGCTCGCGCAACAGGATGGCCGTTTCGGGTCCGATCTCGGTCACCTGCAAAAAACGGCTGATGGCCTCGGGTTGCACCTCTCCCAACAGACGGTTGAACTGTTGAGCATGAATGGTATGGACCAGTACAGTCAACCGTCGCCGCCATGCCGATGGCATCAGTGCCCGGCTCAATTCGACATTACCCAGGTGGGATACCACCAGCACGGCCCCCTTGGGAGATTCGGTCAGGCTGCGCAGAGCGTCGGGATTTTCCACCCACAAGGCAGAGGGGGGAATGTCACCATTCCAGGCAGAGAAGAGATCGATTCCCCGCCGGGTATAGGCCAAAAAATGGCGCAAGCCATCGCGCCAGGTCGGCGATCTCTGGTTACCCTGCAACGGGTGGACGCGCCGCAAAAACGCCATGGAAGCCTGTCGCTGCGGTCTGCTGCTGAGAAAAAAATAGCCGGTGACGGGTACCATTAACGCAAAACAGGTCCGCCGTCCCAGCCAGCGCAACGTGGTCATGGCGATACGCAATCCCAGCACCACACCGCGTTCCGCCAAACCGGACCAGTGGGCTGGTGGCCGGTCGGTGCCAACGACCTCCAGGGGTGGTGGCCGGTTACGCAAAATGGCCGGCCATCGCCACAGCAAGGTCAGCACCAGTCGGGTGTGCAGGACACTGATGGCCCAATTGTCCCGCCACAGGCGAAAATTTGAATGGTTTCCCTGGGGATAGGTCACCTGCACCGGAACAAAAAGAGGCGCGACACCTCGCCAGAAGAGGCGTACCATGATATCCGTATCAAAGTCCATCCGGTCGCCAACAGGCGTGGTGTGCAGCAGTGCCAGCACCGGTGCCAAAGGATAGACCCGCAGGCCACACATGCTGTCGGTAATGCGCAAGGAGAGGGTTTCGAAAAATACCCACAGATGGGTTATCCAACGGCCGATTTTGCGTCCTGTCGGGATGGTATGGTCATAAATGGGACGGCCAGAAATCAGCGCACCCGGATACTGTTGTGCCCGTTTGACCAGGGTCTCAATGACCGCCATACTGTGCTGACCATCGGCATCTATTTGCAAAACATGGCTGAAACCCGCCGCATGGGCCAACTGAAAACCAACCTTGACGGCTCTCCCCTTGCCCTGGTTGACGGGCAAACGATGGACGGCAATGCGACGGGAGGGATCGGCCATGGCGGTCAGTGCGGCGGCAACTGGCCCATCACTGCCATCGTCAATGATCCAGACGGGTAATCCCATGCGGGTCAATGGGTCGAGCATATCGGGTATGGCGCGCCAGTGATTATGGCTGGGAACCACAACGGCCACGCGGAAGGGGGCTGCATTGCTCATGACAGGAGACCCATGTGCCCGGTAGAACAAAGCTGTCCGCCACGCCGATAGGAAAATGTCAGCCGATGTTGGCGGGGATCATGGCGCAAATGCAAGACCAGCGTGTCTCCAGGCCGGACGGCAGCACGAAACTTGACCTGCAAGGATTGACTGACAACCGGACCCAATGCAAGATGGCTGCGGGCAAATGCCAGGGCCCAATCAATCTGGACCACGCCCGGCAACACCGGGAGGCCCGGAAAATGCCCCTGAAACCAGAACAAGGTATCCTGCACCGAGAGGGTCAGGGCAAGTTCACCCTCTGTCTGATCAACACCCAACAGTACGGGTAGCCGGGGGCTGGTGGCATCAGGAATGGCCATGGTTTGTCTCACCGAGGAGGGAAGGAGAAGAAAAAAGCCGCTCCAGGTCCGTTGCGCGCACCTTGCCCAAAGGATCGGTCGGCAGTGCAGCCAGAAACCGCCATCGTCGCGGGCGGGCGGCGGGTTCCAGCCACCCGGCAAGCTCCTGGCGCAATTCCCGGCCAAACCGGAACGCGCCGACCTGTTGTAACCGTTCCCACCCCGCCGTGCTGGGAACCGCCACGGCTGCGAGGGTCGCTTCCTGCTCTTGGTTCAACAGAATGACAGCGGCCTGATCCAGATGGGGCAGTCCAGACAAACAGTTTTCCACCTCGCTGAGTCCCACTCGTTTGCCTTCCACCTTGACAATCCGATCCAGTCGTCCCCGCAGGGTAAAGCCGCCATTCGGAGCAGGGACGGCCTGGTCTCCGGTTGCTACCCACTCGTGGGAAACATAGGGGGACAAGAGGGTCAAGCGGCCAGTCGGGTCTATCTCCATCTGCAATCCTGGTAACGGATGCCAGGGGAGTCCCTCTGGCGTGTTGCAGGACCAGCAGCGCGTGGCCATGGCACCGGTTTCGGTACTGCCATAGATTTCGTTGACGGCAACGCCCAATATCTCGTGGCATTGCTGGGCCGCCTGTGCAGAGAGGGGTGCTCCCGCAGAAAACAAGAGACGGGGTGTTTGCTCCTGGGCGATCGGGGTCAAGCCCGCCATTCTGCCTAAGTGGGCTGGACTGGAGACGATCACCCCATTGCGGGGCAGATCACGGATCAACTCTTCCAGAAAAGGATAGCCGTTGGCAAAAAAAGGCCGTCCTGCCAGCAATGGCCAGAGCACGGCGAAGGTCAGGCCGAAGACATGATGGTGCGGCACAGTGGATAATGTGGGGCCCAGGCCCGCCATGCCGCCCCAAACATGCTCCAGAACGGCCACTTCCTGGAGCATTTGCGACCATTTCCGCACAACCCGTTTGGGCTGGCCCGTCGAGCCGGAGGTGAAAAACTCCACCACGCCATCCTCGTTGTCCAGTGTCGTTGGGCAGGCATGATCGGTCGTGTGGTCAGGGGCGAGTACGGGCAGACGGGCTCCTGCCAAAGTGGCATCGTCAGACAGTAAAAAATCAAACTGATCGGTCAGGGAGGCCAGCAGTCCCGGTTGGGTATGGGGGAGCACGACAGGGGTTGCTCCCACGAGGGAAAGCCCCAACAATCCCACCAGTAAGGCATAAGCATCCTGGCCAAGCACGCAACCCCGTTGACACCCGGCCTGCTTTGCTCGTCTGGCCAGCCGAACAACGTCACCACGCAACTGCGCCAGGGTGCAGATCTGCCCGTTGCGCCAGGCAACGGTCTGCCTTCCCCCCGCAAGAACTGATCCCAGAAGACCAGAGAACAGGAACGTGTTCATGCTGTTGATTGGGTTGCCGACCGGCCTTGCAACTTTTTCCGCAACAGCCACTCGCCCAGGAACAAGCCGCCCATGCACAAATAGGAGAGCAAGCCGTTGTAAACCGTCCAGGTGGCGATATCACCCTGCAAAGCGCGATAAACGGTCCATGTGGCAACAGCCGTATTGAGTGCGAGGAACAGACCCCACACGCAGGTGACGGCACGCAAATAGCGATGGGCTTCGGCAGGAGGCGGCGCGCGCAAGGCCGCCAAACGCTCTACCAGAACAGGCGGGGAAAAGAGGGTGAACAGGAACGCCCCGGCGGAACAACCGCTCATGACCACGGGATAACCCAATGTAGCCCACTGGGGATTCCACAACAATAGAGCGGTTTGCAAACCAACAGCGGTCAGCAGGGCGGCAAAAATTGGCGTCAACCCTTGCACGCTTTTGACGCTGTCCAGGCGGGCAAGAAGCAGTCCAAGAGAGAGAAGGGCGAAGACCCAAAGGGGGAGCACGGTCAAACCCACACAAACCGCCGCAGGATAAAGCATCCCCAAAAGTGACAAAACAAATGGGTGTGCTCGGCTCCTCGATTTATCCATGGCGACCGGAATCATGCAGCAGGTCAAAGGTGCGGGAGACCACATCCCCCATGGTACGCACGGATTTAAAATCTTCCGGTTTGAACTTGCGCTTGGTTATTTTTTGCAGTTTTACCACCAGATCGATGGCATCAATACTGTCCAGACCCAAATCCTCATACAGTCGCGCATCGGGAGAGATGCGCTCTTTGGGGATTTCAAACATTTCCACCAAATAATCTTGCAGCACCAGATAAATGTCTTCATATTTCATGTGAACGGGGTCCGTTGAGAAAGAATGAAGGTCGCCAGAGTCCGAACGGAAGTAAAATGGTGTCGAATTTCAGTCGTTTTTGCATCAAAAACAACGCCATATTTTTTTCGCAATGCGGCACCCAGTTCGAGAGCGTCAATGGAATCCAGCCCCAATCCAGCCGCATCGAACAAGAGATCATCCTCACCGATATCTTCTGGAGTCAGATCTTCAATCTTGAGTGCGACGACGAGTAGTGTTTTGATCTCAGATAAAAGGTCGGTCATTGGAAAATTTTTCCGAAAAATATTGGGCGACATGGGAGGTCAGACGGCAACTGGCCCGATAGCGCGAAGGATCACCCAAAAAGGGGAGAATGTCGACCTGTTCCCCCACCTCAACGCGAAAAGCGGGAACCCGTTCGGGCACGTTATACCAATGCATCTCCTTCGTCAAGGCCAAGGGGGTGCATTGAATAAAAAATAATTGTATTCGAGTCTGTGCAGCCAAGGCAATATTGGCGAATCCCCGTTTCATCAATTCGGGTTGGAACGGGAAGGTACGGGTTCCTTCGGGAAAAATGATCAGATTGTCGCCTTGATGCAGTGATTCCACACAGCGGGCAATCACGGTTTCGGGGGGTTGGTCGCTGCGAATATATTCCGCCCCGGAGACCACGGGATAAAAAAAGGGGTTCCGCCACACGCCCCCCTTGACCACACACTGCGCATTAGGCACCAGCGAGATCAACAGTACCACATCCAGCAGGGTAGGATGGTTGGCGATGATGACCGACCCTGTCAGCCCGTGGAGCCGTTCCCGATGGACGACGGTGAGCCGAATAACCCGCAATACACATAACAGGATGATATAGAGTCTGAAACTGTAGTGGATAACCCGGCGGATGCGTTGTCGGCGTCGCCGCTTGTTTGGTGTGATCAGGATAATGGTGTAAAAGAGGGTCAACGTCATGATTGGCCCACCCAATCCCAGGACGACAAAAGCCAGAACGGTGGCGAACAACCGCCATAGCTTCTCCAACTGAATCCAGATGATCACGAACGCCACCTCCAGACCATGCGGTCACCACGAGCTTGGCCAATGCCTCCTTCCGACTGGAGAAAAGAGAGAAAATCATGGGCCGGGGAAGGCGATGGTTGGCAATCGGGAGATGCCTGGGCGGGCAACCAATCCAACAGAATGCGGGGTCTGCCAGGGTGTGGTGCTTGTATGGTGAAGGCGACCACCAGGGTGCGTTCATCCTCGCCGCAAAGGGCGTGATAGACCTCTGGCAGGGGGGCATCATAATGGACAAGCAAGATGGAACGGGTGGGATTTTCTTGCAGGAGCAGTGCAGATTCCATCAAGGCGCAACCGAAAGTGTCCCGGCCTGCCGAGATTGCCACATGCCCATGCCGGTTTTGCAAGGCGATGGAAAGCAGTCCACAGAGTGCGTTATGGACCGACAGACTGAACTCTGCCGCTGAAAGGCTGTTCTCTTCCGCCAGGGTGTTCAACATGCCATAGGTGCGTGCATAATCTCCATGACGCGAGGAGAAGAGAAAAAGCATATTTTCGTCTGGGTTGAGACTCAAAGCCAGTGTGAAGAGTGTGCGGGCAAGGGGCGTCATGCGCCGCCTGAGCAGGAGAGGTAGTGGTGTGGTAACCGTCATATCCTCATCTCCGGCACGCCATGCCCGCCAGGATGAGACACAAAAAGGCAAAGGAGTCATAACAAACCTGACCAGATGAGGGTTATGTTGATTGATCCGGAAAAACAGGGCATCCATCGCCGTATGTTGCCGGGTGATCTCTCCACCTTATCCAACCGAACGAGCGGCTGCCCAACAGGCAACAGACGGATGCGGAAAGCGTAAAATTCTGGCAACTTGTGGACTTTTTCCATGTCCACAGCTTTTTTCCGAGACGTTGGCACCCCTTCCAATATGATTGGGATCGCGGAAAAACAGGCAAAGGAAAAGACCGCAGATGATGTCACCGCGCGACAGTTTACCCATGTATTGGCAGAGCATCCAGGGAAATTTGCGGATACTGGGTACTGGATTTTTTCCTGTTGGGTACCATGTGAGTACTGGAACAAAAACGGCCACCTTGAGAGTTACTGTAAGTCTTTGTTTTTATTGGTGAGCTCGGAAGGATTCGAACCTCAGGCCTACTGGTTCGTAGCCGGGCGGTATCTGCTTTTTTATGCCCTAATCTGACTGCATCTGAATTATCCCAACTCGGCAAATAATATGTTGAAAACAGCCAAAATAGCGGGTATCCTGCAATCAGGGTCAATCACCCATTTTCACCCCGTGCCAGCAGCAAAGTCACACCCCAAGTCACACCCCAGGAATGGCCGGGGTGTGACCCCCAACCAGGGAGCAAGCAGAGATGAAATTTACCGACCGCTACATTCAGACGCTCAAGCCCAAAGAGCAACGCTATGAGGTGCTGGAGGGGTTGGGATTCTCCATCCGTGTCACCCCAACCGGGACCAGGACGTTTTTCATGGTGTACCAGTTTGAGGGGCGCAATCGACGCTTGACCCTGGGAGGCTATCCAGAGATGAAACTGGCCGAGGCTCGACAGAAACATGCTGATGCCCGTCAACTTCTGGCGCAGGGGATTGACCCTGGGGCTGTTGCGCAGACCGCCAAAGCAGAAGAAAGGGCAACTCCCACCGTTGCCGCGTTGGTGGATGAGTACATTGAGAAATGGGCCAAACCCAGGAAACGGACATGGGCGGAAGATCACCGAATGCTGCATAAAGACGTGGTGCCATTGTGGGGGACCAGGAAGGTTACTACGATCACCCGGCGGGATGTTCTCACTCTCCTGAGTGGTATTGTGGATCGTGGGGCGGGGATTGTGGCCAACAGGACGTTGGAGGTTGTCCGGCGCATGTTCAACTACGCTATCGAGCAATCCATTTTGGAAGTCTCGCCGTGCAATCAGGTTCGGGCACCGGCACAGGAGCAGCGCAGGGACCGGGTATTGACGGAGGATGAAATCCGGGTTTTCTGGCATGGTCTGGATCAAGCGGGCATGTCCGAGGGTTCCCGGTTGGCTCTGCGGTTCCTGCTGGTGACAGCGCAACGCAAGAGTGAGGTGGTGGAGGCTCCATGGTCTGAGTTCGACCTTGCGGGTGGGTGGTGGGTTATCCCGGCTGAGAGGGCCAAAAACAAGATGGCTCACCGGGTGCCGTTGTCTGCTGGCGCAAAGGCACTGCTGACACGCGCCAAGGAGCTTTCCGGCGAGTCTCCCTACCTGTTCCCATCGCCACGCAATATAAACGCTCCTGTAGGTGGCACGTCGGTTGACCACGCTCTGCACCGGGCATTGGCTACCCTCGGACTCGTTGACGTTATCCCCCATGACCTGCGGCGCACCGCTGCCAGTCTGATGACCGGCATGGGTATATCCAGGTTGGTGGTCTCCAAACTCTTGAACCACGTCGAACAGGGCATAACGGCGGTCTATGACAGGCACAGCTACGACCGCGAGAAGCGGCAAGCACTGGAAGCCTGGGACCGGCAGTTGACGGCGATATTGACCGGAACGGTAAATGACAACGTGGTCCAACTGCGGGCTATGGCATGAGTTCTTTTACAGGGGATTCCGTCCATGCCGCATGATGTGCCAGATTGTCAAACATGGTTCAGCATACGGTTCAAGCGACCAGTCTTGTTGACCAGACACGGCAAAGCCCGCATGGAGGAGCGGGGCATACCCCTCCAGATGGTGGCGGACCTGATTGAAACAGGGGAGATTACGCCAAAGAATGAACACAACCTCTGGATTGGCAAGAGCTACCCAGGGCGCAATGACAATTTGATCTGTGCGGCTGTTGCTTTGGAAAACAAGGTGGTCATCAAGACCGTCATGCACAGATGGAAACGGGAGGAGACACCATGAATATCGACTATGACGAAAAAGAGGACATCCTGTTCATCCGTTTCAACGATGACCCGGTTGAGCAGGATATTTCCTATGGCTGGAATGTCAACGTCGGCATGACGGCTGGAGGGATTGGGCAGATTACCATCCTGGATGCCAAAGCCGATGGTCTGTTGCCAGTAAAGATGCCGGGCGCGATGTTGCAACAGGCTGTCGTGTCTGGATAATCCGTATGGGGGAAACAATGAGCAAACGGGATATTGGACAAGAGCTTCTCGAAGGCATTCGGGCCATCAAGGGTGGACAAGGGCAGCGCGTTACCATCCAGATTCCGGGGGATGTGAAAGAGATTCGAGACAGGATGGACCTGTCCCAATCGGCCTTTGCTGGCATCCTGGGTGTCAGTGTGCGGACGGTCCAGGAATGGGAACAGGGGCGGCGTAAACCTTCCGGTCCGGCGGCATCCCTGCTGCGCGTTGCCCAAAGGCATCCAGAAGCATTGCTGGCTTAACGGGCCAGATGAACAGAATACCCGGCATAGCGCGACGGCGCGAAAAGGTGGACCCCTCATCCACCCTGGCCGGGTGCCATCAATCGAGGATGCCTGAGGAGGCAGATATGGCTGATTCACAGGAAGAAGCGTCGTGGTCCGACCCGCGCATACAGCAATGGTGGTCCAGTCCACCTACCCCAATCAGTGAAGAATATTTTTTCGGGTTCAATTATGGGGCAGAAAAAGGCGATCTGCGGAGCAAACTGCACAGTCTGCGAGGGGAGCTTGCGCGCACAGAGTCATCTATCGGCAGTGTGGCCACTCCGAGGGATTTTGAGATGCTGCCTTTCATGCGACAAGAGAGGGAGCGCATTATTTCGGAAATTGAGCGTATCGAAAAAGCGTTCCCGTATCTGGAAGCGTTCACCTCGCCAACACCCGTACCGCCAGACCAACCTGCCAGCGCAACGCCCTCACCCATCGAGCCAACCCCCGCACCCATACCGCCAGACCACCCCCCCAGCCCGGCGGAGGACTCCACTCAACGGCGGGAGAGGCTGCTGGAGTGGGCGAAGGAGGAGTTTTCATCTGAAGGGAAAAAGGGCACCATCCAGAGAGTAGCAGACCGGGAAGGAATCACACGACAGGTGCTGACCAAGATTATGAAGCGTTTCCCCGCAGGACAGGAATTTCTAAACAAACTTACCCGATCATAAAAATGCACCCCCACCGCATCCCCCCTGCCAAGAAACCGCACCCCCCGTGCGGTTTTCTTTTTATATGCAAAAACAATGCAATGAAAGACAAAACCCGCACACTCCTAAGCGCAAAAATGCAGTATTGACGGCACCCCCCGATGCTGACCCATTGATATAGACCATCGTTAATCACCGTTGTCAGGAGATGGCCTTATGGAAGCAAAACGTATCAAAGCGGCACAGGTTCGGGAGATGTTCGGGAATTGTTCCACTGCGACACTGTATCGCATGTGGAAGACGTACCAGATACTGCCACCCCCGACCGTAATTCGCGGGATCAATTATTGGACCCCTCAAGAAGTGGAGCGAGCCTTCCAGGAAAGCCAGAAGGCGGAGGTCAAGGCCGACACCACCCCTTCCCAGGCCGCACCCCTGACAAACGCCGTAGATCGGGCTGCCAACGCCAGACGCGGGAAGAAAGCCGCTACCCAAGGGGGCAGGTGAACGCCATGCGAAAAACAAACACCAGCCCGGCTGGGTTGCCGTCCAGACCGGGCACACAATCAACAGGTTCCGCCAACGATTCTACCTACCTGGACGCTCCCGCGCAAGGTGGGGCAGCGAGCCTTGTCGTCAAGTTTGGTCGATCCAGAGGACCGGTGAGCAACTTGCAAATGGTCTCCTGCCAGCTTCCATTCAGCAGATTTTGCGACATGCTGAGCCAGCCAACGATTGGGCCGAAAGACGGCAGCTATTTCGTCCGAGGCCAGTTGCTCCCCGGCACGGCACGGGGCGACCAAAACATGACCGAGGCGTGGCTGATCGTGCTCGATGGAGACGCGACCCTGGGTCCCTCGACCGGCAAGAAGTTCGAGGGCGCACCGGACCCCGCGCTGGTTCACGAAGTATTAAAAACCGCAGACATAGCGCACTTCATCTTCACGACGCACTCCCATGCGGACCCGAAAAAGGGAATCCGGTGGCGGGCGGTTATCCCGTTGTCCAGCCCGATCAAGAAC
This sequence comes from Magnetococcales bacterium, assembly GCA_015233035.1. Classification (GTDB taxonomy): domain Bacteria; phylum Pseudomonadota; class Magnetococcia; order Magnetococcales; family Magnetaquicoccaceae; genus Magnetaquicoccus. The sequence goes on from JADFYM010000017.1 coordinate 22,462, forward strand.
AAAGCTGAACTTGCGCGGTGCGTTGACTATCTGATTGACTTGTTGCATCAAAATGGCGTTTGGCTGGCCGATGTTTCGGAAAACAAAAGCTGGTCGCAGGCGTGGTTTTTGCCGAGGTGCCCAGAAGAGCGTCTAAGCTCGTTCAAAACTTTCCGGCACATGGGCCGGGCTTTGGAGGCAAGCGCGATCATCGGGACACCCAGCCCGGCAGATGAGGGATTGACTACCCTCGTCGAAATGCCCTGCGCCGCGCGGTCGGGACCGATTGCCGCATTCAACGAGACGCATGGAATCGAGTGGATGTTGGGGTTCCTGCAAGAGTACGGCTATCGGCGCGTTTCTGAATCGAAAATCAACGGTCATCCCAGTTACCGCTTTATCAGCCCACGCTCCGAAAGCAGGATGCCCGGCGTGACGCTTTACGTTTCGGAAGCAGGCAAGCCGTTGGCCTTTTCGCACCATGGAAACCATGACCGGCTGAACGCGGACGGCCTGAAAAAAAGCCACGATGCTTTTGATATGTTTACTATTTTCGAGCACGACGGGAACCAGCAAGCCGCATTGGCCGCGATTGCCCCCGACACACCCGGTGCGCCCGACAAGAGCGAAAGCGATTTGGGCAACGCGGCGCGGTTCGTTGCAGAGCATGGGACCGATTTGCGCTATGTCGCGGCCTGGGGCTGGCTGACATGGATCGGGACGCATTGGGGGCGTGACCAAACCGGCGAGGCCACACGGCGCGCGAAAGGCTCAATTCGCGGTTTGGTCAAAAAAGCCTTTGCGCTCGATAGCCCAGCCGATCAAAACCGTTTGCTGCGGTTCGCCCTGCGCAGCCAAGCCCGGCAAGGAATTGAAAATGCGCTGAAATTGGCACAGACAGAGGCGGAAGTTGTTGCGCTACCAGAACAATTTGACTGCAACCCCATGGTCTTGAACGTGCAAAACGGCACGCTCGATCTGAAAACCGGCACCCTGCACCCCCACCGCCGCGCGGATTTGCTGACAAAAATCCTGTCCGTCGATTTTGACCAATCCGCGCAATGCCCGACCTGGATCAAGTTTTTGCAAAAGGTCACCGGCAACGATCAAGAGCTATGCAGTTTTTTGCAAAAAGCGGTTGGATACAGTTTGACCGGATCGACAAACGAGCAATGCCTGTTTTATTTGTTCGGGCATGGGCGAAACGGCAAGAGTGTATTCATCGAAACGCTTTCAGAGCTATTCGGGCGGTATGCCCGGCGCATCTCGTCCGAGAGTCTCATGGTCAAACCAAACGGCGGCGGAATACCAAACGATATTGCCGCGTTGGCTGGTGCAAGACTGGTCGTATCGTCTGAGGTGGAAGAGGGTTCGCGGCTGAACGAAACCCGAATCAAAGAATTGACCGGAAGCGATACCGTTTCCGCGAGATTCTTGCATCAAGAATTTTTCGAGTTCAAACCAGCTTTCAAACTCTGGATTGCCGGAAATCACAAGCCAATCATTCGCGGCACCGACCTTGGTATATGGCGGCGGATTAGATTGATCCCGTTCGCCGTGACGATTCCTGAATCAGAGGTTGACCCGAACCTACCCGCCAAGCTGCGAGCCGAATTTCCCGGCATCCTGGCATGGGCGGTCGAGGGTTGCCGCGCTTGGCAACGGACCGGGCTGATGCCTGCCAGGGCGGTCGTGCAAGCCACGAACGAGTACAGGACCGAGTCCGACCTGATCGGCTTGTTCCTTGAGGAGGCGTGCATCCTGGATGCCTCGCTGGAGGTCCAGGCACGCGCATTGTACGCCGCTTACCGATCTTGGATCGAGGCGGGTGGCGGTCGAGCCATGACCAGCAGCATGTTGACCAGGAAGTTGGGCGAACGAGGGTTTGAAACGCGGCGGGGCCACGCGACCAATATTCTTGGAATCGGCCTGCGCATGTGGGAACCGCCCGCGCCGGGCTGAGGGGCAAAATGCGCACTTGCGCAGTTTACCCCCCATTTTAGGGTTTTTCTCCATGCGTGCGCATTATGAAAAAAACCCAGAAAACGGGGTAAAACTGCGCAACTGCGCATTTGCCCCCACGGGGACCGCAAGCCCGGCGCGTCGGGGGGCAGCATCAAAATCGTGTAAACTTCAACATTTTCATAGGATAACACACATGGACAACGTAAAAGTTTTGCATACCATTCCGGCAGAAAATTGGTTCGCCGTGTTCAAGGCGTGGGAGGATGGCTCGTTGTTCGCCTTTCGCATCCCTTTTTTTGTGCTCGTCGAGGAGGTCGGAGATGATGGTTTCACGCGCCAGCGCACCGACGCACCAAGCCCGGTGAAGCCGGGCGAGTTGGTTTGCCGCGCAAGCAACTTCAAGCGATTTGTCCACGCGACGGATTTGCAGCGCGTGCTTCAGGGATGGAGCGCAACCCATACCACGGACCCCGACCATGCGGACGAAGAAGCATACGGAAGAATCTGCGGCTGACGGTGGAACGACGCGCGCGTTCGTTATTCCGAACAAGTGTAAAAAATTCTGTCACTCCCAAAAGTTGTCGCAACCATGGCACCCCTCAGGCTTCGCAAGAGCCTGGGGGATGCTCTGGCCTTCCCCCCAAGGGCAATCGCTGGCAGAAGATCGTACAGGCGGCAATCTGGTCATCCCCCTACCTGAACCCCGATGGCACACCCCGGCAAGAGAAAAGCCCACATGGCGAGGCAAGCAAGCCCGGCCATGCTGCGCTTCTGGCGCGTGCTGCTGCTATGGCAAAGTCTGCGCTCCTGGCGCGTGCTGCTGCTATGGCAAAGTCTGCGCTCCTGGCGCGTGCTGCTGCGATGGCGATGAATACCAATGCAACGGCATAGGCACCAACTGCAACGACGGCACAGAATGCGTCACCGGCACAGAATGCGTCACCGGCACAGAATGCGTCACCGGCACAGAATGCGGTGCCTGCACCACCTGCTGAATCAGCGCGCAACGCCATGGTTGGTCGGGATGGGGATTATCTGCGGTGGGCATGGTGACGGCGACCACGCAGCCCAGCATTCCCTACGCAACCGCGTGTGGTCATTATGGCCGGGCTGGTGTGTCCTGTTGGATGCCATTCTGGGTAGACGGTAGGCAGGGTGACGGCGACCATGCCGGTCACCCCTGCGGTGGGCAGGGTGACCCCGATCACCCCCCCCCGGCATTCTCCATGCGTGTAGTCGTTATGGCCGGGCTGGCGTATCCTGTTGTGCCATCCTGGGTAAACGGTGGCGATTGACGGCGACCAACACGGATCACCCCTGCGGTGACGGCGACCACGCTGCCGGGCTGAGGGGTAAAATGCGCAGATGCGCAGTTTACCCCCCGTTTCTGGTTTTTCTCTCCATGCGTATGCGTATGGGGTAAAACCCATTTTTGGGGGTCAAACTGCGCAACTGCGCATTCGCCCCCAAAAGACCCCCATCACCCCCAAGCCCGGCGAGGTGGGCGTAACCCCGACACCCCAACCGGGTTGGTGCATCTCCCATCTGGTTGCTTCATCGCTGGCCTTCCACGGGACTGATGGATATACTGCCCACGACTGACCAAGAGCCAACCAATCAGAGGGGGAGACATGAAACGGATTACTCTGGCCATTGTGTTTTTGATGCTGACCCTGTCGGGGCAGGGATATGCTCAGGACGACATTGGCGCAATTCGCAAGGCGGCTGAGCAAGGGGTTGCCGGTGCCCAGAATAACCTTGGCTGGATGTACACCAATGGCAGAGGCGTTCCGCAGGACGACAAAGAGGCGGTCAATTGGTATCGCAAGGCGGCTGAGCAAGGGGTTGCCGAGGCCCAGTATAACCTTGGAAAGAGCTACGCCCAAGGCGAAGGCGTGCCGCAGGACTATAAAGAGGCTGTCAAGTGGTTTCGCATGGCGGCTGAGCAAGGAAATGCCGAAGGCCAGCATGGCCTTGGCATGAATTACGGCAGTGGCAGAGGCGTTCCGCAGGACGACAAAGAGGCGGTCAAGTGGTATCGCAAGGCTGCTGAACAGAATTTTCCCCCAGCCCAGACTAACCTCGGAAAGATGTACGCCCAAGGCGAAGGCGTGCCGCAGGACTATAAAGAGGCTGTCAAGTGGTTTCGCATGGCGGCTGAGCAAGGAAATGCCGAAGGCCAGCATGGCCTTGGCTTGAATTACGCCATTGGCCAAGGCGTACCGCAGGACTACGTTCAAGCCCACATGTGGTTGAACTTGGCAGCATCACAAGGGGATGAAGCTACCATCAAAACCCGTGATATTGTCGCCAACCTCATGACTCCCGCCCAACTTGCCCAGGCACAAGAACTGGCACGCAACTGGAAGCCGACGACACAAGGAGCAGCAAAAGAGGACAAGCAAGCTGCCCAGCCACACGCCAAGATACAGAGCACAGGTACAGGCTTTTTCATCAATGGAAGCGGTTTTGCGATCAGCAACGCCCATGTTGCTGAAGGATGTTCCACCATTAAGGCGGTCTTTCAAGATGGCACCACTGCCGACACTTCAACAGTTGCGACAGATCGTCAGAATGACTTGGCCTTGCTCAAAGTCAATATGCAGAACAAAACCCATGCACAGCTTCGAGTTGGTTCCCCAGTCCGGCAAGGGGAGCAAATCGTGATCTATGGCTATCCGCTTGCGGGTGCGTTGGCCACCAAAGGCAACTTATCGACTGGTAGCGTCAGTGCTCTTTCGGGCCTTCAGGACGACACGCGCTTTCTGCAAATTTCGGCACCAGTCCAACAAGGGAACAGTGGCGGTCCGTTGCTCGACCAAAGTGGGGACGTTATTGGGGTGGTCACGAGTAAACTGAACGCCATCGCCACCGCGAAACTGACCGGGGACATCCCGCAGAACGTGAATTTTGCGATCAAGATTGGGGTAGCCACGCAATTTCTTGATGCCAATGGGGTGAAATTCGACACGGCCACTACGAAAAAGCCCCTGGATGCTGCTGACATCGGGGATATGGCGAAGGCGTTCACCTTTATGCTTGAGTGTTACGCCAACAAACCATAATGATCCTTGTGTGGTGCAACACAGACGGGCATGACCATCTGCTGCCATGGACGGCGGCACCCTCCACCCCCCAACAAAAGGCATCCCAACTATGTATTCGATTCCAGCGACGTACCTGAATGCGATCTACAAAAACCAGAAAAAGCGGCTGGTGTCTCCATGGGCCAAGCGGGTATTCGGCCTGTCGATGGAGGCGATAGACGAGCAGGTCGGCCTCAAGGAGAAGGAACTGGCGGCACAGGGAATCCCGAACGTGGTGATAGTGACCTATGTGACGGTGATGCCGTTGTTGTGGGAGAACAGGGCCATTCAGGCGTGGTTGAGGGAGAACGAATTGGGAGCGTCGCCGGTACTGCCGGACATAAACACGGTAGAGGAAGCGGTATACATCGGGAATCTGGACTGGCCGATGAACGAGCAAGAGCAGGACAAGCTGAGGGTGTTGTTGCGTTCGCCCCCGACGTAACCACTACCTGTACGGCAAATCGCTGTCCAGGGGGCATACGGTGAGGCGTCCCGCCATTCCCTCCCCAGTCCCCACATAACCCACCCCCTCGATTGCTTGGGGTACGGTGGGTGCGTTGGTTGGATCGGTGGCAGTGGGTACGGTTGAGCAAAGGGAATCGGACAACCAGCCCGGCACCACACGACGCACAGGGGCGTGGCATAGTGGTGCACAGCGGAAATTCGGAACCCTCCTTCAGACCGCAAGGGGTTTGCCCTGGTAGGTCCAACGGAACGGTTTCGACATCGCCTTGTTAAAATACGCGATGAACGACGTGATTTTTTCCCTT
>JADFYM010000180.1 GCA_015233035.1 Magnetococcales bacterium
CGTCATTCCCGCGCAGGCGGGAATCCAGCCAGCCCCGCAGAACTCCTGGATTCCCGCTTGCGCGGGAATGACGATAACGGGTGTCCGTGCCTGTCGCCTTGTTCCCCGTTCGATTGCAATTTGGTATCAGTGCCTTCCCGGCCAATCTGCTCTGTTCCTGGTGTACCGGATGGTGCGCCCTGTCCCCCTGGCCAACGCCACCCATTTTTCACCTGCCAGCCCGCGTACAATCCCCGATCCAATGGACTAACCGATCTGATTGGCATTTTTTTTGCTTAGCTCTCATCGGGCTTATAAGCCTGCATGGCCGATCAGCATACTGGACGCATCAAAGAGTCTGCGACGCATTCAGTTGTCTCAATGAATGGGAATTTGCCCAAAGGATATCGTGAAAAATGGTTGCGGATCGTCCAAAAATTCTCGTTGTAGATGATGCGGTTGACAATATTCGGCTGTTGAGCGAATGGTTGAAGCCGGAGTACCGCGTCTTTACCGCCCGCTCAGGCAAGGATGCCCTGCGGGTGGCCAGACAGGAACGGCCCGATTTGATTTTGCTGGATGTCCAGATGCCGGAGATGGATGGTTTCGCGACCTGTCAAACGCTCAAGGCCGATCCTGCCACCTCTTTTATCCCGGTCATCTTTATCACAGCCACCAGAAAGATGGAAAATGAGTTGCGCGGTCTGGAGTTGGGTGCGGCGGATTTTCTCACCAAGCCCATCAGCCCGCCCATTCTGCTGGTCCGGGTTCGCAATCATCTGGCGTTGGCCAGCCACAACCGTCGGATCGAGCAACTGGTGAAAGAGCGTACCTCCGCCATGGAAGAGGCCCAGGACGCGCTGCGGTCGGCCATGCACAATCTGCTGGTAATTGAGGTGACCTCGGGGGTGTACTGGTTGCAGGTGCCGGAAGCCGGGTTGTACATTTTGTGCGGTTGTCCGGGTGAGGCTGTCAAGCATTTGATGCGCAAGGGGCTGGTCAGCAGCGCGCAACGGCACGGCGTCACCTTTGAGACGGGGCCCAATGCCATTTTACTGTCGGATCGCCTGGTCCAGAATGGCGGTTTTGCCAATTTGTCCGAATTTCCTGTGTTGCAGATGCTCTATCGCCAGGGCATGATGCTCCCGGGTCATCCCAACAACACCGGTGCCAAACCGCTCTTGATCGGCTCATCGGCCCAGGTGCGGGCGCAACTGGAATATATCCATCGGGGCAATTATGGTCTCATCAGCCAGGAGGAGATCATGGCCTGCGGCGTGGAACCGGAGTTGGCGGAGATCATGATGCGCATCAAGCGCAAATTTGCCTTCGGGACCATCCGTTCCCCGCAAGATTTTCTGGACACCCTGGAGATTGCCGATGCCCCGGTGGTCATTCGCAACGGCGTGACCGTCATGCGGACCGGCTTCAACCATTTCCGGTTTTCCTACCGGGGTGAACATGCCGACATTGATCTCAATCTGCCCCCCAATGTCATCTATGAGGCTCCCTATCCGTTGGGTCGGCACCGGATTCAGCAACATTATTTTGCCGTGCTGCATACGGGGGAAGGGGATGGCTGGGACATCAATCGGCCCAGCATGGGCAGTATTGTCATGTTTCAGGGGCGTGTCTATCTGATGGATGCCAGCCCTACCATTTTGCAAATTCTGGCCGCCTTGGGCATTGATATCAGCGAGGTGGACGGCATTTTCCAGACCCATGGCCATGATGATCATTTTGCGGGTCTGCCGGCTTTGATCCACTCTGACCATCGCCTCAAATATTACGCGGTGCCGCTGGTGCGGGCTTCGGTGACCAAAAAATTTGCGGCGTTGACCTCCCTGCCGGAAGAAAAGTTTGCCGAATTTTTTGAGATCCGGGATTTGGTGGTCGATACCTGGAACGATTGCGATGGTCTGGAGGTCATGCCGATCTATTCGCCGCATCCAGTGGAAACCACGATTCTTTTGTTGCGTGCCTTGTCGGGTGATGGGTATCGGACCTATGCCCATTGGGCCGATCTGTCCTCTTTCGAGGTGCTGGACCGTATGACGGGGGAGGGTCCGGGGGATGTGCCGGTCGCCTTCATGGAGACCATCAAGGCCAACTATCTCTATCCCGCCGACCTGAAAAAGCTGGACATTGGCGGTGGCTTGATCCACGGTCGGGCGGAGGATTTTCGGCGTGATGTGTCGAGTCGTCTGGTCCTGGCCCATACCGCGCAAAAACTGACCACCCGCGAGATGGAAATTGGTTCAGAATCCTTTTTTGGTGCCCTGGACATCCTGATTGAGGGCCAGCAGGACTATCTGCGGCAACGTGCCTTTCGTTTCATGACCAAATTGTTTCCCCAGGTCAAGGTCGACCAGATTCATATGCTGCTCAATTGTGCGGTCGTCGGCTACAATGCGGGGACCATCATCCGGCGCATGGGGGATGGCGAGCCGGTGGACCATGTGGAAATGGTCTTGTCCGGGGCCGTCTCCTATCTGGACACCGAGTCGGGCATTCACAGTCATCTGCCTTTTGGTTCCCTGATTGGTGTGCAGGGGGTGCTGACCAACAGTGATGAGACCAAATCCACCTATCGGGCGGTCTCGCATTGTTCGGTCATTCGCTATCCGGTCTCCCTGTTCCGGGCCTTTTTGGAAAACAATGGTCTGCTGGATCATCTGGGAGCGGTCATGGACAAGGTCCGCTTTTTGCGGAAGACACGCCTGTTCGGCGAACAGACCACGTTTCGCCTGGTCCAGATTGCGCAACAGCTTCAATTGATTACCGTACCGGCGGGCGGGAGGATCCTGCTGGAACCAAAGCAACAACTCTGGCTGGTTGTCAGTGGGGTGGTTCAATTGACCGATACGGGGGGGGAACTCATCGATACGGTCAAGCCAGCCGGTTTTTTTGGGGAGGATTCCTATCTGAACACCGGGCAGAGCCGTTGGTTTCCGGTCGCGACGGTTGCGACCACGCTGTATCGACTGGATCATGCCCAGATTATCGAAATTCCCATTGTCCACTGGAAAATGTTGGAGGTGCATGATGTGCGGTTGAAACGGTGCCAAAGGGGTACCAAACCGTTATAATGTCTGGCAGCTTTGTGGGGGCTTTGCCCCCAGCCTTACGATTAACCGAACGCTCACTTAGGAAATGACGATGCCAGAGATTTCTCCCCTGACTGCCATCTCTCCGTTGGATGGTCGTTATGCCGCGCAGACGGCCCCGTTGCGGGCGTTTTTTTCGGAATATGGTCTCATCAAACGCCGCGTCGAGGTGGAGGTGCTGTGGTTGCAGGCCCTGGCGGAGGAGCCTGGGATTGCCGAAGTGCCCCCCTTGTCTGCCGACGCACTGGCCATTTTGCACAATATTGCCCAGCAGTTTACCGAGCGGGATGCCGGTCGGGTGAAGGAGATTGAACGGGTCACCAACCATGATGTCAAGGCGGTTGAATATTTTCTGAAAGAAAAACTGGCGCATACCCCGTTGGAGCCAGTGACCGAGCTGATCCATTTTGCCTGCACCTCCGAGGATATCAACAATCTGGCCCAGGGGCTGGTGCTGCGGGATGCGCTGGAGCAGGTCATCCTGCCGCTCATGCGCCAGGTGATCGATGCGGTGGATGCTTTGGTGGTCTCTTATCGGGATTTGCCCATGCTTTCCCGTACCCACGGCCAGGCGGCCACGCCCACCACCCTGGGCAAGGAGATGGCCAATGTGGTCGACCGGCTGGAAAAACAGTATCAACGCAGCAGGCAGGTGCCGATTTATGGCAAGATCAACGGCGCGGTCGGCAATTTTAATGCCCATGTGGTGGCCTATCCTCTGGTGGATTGGCCAGCCTTGTCGCAGCGGTTTGTGGAGCGACTGGGCTTGACCTATCAACCCCTGACCACCCAGATTGAACCCCATGACGGGGTGGCCGAATTGTTTGATGCCATCGCCGGTTTCAATACCGTTTTGCTGGATTTTGATCGGGATGTCTGGACCTATATTTCCATGGGTTATTTCAAGCAGCAGACGGTGGCCGACGAGGTGGGCTCGTCCACCATGCCGCACAAGGTCAACCCGATTGATTTTGAAAATTCCGAGGGCAATCTGGGATTGGCCAATGCCGTGTTGCAGCATCTGTCCAGCAAGCTGCCGATTTCGCGGTTGCAGCGTGATCTGTCGGATTCCACGGCCTTGCGCAACATGGGGGTGGGGCTGGGCTATGCGCTGCTGGCCTATCGTTCGACTCTGAAGGGGGTTGGCAAACTGGAGGCCAATCCCCAGCGGATGGCGCACGATTTGGACCATGCCTGGGAAATATTGGCGGAACCGATTCAGATGGTCATGCGGCGGTATGGTGTCGACAAGCCTTACGAGCGGTTGAAGCAGGTGACCCGTGGCCAGCAGGTGACCCAGGCCATGTTGGCGGAATTGATTCAGACGTTGGCGATTCCTGACGAGGCCAGGCAGCGATTGCTGGCACTGACGCCCGCCAAATATATTGGTCTGGCCTGTCGGTTGGTGGATGAAAAACGCTTGCAACGAACCTGATCTTTTCCGGGGGGCGCATTCAAGCGGACAACTGTCGGGCTGCCGTCAATTGTTCGGCAGTCATCTCCTGTGCGGCCATCTCCCGGTTATCCAGGGCATCCCACAGGCCCCCGGCAGCGGCTCGGCTGAACCATTGGTAGGCCTGGACCAGATCCAGGGGTCGTCCCTGTCCGGTGGCGTATAAAATGCCCAGATTGTTTTGCGCCTTGCTGTCCCCTTGTTGGGCGGCCTTTTCAAACCAGAAGGCCGCCAAGTCGGGATCTTCGACCACGCCCAGTCCTTCCAGATACAGGGTGGCCAAATCATGTTGGGCCAGGGCCATCCCTTGTGCGGCGGCGAGGGAGTGCCATTTGAAGGCTTCGGCATAATCCTGCTGCACCTCCACCCCTTCCAGGAACAGGGCCCCCAGATTGTGCTGCGCCTTGGCATCGCCCCAGTCGGCCAGGGTGATCAGAGCGGTATAATAACTCTCGTCCGAGAGCACAGGGGCACCTCCCTGGGCACCGCTCTGCGGAAGAGGGGTTGGTGCCGGGGCAGCGGGTGGCGGGGAGGGGGTGTTCATTGGTCGAAACCTTTTTTGATGATTTGCAGCGGAAGCTCTTGCTCATTCCATCATGGTAACGTGCCGCCTTATGAATGACCAGCAACAATTTCCACGTCCCGTTTTGGCGCAACCCCATGCTCGAACCTCCCCACCCATGACAGGCATGGTTATTGCTTTATTCTCCCCGGTGCCGCAGCGATCCATTGCTGCGGCTGCGGGCTTTTTTTTGACAAGGAGTCTTTATTATGGCAGGTTTGGCTACCACCACCCCCACCGGACAGCCGGTTGAAATCGCCGGTATCGCGGGCGATGTGTTGAGTCAATTGGTTGACCGTATCGAAAGCATCGAAGAGGAAAAAGCGGAACTGAGTCAGGATATACGGGATATCTATCTCGAAGCGAAAGGCAACGGATTCGACCCCAAAATCATGCGGCAGATTGTCTCGTTGCGCAAAAAAGACCGCCGCGAGGTGGATGAGGAGGAAACCCTGCTGCAACTCTACAAACAAGCCCTGGGAATGGCTCCGCCCACCCTGCAATAGCCGGGTTGTCCGTCATGGAGTCGACCCCCAAGGCGTGGCAGGCGACGTTGGCCTATTGGCTGGAATGCGGCCTGATGTTTCGTTCGGGCAGCCAGTTGGAGTTCCATACCCCGCCACCCCGTGTGCGGGGCGGGCCCTCTCTCGCCCGCCCCTCCCTTGCGCCACCCGTCCTGCCCGTGGCACCCGAGGAGCGACCTCCGGCACCCCATCGACCGCTGTCGTCCTGGGCCGTGCCGGGGGACGCCGGGGGGAGCATACCCGCCCAATCCCAACCGCCGCCACCGCCCCCCCAGGAGATGATCGGGGCGCGGATCGAAACCCCATTGCCTGCGCTCGTCCCTGCCGCCGAGCGACCGGCGGTGTTGGCCCGTATGGCAACAGAGGTGGCCGACTGTGCCCAATGCCCGTTGGCCAAAACCCGGACGCAAACCGTTTTTGGCGTGGGGACGGCAGAGGCCTCGGTCTGCTTTGTGGGGGAAGGCCCTGGGGCAGAGGAAGATCTCCGGGGGGAACCGTTTGTGGGGGCCGCCGGGCGATTGTTGGATCAGATGCTGCACGCCATCGCCCTGGAACGATCACAAGTGTTTATCGCCAATGTGGTCAAATGCCGCCCCCCCGGCAATCGCAACCCCCATACAGAAGAGGTTCTCGCCTGTCAGGACTATCTCTTTCGCCAACTGGAAATCATCCGTCCCAAAGTCATCTTTTGTCTGGGCAAGTTCGCGCTCCTCTGCCTGACCGGCCATGCCGAGGCCGTGGGTCAGGCCCGGGGTCGGTCTTTCTCCTGGCGCGGTATTCCCGTGATTGCCAGCTTTCATCCCGCCTACTATCTGCGCACCCCCAGCCGCAAACGGGCCGCCTGGGAAGATCTGCTCCGCTTGATGAAACAACTGCACCAGACCGAATAACAGCCGTGACCGTGCGCTGTCCGGGGGAGTATGTTGCGTGGCGTTATTGTTTTCCCTTTTACGGTATGGGTTTCCGTCTGGTATAGTGTGCTCGCGTGGCGGGTGCCGCGCGCCTTTCGCCAGCAGTCGGCAGGGTGCCGATCTTGCCCATCGGACAGGCAGAAGGATTGGCACAGAGTGGGAGACCCATCAAGACCATGTTCAACCCATTTGTTTCCATTTGTGTAGGCCTGCTGTTCTCCCTGTTGGCTGCCACCGTGCACGCGGAAGGATTCTGGGATGTGGAGCGTTTGTTCATCCCATCTGCCGAAGAGATTCGCCACGAGGCGGAACAGGGAGATGCCCAGGCCCAGTTGCGGGTTGGTTATTTCTATCGTAGCCAACACAGCTACGAAGAGGCCGCCAAATGGTATCGCAAGGCGGCCGAGCAGGGACTCCCGGAGGCCCAGAACGCACTGGGTGCCGTCTGTCTGCTGGGCATCGGGGTACCACAAGACCCCCAGGAGGCCATGAAATGGTTCCACGCAGCGGCAGAACAGTGGTATGCCCCCGCCCAGGTCAGTCTGGATTATGTGAACGAAGACAAATTTCACGATATACCGTTTTACAATAAAGAGGCGATGAACTGGTTTTATCGTCTGGCCGAAGACAGAAAATGTCAACGACCATGATGCCAAGCGTGTGCCTTCGCCGGCCTTGATCATCGTTTCGTCCACGAACTCTCCTGGATGCCCGCCTTCGCGGGCATGACGGGAATGGGTATGACGCGAAATTCGCTCGTCATTCCCGCGAAGGCGGGAATCCAGGGTTCTGACTGGAATGGACGAAACGATGATCAAGGCCCCTTCGCCGCATAAGTTGATATATCCTGTTGCATTCCGCAACAATTCGTTTTGCCAGGTTTGGAACAGTGCGGCCTGTTGTGTAAATGGCTGCCATTGTTTGGCGTTTTTTGGGCAAGAGTGCCTGCTTGCCCTTGCATTTCTTTACATTTTTATACCCGTTTTTTGATTGAATTTACCCTGTGGATAATTGATAATCCGCCCAGGACGTTGGGTGTACGTCCTGCGATGGGAAGAATGGGGATTCTTTTCGTGACACGCTGGCTTTTATCATGGTTTCGGTCACCAGGGGCGTTGCCCCTGGCTCCCCCGAGGGGGGAGGTGATGGGTGTTTTCTGGGTGTGGACCCTTTTGCCGGGGCAGTAAGGAGTATTGAAATGACCTTGGTCTCAAGTTTGGGTGGCTATCAGCCACAAGCGGTCTCTGGAGCCAGCAAAAAAGCTTCTCCAAGCCAGTTGTTGACGCAGTTGTTCCAGCAAATCGATACCAACAATACGGGCAGTATCACCCAATCTCAGTTTGAGGCGGCATTCCAGAATCTGCCCGCTCTGCCTGGCGTATCGGGTGCAGGCGCGACGGCCACGGCGGATGCCATCTGGAACAAGCTGGATCCCAACAATACGGGCAGTCTCTCCCAGTCGGATTTTGTCAGTGGGATGAAGAGCCTTGTCTCGCAACATTTTGCCAGCACCTTGAGCAGTGCCAGCAATCAATGGACCCAGATATTCCAGCAAATCGATACCGGCAATACGGGCAGCATCACCAAGGCCCAGTTTGAGGCCGCCTTCCAAAGCGTGCAAACGGCATCGGGAACCAACTCATCAGCGACCAGTACGAATCCGAACGCGACGGCGGACGCCATTTGGAGCAAACTGGACCCCAACAATACGGGCAGTGTGTCCAAAGCCGATTTTGTCAGCGGCATGGAAGGGATCATGTCGAAACCCCACCGCCATCACCATCATGGCGGCGGTGGTTCCAGCAGTTCGATGAGCAATGGCGGCAATCAGTGGAACAGTCCTGCGGCAACCCTGTCTGACAGCCTGCTCTCTCTGTTGTCCACCACGAGTTCAACCTCGGGTTCAACCGCAAGCTGACAGGGGGCTCCCCCGCGCAGATGTCCAGATAAACAATCCGGTGATCTCCGGTCAGGTTGGGAGATCACCGGGTTTAACCTCGCTGCCTGCCAACGCCTGCCCACAGTACCTGCCTGCCGCTTTACCCCGATGCCCGCTTGACCGAATCCCGGTCAATCCGTTTATTTCACCATTCCTGCCCGTTTTTCCTGGCCAAGAGCCATTTTTGAATTAGAATGAAGTGTTTTCTGGTCCCCGGCACTGCTGCACGGGGGCCTTGATCATCGTTTCGTCCACGAACTCTCCTGGATGCCCGCCTTCGCGGGCATGACGGGAATGGGTGTGACACAAACTTCGCTCGTCATTCCCGCGAAGGCGGGAATCCAGGGGTCTGACTGGA
>JADFYM010000181.1 GCA_015233035.1 Magnetococcales bacterium
ATCATGATTAAAAAAAAAGGGTGGGGGGGTCTGGGTGGGGCGGTTCTCCGCCCCCCCAGAAAGGGTCAACACCCGGTTCCAACAAACAACAAACGGTCATCAGTCCGCCGCATTCCCGGAAGGCCCATCACCCGGTTTGCGCGGAAAATATGATCCAGAAAAAATTGGCGCGCCGGGATCCTTTGGCCCCTCCTTCCGGGCCGGATCGGCATCCGGTTTGGCCACCTCCGGCTCCACCTTCGGATTGAGGGCCTCGGCCAACGACATACCCTGCACCAGGCGCAACACCTCATCGGCATCCAGCGTCTCCCGATCCAGCAAGGCCTCTGCCATCAGATGCAGGACAGCCATCTTGTCCGTCAAAATCTGCTGGGCCCGCTCGTGATTGGTCTCAATGATACTGCGTATTTCCTGATCAATCGTGCGCGTGGTCTCTTCGGAGACGCTCTTGTGCTGGGTGATCTCCCGGCCCAGAAAAATTTCTTCCTCTTTATAGCCATAAGTCAACGGACCGAGACGCTTGCTCATCCCATAGTGACAGACCATGTTGTAGGCAATATCCGTCGCCCGCTTGATGTCATTGCCCGCCCCGGTGGTCATCTGTCCCAGCACCATCTCTTCCGCCAGCCGTCCACCCATCAAAATCGCAATATTGTCATCCAATTGCTGCTTGGAATAAGTATGACGGTCCTCCGTGGGCAACTGCATGGTCAAACCCAATGCCCGCCCCCGGGGAATGATGGTCACCTTGTGGACCGGATCCGTACCCGGAATGACACTGGCCACAATGGCATGACCCGCCTCATGATAGGCCGTCGTGCGCCGTTCCAACTCGGAGATGACCGCCGACTTGCGCGGTTTGCCCATCATCACCTTGTCCTTGGCCGTCTCAAAATCGGTCATGTCGACCACCTGTTTTTCGTCACGGGCCGCCCCCAGGGCCGCCTCGTTGACCAGATTGGCCAAATCCGCCCCGGAAAAACCCGGTGTACCACGGGCAATCACCTCGGCATCCACACTCTCCGCCAACGGCAGCTTGGCCATGTGGACCAGCAAAATTTGCGTCCGCCCCCGAATGTCGGGATTGGGTACCGCCACCTGCCGGTCAAACCGACCGGGACGCAACAAGGCCGGATCCAGCACATCGGGACGATTGGTGGCCGCAACCAGAATCACCCCCTCGTTGGACTCAAACCCATCCATCTCCACCAGCAACTGGTTGAGCGTCTGCTCCCGCTCGTCATGGCCGCCCCCCAGACCGGCCCCCCGGTGCCGACCCACGGCGTCAATTTCATCGATAAAAATAATGCACGGGGCATTCTTCTTGCCCTGCTCAAACATGTCCCGCACCCGCGCCGCCCCGACCCCGACAAACATTTCCACAAAATCGGACCCGGACAGATTGAAAAAGGGCACATTGGCCTCGCCGGCAATCGCCCGCGCCAACAGTGTCTTGCCCGTCCCTGGCGGACCGATCAACAACACCCCCTTGGGAATCTTGCCACCCAACCGCTGAAATTTGGGCGGATTTTTCAAAAATTCAATAATTTCCTGCAACTCTTCCTTGGCTTCGTCGATGCCCGCCACATCGGCAAACGTCACCTTGCTTTGCTGCTCGGAGAGCACCCGCGCCTTCGATTTGCCAAAGGACATGGCCCCCCGTCCACCCCCCCCTTGCATCTGGCGCATGAAAAAGATCCACACCCCGATCAACAACAACATCGGAAACCAGGAGATCAGCACCGTCAACAATAACGGCGTCTCTTCCGGTGGCCGGGCCGTAATGTTGACCTTCTTCTCCCGCAGCATCCGCACCAGATCCGGATCTTCCGGCGTATAGGTGGAAAAGTTGTTGCCATCGGCCAAGACACCGCTCAACACCCGTCCCTGGATGGTGACATCGGTCACATGGCCCAGATCCAACTGATAGAGAAAATCAGAGAAAGGAATGTGACGATCACGCCCGGTCGGCTGATTGAACAGGTTGAACAACATGACCAACAGCAGACCGACCACCATCCACATCGAAAGATTTTTATAGAACCCGTTCAAAAACGTCCTCCCAGACACCACCTGTGTCCCGGCAAGTGTTCACTATGACAGGCTAGGATAGGTATATAGCCAAAAAAGTTCAATGGTTTCCTTCTGTACAACCCGGTTTGGACCGTTTTATCCGCTCCACCCCCCCTTTCCCAAACCCCTGGCCGCAACACCCACCAGCGGGTGAAACAACACACGCTCCTGCCGCCGCTGCACCGCCAACCCCTGCACGACCATAAACCACTGCCGCCGCCGACTGCGCAACAAACGGACAAAGCCCGCCACCGCCCGCGCCCCCGGTGGTTGCCCTTGACCATGCCACTGTCGATGACACCGGTGCAGACAACGGCACAACAACTCGTCCGGGGCAGACAATAACGCCGCCGCCGCCAGCGACAGACCGCCCGACTCCAGCCGGCAAGGATCCCACTCCGGCCACAACCGCTCCAGCATCCACTCCAGGGCCGCATCCGCCTGGGCCATGCGCTCGGCGGTGGCGGCCAACCGCGCGGAAAGACCCGCATCCGCCATCGTTTGCAAACAAGGCAGGCCTTGATGCCGGATCCGGTTGCGCCGCGCCGTCAGCTTTTGATTGCTGGCATCCTCCCGCCAGGAGAGACCACCCGCCACCAACCAAGCCTGAATCTCTGCCCGGGAAAAACCCAGCAACGGCCGCACCAGTTCAACAGAAGCAACCAACGGACGGGCGGTCGCCATGGCACTCAGCCCATGCACCCCACTGCCACGCAACAACCGTTCCAGAAAGGTCTCCGCCTGATCATCCCGATGGTGACCGGTGACCACCCGCGTCGCCCCAAATCGCTGGGCACACTCCCATAAAAAATGATACCGCGCCGCCCGCGCCCGCGCCGCCAACCCACCATGCGACGTGGTGCGCCCCTCCTCCCAGTGCCCCACCACGCAGGCAAGGCCCAACCGGTTGGCCTCGGCCACCACAAAACGGGCATCGTCCGCCGAATCGACCCGCAAGCCATGGTCAAAATGGGCCACCAACAAGGAGGCAGACGGGCGCAAGCCACTGGCTACCAGCAGGTGCAACAACCCCATCGAATCCGCCCCACCGGAAACCGCCACCACGATGCGGCACTGGTCTGGCAACAAGGGGCCCGCCTGGCGTCGAAAAGAGTTGACGAGAGAAGACACGGCCTGAATATCCCTTGCTGGGGGGGGGCGGGATGCTAACGATAAACCGCCGGATCCGCCAACCCCTCAGCAGCAAACCCGGCCAAACGCAATCGACACGCATCACACGCCCCACACGCCCGACCCTGCCCGTCTGGATCATAACAAGAGAGCGTGTGACTGAAATCCACCCCCAACGCCACCCCCTGCCGAATGATCTCCGCCTTGGAAAGATGCAGCAACGGCGCATGAATACGGTATGGACGCTGCTCCACCCCCTCCCGTGTGGCCACATTGGCCAAACGCTCAAAGGCCGCAATAAACGCTGGCCGACAATCGGGATAACCGGAAAAATCCACCGCATTGACGCCGATAAACAGATCATGCGCCCCCAATGTCTCGGCCCAGGCCAAAGCCAATGATAAAAATACGGTATTACGGGCAGGCACATAAGTGACGGGAATGCCATCCCCGGTCCCTCCCTTGGGCACCGGAATGGCATCAGTCAGGGCAGAACCGCCAAACGCCTCGACAGACAAGTCAAAGAAGAGATGGCCCTCCACCGCCAAAGCACGGGCCATGGCCTCAGCCGATCGCAACTCCAAACCATGCCGTTGGCCATAACGGAAACTGAGCGCGTACACAGCAAACCCCTGCGCCTGCGCACTGTGCAAACAAACCGCCGAATCCATCCCACCGGAAAGCAAAACCACCGCCTTGGCACGCGACTGCCCTGCCAACATCCCTAATCTCCCGCCAACCGCTTCACCCGCGTGCTGCCGGGCGGGTCGGGCTTGGTGACATCGGCGGCCTTGCCACCACTCACCGGCGCAGCCACACCCTTCCCGGATTCCTTCTCCTTCTGGGCAATATCCTGCAAGCGTTGCCGGGCCATCGCCACCGCCGACGAGTCAGGATAATCATTGACCAGTTTGGTCAGACTGGCACGCGCATTGGCCATATCACCCAACTCGTAGAAAGCAAACCCAATCTTCAACAAACTGGGTGGCACCTTGGCACTCGTCGGCCAGCGGGTCAACACCTGATTGAAGGCCACCAACGCCTCGCGATACTGCTTCTGCACAGAATACAACTCGCCGATCCAGTATTGGGCATGGTCAGCCAAGGTATCTTCTGGATATTTTTCGAGAAATTTTTCAAACCCCTCCCGCGAGGCATTGTATTGCCCCCCCTTCAACAATAAAAAGGCGGCATCATACATCTGTTGCGGAGTGGCGGCTGGCGCAGCCGCACCCGGCTTGCCGGACGGGGCCGTCCCCGCTGGCAGGGAAGCAACCGGTGTGACAGATTTGCCCGCCACCGGTTGCGCCGCCGGTTGTGCCACCGGTTGCGCCGCCGGTTGTGCCACCGGTTGCGCTATCGGTTGCCCAGGCGGTTGTGCCGTCGGTTGCGCTCCGGGCAACGGAATGGACTGCCCGGTAT
Source organism: Magnetococcales bacterium (assembly GCA_015233035.1). GTDB lineage: Bacteria > Pseudomonadota > Magnetococcia > Magnetococcales > Magnetaquicoccaceae > Magnetaquicoccus. Next base: position 4,627 of record JADFYM010000181.1, read on the forward strand.
GGGTCGCCGTGGTCGGTGTCCCCGCTGGCGGCAGAGGCAGCCCAGGCTTGGCCACACCACCAGCCGTCGGTGGCGGCAGCCCCGCTCCTGCGCCACCCGGTTGATTCGGTGCCACCGGCACCGCCTGCTCAACCTGGGCAAACGCGGGCCGATCCATGTCACTCTCGGCCACCGCCTTTTCCTTCACCTGGTCCTTCAGATCTTTGTTCTCGTGCTGCACAACCTCCAGATTGCCGCGCAGTTGGCGCATCTCCGCCTCCTGGGCCGCCAACTTCCGCTGCAACTCCGCCAACACCGCCCGATTGTTCCGTTCGGCCTGTTCCACTTTCTGGTCGATGTCTTGCATCGGCTTTTCCCACTCGGCCAACGGTCGCTGCGGCGGCGACTGACCATCGGCTTGGCGAACAGGAGCTGCCGTCTGGTCACCCGCACAACCGGCGAGCGACAAGACCAGCAGCCAGGGCAACACCGTCCCGACACAACGGCGACCCAAGCGTTGCATGACAGGTATACGACTGGTCATTGCCCTGGCTTTCATGGTGTTTTATCGCTCTCCGGCCTCGCAGATCAACCTAACGCAACACAATTTCGCCGCGACGGTTCTTGCTCCAGGCGGCTTCGTCATGCGACGGCACCAACGGCCGCTCTTTGCCATAGGAAACCGCTTTCAGACGGTTGGCTGGCAAGCCCTGGGCAACCAGAAAATGAACCACGGCATCGGCCCGCTGCTGACCCAAGGCCAGGTTGTATTCCCGCGTGCCACGCTCGTCGCAGTGACCCTCAATGGTGAGCGTCCCCTTGGGACCATGGGCCAGAATCCAACCCGCATTATGGGCCAGAACCTGCGCCGCTCTGTCGTTGATCAAAGCCGAGTTGTACTCAAAATAGACCCGATGCTCCGGCTCGACATTGACATCATAGTGATACGAACCGGCACCCTGCCGGGAAGGATCATTCAGGTTGGAAGAGTTACCCCCCACGCGACCCAAACCCTTGCCATCTTTGCCCGCTTCCAGGCCAGCCTGATCCCCTTCCACGCCCGTCTTGGGTGTGGAACCGCACCCGGACAACAAACCCAGAGAAACCAGAGCAACCACCAACCATCCAAAACGCTTCATAGAAAACCTCGCTTGAAAATAGGAATTAGAACACCAACCCATGGATACTTCATCGAATCAAGGGCGACCATGAGGGATCAGACCCTCCCGAATCGCCTCCCACAGGCACCAGTCTCTCATTGTAGCCTGTTAAATCTATGCTGTAAAGCTGTGAACGACTCCCCTCCTGACGGGAAAAGAGGATGACCCGTCCATTGGGCGACCAGGTGGGAGACTCATCCATCCAGGAATCGGTCAAGACCCGCATGTTTTTGCCGTCCGGACTGATGACAGCAATCCGAAACCGCCCCCCGCCACCATGCACAAAGGCAATCAAATCGCCCCGGGGTGACCAGGAGGGCGAGCTGTTATACTTGCCATCAAAAGTGATCCGCTGCGGCTCACCGCCACCGGAACTCATGATATACAATTGGGGTGACCCCGCCCGGTCGGAGTTGAAGACAATCTTCTGCCCATCGGGCGACCAGGAGGGCGAGGTGTTGATCGAGGTGGTGTTGGTCAGACGGGACAACTGACCGCTGCCCAACTCCTTGCTGTAGATCTCCGGGTTGCCATCCTTGCTCAGGGTCAGGGCCATGCGCCGACCATCAGGCGACCAGGAGGGCGCGCTGTTGAGACCCGGATAATCGCCTTGCAGGGTGTGACCACCACCGATCAGATCCAGACGAAAGATGCGCGTCCCACCGGTCTCATAGGAGATATAAAAAAGATTATCCCCGTCCGGCGAAAAACGCGGTGTCAACACCAGATTTTCGCCATGGGTCAGGTCGACCCGATTGGCTCCATCCTGGTCCATCATGGCCAGCAGCTTGCTCCCCCCCTTTTGGGCCACAAACGCGATGCGGGAGGTAAAATAGCCTGTCTCGCCGGTCAGACGGGTATAGATCTCATCCGCCACCCGGTGCGCCACATGTCGCCAGTTGCGTGAAGAGGCGGTAAACCGCTTGCCTTTGCCGATCAGGGTGCCCTGGAAGACATCGTAGAGAAAAAAATCGACGATGACCTGGTCGCCTTCCTGGCGCGTCGCCCCCGAAACAACGGCCTCCGCACCGATCACACGCCACTCTTTGTATTGCGGACCGGTACGCCACAAAGTATCCGGCATCTGCAAAAAGGCACTGCGATTGATGGGACGGAACAGGCCGGAGCGTTCCAGATCCGCCGTGACCACCTCCGAGAGTTGCCCCCCCATCGTGCCCGAAGCCACAATCTGGCCATCCGCGCCCAGATTGACAAACGAGGGCACGGCAATCGGCAACGGGGTCAACCCCCCCTTGGTGATATCGATGCGTATTCCCCCCGCCCAGGCCGAGGAAAGGCCCAGGCCGAACACCCCGACCAGCAGCACCAGCCAGCGGCACCACACCCAACCGGGTCTTGCCGATACGCCGCCAGCCAGGCGGACAGGACACGCCAATGTCGTAGAAGCCATGGTCATCTCATCACAAAATTTTGTCCGCAATATGGACAGTCAGTCTGCTCAACATGTTGGCATAACTGCCCATTTCATTATCATACCAGCCATACACGACGGCCTGGGTGACGGGCACTTCCAGGGTGTGGGAGGCCATGGCATCCCGTACCGCCGGCGGCAGGTTGGGAATGTGATCCAGGTTGAAGCGCGTATTGGCGGTTCGGGTATGGGTCTCCGTCCCTTCGATGATGGTCGCCGCCAGGGGAAAGCCGATAATGTCCGCCGAGCAATTTTGCTCAGGACTGTAGATCAGATACCCCTGATAGGCCCCCTCGGCCGCCGTCCGGTAAATATCGTTGATATCGTCCCGGTTGATGGGATTGTCCCGAATATTCGACTGTAAATTCAAGGTCAGAATGACCAACGAACCGGTCGTGGTGGGCACCCGCACCGACTCCGCCATCATGCCGATCTGCGCCATCTCCGGCAACACGAGGCGCAACGCCTTGGCGGCACCGGTGGTGGTGAGAATCAGGTTGTTCATCACGCTGCGATTTTTGCGCAGGTCGGTGGCGTTGGCGGTCGGCAGCGCGTCCAGCACCAGTTGGCTGCCAGTCGCCGCGTGGACCGTCACCATGGAGGTCGAGAGAATCCGCTCCGCCCCATAGCGTTCCAGCAGGGGTTTGATCATGTAGGCCAGGCAGGTGGTGGTGCAGGAGGCGGCGGAGATCACGTTATGGCGACTGGGAATATAATCTTCGTCGTTGATGCCCATCACCGTTGTCACGGCATAATCGGGCATGGCGATACCGCTGGTCTTGATCTTGAAGGGTGCCGAGAGGATCACTTTTTCGGCCCCGGCCTCCAGGTGTCCGCGCAGGGCACCGTTCGCCGCATCCGCCGAGGCGGTGGGATCGGTAAACATGCCGGTGCAGTCCACCACCAGGCGCACCCCATGCTCCCGCCAACCAATCTCGCGTGGATTGCGATGGCTGCGCAAAAAGCGGACCGGGGTGCCGTCAATCACCATGCGCCCCGTTGCCTCGTCCAACTCTTCGATCACCCGCTGACCGTGGTAACCGTGCAAAAAGTTGGACAAGCGGCCGTAAGTGCTGTCATTCTCCACCGCATGGGCGAGATCTGTCAGGCTTTTTCCCACAGGACGACCCACATTGACCACCACTTCGGAAAAGGTTTTTTTCGCCAAATGGTGCCAAAGGGAAATTTTTCCGATGCGGCCCATGCCATTGATACCGAGTTTCATGAACACCTCATTGCTGTTAACGATGAAACACCTGCGCACCCCCGCAAACCGGAATGGCACGCCGAAATAGTTTATTGTATGTTGGAATGGCGGATGGATGCAACCCTGGTGGAAAAAAATTTTGAACCCAAACGATCAGACGGTCGCGGGGAGGTCCCTGCGTGTGTCGTAGAGGAGCATCCGCGATGGGACAGCATAGGTCATCCCGTTATACATATCGCAAAAAGTTGTTATTATTCATGGGGGTCCGGGGGAGATTATCTCCCCCGGTGGGGTCCAGGGGCAACGCCCCTGGTGGGGTCCGGGGCGAAGCCCCGGAAAAAAGAGCCCCTGGAGTTGGAACCACCACCCTGTGGCTACTGTGTTGTTTTTTAATTCG
>JADFYM010000182.1 GCA_015233035.1 Magnetococcales bacterium
CCCCAATACCCACTCCTGGATTCCCGCCTGCGCGGGAATGACGATACTCGTCAATTGTGACCGTGCGCAGTATAATCTCCCCTGGACCCCATAAAACTTTACCCGTCAAATCAGGTCGGTTGAACCACTACTGGGCAGACAAAGCTAAAATGACAGGTATGGCCTTGACCATCGGCCTCCCTGGATGCCCGCCTTCGCGGGCATGACGAAACAGGCGCAGGATGAAGCGTACCCGTCAGATTAGGTTGGTTGCTCCAGTAGGCATACTCCCTGAAATGTCAAACTGCTCCGGTCCCCCGGCAGAGCCGGGGGATTACCCATTGGATTCACACGATATCGTGTTGTGATATGCATCACGTCAACCCGCCATGGTCCGCAACACCTGCCACACCCGCTCCGGGGGAATGGCAGACCAACAGGGCGGTGGTTCTGCCAGGGGACAGACCCGCTTGAGACAGGGCATCTGCGGACAGTCCCCCTGCAAGAGATATTGATGCGGGCCAACCGTGCCGGTCCGTTGCGGATTGGTGGGGCCATACACGCCCACCACCGGCGTCCCCACCGCCGCTGCCAGATGACCCGGTCCCGTATCCACAGCCACCACCGCCTTGGCCGCCGCCAGCCAGCCCGCCAACTGGGTCAGGGTACTTTTGGGAGCAACGATCAGCCGCCCCGGTGCCACCTGGGCAATGCGTTCGACCCGCGCCCGTTCGGCGACCGTCCCCCAGGGCAGCAACACCCGACCCTGCGCGGCACACAAACGGGCCAGGTCCAACCAATGACTCTCCGGCCACTGTTTGCTCGACCAGGTGGTGCCGGAGAGAAATATCCAGTCATAGTCCGCCGTCGGTTGGCGCGGAAAACGGGTGGCCAGCCCATAATCAGGCGGCGACTGGGGCAGCGGATAGCGCAAGGCGGTGGCCAACAGTTGGCGCAAACGCACCAGGGCATGTTGCTGCCGGTCGATGGCCAACGGCTCCTGATAGAGCCAGGCCGCCCAAGGCTCCCGCGCCGAATGCCGGTCAAACCCAAACCGCCGACCCTGCGCCAACCAGGCCAGACAGGCACTTTTGCACAAGCCCTGGGCATCGATGATCTGGCTGTAAGTGGTGGCGCGCAGAGTGTGCCAGAAGTGCGGCACCTCCCCAGAATGAAGGGCCGATTTGGGCTGCTTGCGCCAGCGACGCAAGGCCACCGGTATCACCTGGGTGACGCTGGAATGCCAGGTCGCCACCTCGGCAAATGACTCCTCCACCACCCAATGAAAGGTCAACTCGGGCCGCTGCTGCTGCGCATCACTCAGGGCAGGCAAAAGATGCAGGAGATCACCCAGAGAGGAGGTTTTGATCAGTAAGACGGTTTGGTTCATGCCGGGTTGCACTCCTTGTTCGGCCCCTTGTGCGGCCTCTTGCTGGGGGGGCGGAGAACCGCCCCACCCAGACCCCCCCACCCTTTTTTTTTAATAATTTTTTTTAGGGGATCCTGGAGGGTCATCCCAACAACCGCTGCACCCGCTCCGACAAATGGGCATGGGGGGCAATCCGCGCCGCCTGCAATACCTCCAAAGGTGTCCTGGCCCGCCACACACTGCCATCCGGGCGAGAACGCCAACGGGCATGAAGCCAGTTGTACTGCTCGGCATAGGTGTGAATCCACGCCTCGAAACTCTGATTGATCCGCGTGGTCAGAGCCACCTCTTCTTCGTCTGCCGCCGGTTCGATGCACGGCGCACAGCGCACCACCACCCGTCCAGGCGATTCCCGCAGACACACCATCGGCACCACCGGCGATTGAAACCGTTTGGCCAGCCGGGCAGCTCCCACCGGACACTGGGCCGGAATACCGAGAAAAGGGGCCACAATCCCCCCCTGACGCTGGTTGATGTCGGTCATCAGGACCAATATTTCCCGCTGCTGCAACACCCGCATCATCTGGCGCAAATCATGCCGACGAATCCACTGCACCCCATAGCGGGCCCGCACCGCCATGAAGGCCTGTTCGCTCAGTGGATTGTTGGCGTGCCGATAGACCACATGGATGGGAAAACCCATGTCGGCAAACAGCTTCAAACCCACTTCCCACGAACCCAGATGAATGCCACAGACAATCACCCCCTGGCCGCGTTGCAAAGCCTGCTGCAACGGCTGAAACGACTGTTCCGGGTCTTCCTTCGCCCATTGGAAGGGATCCGGGCGCAGACCATCCACATGGCTGCATAAAATATTTTCAAAAGCCAGGGCCGCCAGACGCTGACGTTGTTGGTCGGTAATGTTGGGGCCATAAACCCACTGGATATTGGTATTGGCCCAGGCCCACTCGGAGCGCAAAATCTGCCGCAATGGCCAAGCCAGCCGGTGGACGCGGGCATAGGCGGCAGCCATGTCGCCCCGTTGCAGCCAGGCCATGCCCCCGCGCAACACCAGCCATTCGAGCTTGTGGCGCAGTGTCAACGGGATCATTGTGGCCACTCCCAGGGGCGTTGCCCCTGGACCCCACCGGGGGGGATGATCCCCCCCGGACCCCCGCAATCATGATTAAAAAAAAAGGGTGGGGGGGTCTGGGTGGGGCGGTTCTCCGCCCCCCCAGCAAGGGTCACGACCAACCTCCCGGCAAACGATTTCATCCCCACGCCCCCCCCGCCACTTGTGCCAACACGCTTTCCACCGTAATCCCGGTCAAACAGCGGAGATGTTTTTCCGGACACTCCCGCCGAAAACAGGGCGCGCACGGCAACCCCAGAGTGATCACCTGGGTCTGCCCACCCAGCGGCGGGGTATGATGCGGATCGGACGAGCCAAACAGGGCGATCACCGGTCGCCCCAAAGCCGCCGCCACGTGCATCAACCCCGAATCGTTGCTGACGACACAGTGCGCCAGCGAGAGCAGATCCACCACCTGATTCAGGGTGGTCTGCCCCGCCAGATTGAGACAGCCCGGACCGGCGGCGGTCGCAATCTGTGCCCCCAGTTCTCGTTCCTTGGCGGAACCGCACACAACCACACGCCAACCCCGTGCGAGCAGAGCCGTCGCCAATCCGGCAAACCGGTCGGCGGGCCAGCGTTTGGCCGGTCCATACTCCGCCCCCGGACACAACACCACCACAGGAACCCCCTCCCGGAGATCCAGCCACTGGCCAACTGCGGCCATGGCTTGCGCCCGGGGCGCGGCGAGCACAGGCAGCGGCAAGGTGGCTGGCAACGACTCCCGGCGCGTCAGACCCAGGGCAACAAAACGGTCCACGGTACGCGGCAGGGATTTTTTGTCTAAATGACGCACATCATTGAGCAGCCCCCACCGCCATTCGCCCAAAAATCCGGTACGCACCGCAATATCGGCATGAAAGGGCACCAGCGCAGACTTGAAACTGTTGGGCAGGACGATGGCCTGGCCATACTGCCCTCGCAACCGCTGCCCCAGATGCCACCGCTGGCGCAACCCCAGTTGGCCATGTCCCACATCCAGACAGAAGGTATCCCGCACCTCCGGCATCCGGCGCAGCAGCGGCTGGCTCCAACCGGGTGCCACCACATCGATGGCCCGCTCCGGGTGACGTTGTTTCAGCAGCAAAAAAAGGGCCTGTGCCATCACCATGTCGCCCACCCAGGCGGGACCGATGACCAGTATATCCTCAGGAGGGGGCATCTCTCCTCATCCTCCCCCGGTTTTTCCGCCCGTGCCGGCCTCGTGCAACAAAGCATCGATCCCCGCTTCCAGGGCGGTGAAGGGTTGTTTGAAGCCCAGCTTGCGCAAGCGGTCCACATTGGCCTCGGTAAAATTCTGGTATTTGCTGGCCAGGGTTGCCGGCATGGGCTTGTAGCAAATTTCACCAAAGCCCAGCCGTTCGATGAGATGACGGGCAATGTCGTTGAAGCTGCGACTGCTCCCGGTACCCACATTGCAAACGCCCGAAATCCCCTCCTGCTGGGCCAAAAACAGGTTGACCGCCACTACATCGCCGACCGCAATAAAATCCCGCCGCTGTTCCCCAGGACCGTAACCACCTGACCCTTCAAACAAATTGGCCACTTGAGTGGTGAGCAGTTGCTGATGGAGTTGATGCACCATGGAGGCCATGCGCCCCTTGTGGTGTTCCCGTGGGCCATAGACATTGAAATAACGCAGACCCACCACCGTACTGTGTATCCGGGCCCGCATCTGTGCCACATGCCGGTCAAACAGCAGCTTGGAATAACCGTACACATTCAGGGGTTGTTCGTGGCGGGGATCTTCGACAAAGGTGGTACTCGCGCCATAGACAGCGGCACTGGAGGCATAGATGAACGGCGTGCCCGTCTCGAGGGCCAGACGCAACATCTCCTTGGAATAGGTGAAGTTATTGTCCATCATGTAGCGACCGTCATATTCCATGGTGTCCGAACAGGCCCCCTGATGAAAAATGGCCGTCAGCGTCCCCTTGGGAAAGGTGCCCTGACGCAAGCGGTCACGAAATTCGGTTTTGTCCATGAAGTCGGCAATGTGCAGGTCGCGTAAATTCAAGAATTTATCGCCCCGAGTCAGATTGTCCACCACCAGAATATCGGTTTTGCCCTGCTTGTTCAGACCGGCAACAATGTTGGAGCCGATAAAGCCCGCGCCGCCTGTGACGATGTACATGGAAAAATCTCCTTGTTGGTTGATTCCGGCTCGTTCAAAAGCATCCCATTATACACATCGCAAAAAGTTGTTACTATTCATGGGGGTCCGGGGGAGATTATCTCCCCCGGTGGGGTCCAGGGGCGAAGCCCCTGGTGGGGTCCGGGGCGAAGCCCCGGAAAACAAGCCCCTGGTGACGGAGTCAACAAGATGTTGCTACTACATCTTTTTTGCTTCGTAGCCTTGTGATGTCCCGATACGGGGCTCCGCCCCGAACCCCGCCAGGGGCGTTGCCCCTGGACCCCACCAGGGGGATAATCCCCCTGGACCCCTGCAAATATTAACGACTCTGTGAGATATGTGTAATGGAATGCGTTCAAAAGCCCTCGTTGCCTTTTATCTGTTCCAGAATGCGACTGGAACTGCGCCCCTCGACCAACGGCACCAGGACGACGCGCCCCCCCCACGCCTTGACCTCCCTGGCACCCACCACCTGATTGGCACTATAATCCGCCCCCTTGGCCAAAACATCCGGCTTCAGGGCGCGAATCAAAGCCAGGGGGGTCTCCTCGTCAAACAGAATGACCAGATCCACCGAGGCCATGGCCGCCAACACCCGCGCCCGATCCGCCTCGTGAATGATTGGCCGTGCCGAACCCTTCAGGGCACGGACCGAACGATCTGTATTCAACCCCACCACCAGCCGCTTGCCCAACTGCCGTGCCTTTTCCAGATAGGTGACATGACCGGCATGGAGCAGATCGAAACAACCGTTGGTAAAGACGATGCGGTCCCCCCGCTGCCGCCACTGGACCACCTTGAGTTGGGCCGCCTCCAGGCTGCTGATTTTATCCGATTGATCCCAGATCTCCTCCTTGGAGAGGGCCGCGAGCAACTCGACCCGGGTGATCGGCGTGGTACCCACCTTGGCCACCACCACACCCGCCGCCAGGTTGGCCAGATGGAGGGCATCCATCGGCTCCAACTGGGCCGCCAACCCGGCGGCCAGTGTGCCAATGACCGTATCTCCGGCCCCCGACACATCATACACCTCGCGCGCCATGGCGGGAATGCGGCGCGCCGGTTGGTTGGCCTCCAGCAAGGCAATCCCCTGGTCGCTCAAGGTGACGGCAAACAAATCAACAGCCAACGCGGCCCGCAGTCGCTCCCCGGCGGCCAACAAGCGGTTGAGATCGTCCCCGGGAATCATCTCCCGCTCTTCGGCGGCGACCGCTTCGGTCAATTCGCGCCGGTTCGGCGTGATGGCGGTCGCCCCCCGATATTTGCGATAATCCATCCCCTTGGGATCGACCAGCACCGGAATCCCGGCGGCCCGCGCCACCTGGATCAGGGCCTGGCAGATGGTTTCGGTCAACACCCCCTTGCCATAGTCGGACAGCAACACCGCCTGCGGCCTGGGTTCCTGGGTCAGGCACCGTTGTGCCTGTTCCAGGCAGGCGGCCAGGGTGTCGGCAGACAAAGGACGGGCCTCTTCCCGATCCAGCCGCAACATTTGCTGATGCCCGCCGATGATGCGCGTCTTGGTAATGGTGGGACGATCCGGCACGGTATGGATGGCCTGGATATCGACCCCCGCCCGTTGCAGGAGCGCGCCCAGACGCACACCTTCGGCATCGGCACCGATCCAACCCACCAGGGTGGGATGCAGGCCCAGGCTGGCCAGATTGAGGGCCACATTGGCGGCTCCGCCGCCGTTTTCCGTCTCCTGGGTCAGACGCACAATCGGCACGGGGGCCTCGGGAGAGATGCGCGACACCTCGCCCCACAGATAGCGATCCAGCATGAGGTCGCCCACGACGAGCACAGGCCTGCCCCCAAACCCGGCGTCAATCGTCTCCAGCACCTGCGCACGGTCAATAAACATGCCAACATTTCCTCACGGTTCATGGCCAGAGCAATCGGATACCCACCAGCAGCAGCAGACCGCCAAAGCCCTTCTTGAGCAGATTCGGGTCGGTGCCATGGGCCAGTTTGACGCCAATGGGCGCGGTGATCAAGGTGCCAATAACAACCCCCAGGCCAGCCAACGGCACCACGAAGCCCAGGGTATCGGGCGGCAGGGCACTGTTGTCCCATCCCGATTGAATCATCCCGGAGGTGCCCACCAGGGCCAGGACGGTACCAATCGCCGATGAGGTGCCAATCGCCTGATGGATGGTCAGTTTGGAAATCAAGGTCAGGGCCGGGACCAGCAGGGTGCCACCGCCGATCCCGAACAGGGCACTCAAGGTACCCGTCAGCAGGGCGACGCCGGTGACGACGAAGGGTCGTTGCGGGGCGGGGACCGGTTTTTCCGCCGCGTCGTCCGAGGCGGTACGGGCGGGCGCGTCGCCGCGCATCATGCGCAGACCGATGGCGATTTCAAACAGGCCGAACAGGACTTGCAAAAAATCGCTCGCCAGCAGGGCGGCCAGTTGCGCCCCCAACCAGACCCCCAACACCATGCCGGGCGCGTAGCGATAGACCAGGGGCCAGTAGACGCTGTGCCGCTGATGGTGGTTCCAGGTGGCGGACAGGCTGGTAAAAATGATGGTGGCCAGGGAGGTTCCGGCGGCCAACTGCATGGAGATGACCGGATTGATGCCATCCAGATGAAACAAAAACAGCAACGCCGGCACGATCACCAGTCCACCGCCAATCCCAAACAACCCGGCGAGCACCCCCGCCGCGAGACCTGTCACCAAATAACCAAGAAATTGCAGGGAGATGAAAGACATGCTGGCCGGGTTCCCTTGTCAGACACAACGGTTTCTGTTGGAATATATCGGAAGTTACTATACCATCGTTGCTGCGGCAAGGGGATGGGCGATGTGGGGATGAAGAGGAGAGGAATAATGCAGATTCGTTCATTCGGTTGTGCGCAATACAAGGCGTTTCGGGATCCCGTCTCGGTCGAACTGCGCCCGTTGACGCTGTTTTTTGGCAAGAACAACAGCGGCAAGTCGGCTTTGTTGCGGTTGGTGCGCTTGCTGCTGCGGGCTGCATCGGATCGGTTGCGCGGGGAAGAATTCCCCCTGGATGTCGATGGCCTTTCTTACGGTACGGAGTTTTTGGATCTGGTCCATGGACGGTTACCAAGTAGCCATGTTGCCTTTAATCTGGCACTCGACCATAATGGCAAACAGTTTGATCTGAAGACTGAGGTACAACATATCCTGGGCGTATCTTTTGACCGTTCCGTGCTGTCACGTGCGCAACTCAATGTGGACGACAAGCATTGGGAGTGGCAGTTCATTCCAGACAGGGAAAGAGGATCGGTGTCTGCCGCATTGGAATGGGTTCCCGCCAGGGGATTATGGCCCCATGCCTGGATGTCGGAATCCTCCCCAGAGGAATTGCGGCACCAGATTGACTATTGGCGATCAGGAATCGCCCGCTTTGAGGATGGTCTGACCCATCTTGGCCCCGTGCGCGCCCCGATTGCACTGGCCTACAAACCCAAACAGCCCACCCCTCTGGCGTTCGATGGAGAGGGTTTTATCAATTGGTTGGCCCGTGATACGGAATTGCTCCGCCGGGTTGGGGATTGGTTTGCAACTCACTTGGACGGTTGGCGTTTTGCGCTGGATTTTTCTGGGTTCATGGTGGAATGTATCCTCCGCAAAGGGGGGATAACAATCAACATGACCAACGCAGGACAAGGAATGCAGCAACTTTTGCCAATAGTGGTGTTGCAGTTGGCCCACCAGACCGGATTGGCCGGACCGTTTTTTGACCTGGTGGAAGAACCGGAGAGCAGCTTGCACGCCGCCGCCCATGCCGCGCTGGGCGATCTGTTTTTAGAAACGGCAAAACTCGGCCAGGGACAGGTGTTGGTAGAGACTCATTCTGAAAATCTCTTGTTGCGCATCCGTCGTCGCATTGCGGAAGGAAAGGCCGATCCCGAACTGGTGGCCTTGTATTGGGTCGAGGATTGTGCAGAAGGGTTCAGTCGTGTCCAGCGCATTCATATTGCGCGCAATGGCGAGGTGGATTGGTGGCCAACCGGTATTTTCTCCGAGGACTACCAGGAAGTGCGTGCGTTGCGTCGTGCCAATCTGGAACGCAATCAGAAAGAGAGGGTAGTGGACAGAAGTGAAAATCAGTGACCCGTCCACAAGGACATGATACGCTGCCTGCTCACGTTAATTTTTCTCGGAGGGCTGGCCATGGGACAAGGTCTTGAGTCTGCGATCTCTCTTTTTC
>JADFYM010000183.1 GCA_015233035.1 Magnetococcales bacterium
TCCACCCTTTTTTTTAATCATTATCAAGGGGGACCGGGGGGGATTATCCCCCCCGGTGGGGTCCAGGGGCAAAGCCCCTGGTGGGGCTGGGGGCGAAGCCCCCACTGGTAACGCCGACCGTGCCAATCCAGTCGGCTACTCCACGAAGAGTGTGCGCAGTCAAAAAAGGGTCATGGCCAAAAAAAGGGCTGTTGGCAGGGCCAACAGGACCAGATCCCGCCAACCCAATGGGGTACTCTGTAACGTAACAAAAGGCAATCCTTGCGCCATTCCGCGCACGGTCAGCGACTCTTCCTGGCCATGGGCCATGGCCAGCAAGCGGAACAGCAGTGCCTCTCCGCCACAGGCCGTGCGTTGCAACCGGGTTTGCCACCGGGTGGGTGTGGTGCGGGCGAGGCGCAAATCCAGGTCTTCTCCCACCCGGCGCGCCTCCTGGATCAGACAGGGGATGCGGCCCAGGGCAAAGGCGACGATGGAAAACCACTGTTTGACCGGCAGACCCAACCGTTCCAGACCACCCAGCAGGCGATAGAGGCCGACGACCCATTGCAATGGGGTGGTGGTACGCACCAGGGTCCACGCGAGGGAGACCAGCATGACCAGCCGCAGGGTCTGTTGCATCCCTTCGCGCAAACCCTCCCAGGTCAGCATGGTCCACCCGTTCCAGACCGGTCGCCCAGGGGTCAGGAGACCATGCAGGAGCAAAAGCGAGATAAAAAGCCAGCGCAAACGCCACAATTGCCGCAACAGGGAGAGCAGAAACACCTTCGGGCCAGATTGCAGCAGCCAAACCACCAGCAGGACTGCCATTCCCCAACCCCAGACCGCAACCGGCTGGGTCAAAAACAGGGGCATGAACACAAACAGAACGATCAACTTGGTGCGTGGATCACACCTTGCCAGGAAAGAGTCGCCACTCGGCACCAACAGGCCTCCTTGTTTTTGGTCCTGATCATCGTTGCGGCCACCAGGGGCTTTGCCCCCGATCCCTCCTGATCAAGGCCTTATTTTTTATCCACTACCCACTCCAGCACCCTGTCACCCATCCGGTCGGTCGATGGCTGGACCATTTGAGGGGCAGGGGCCGCAACGGTTTGCGGGACCATCGCCTTGGGGGCAACCCGGTTGAATTCAATCATGGCCAATGGTTCTTCGCCGGGTTTGCTGACCGAACTGGTCCTTTGTTCGTCCGCACGGGTGACGGGGCGAGCAGTCTGCTCCGCCCCCGCCCGAGGGGCGGGCGATGCGAACAGATCCTTGAAGATGGACTCTTCATCTTCACTACCAGCCAGTTCGGTGCCAATCTCATCGGCCAGCACAACGGGTTGTGCACCGTCTTGATCCATGGGAGCCAGCAGTGATGCGACATTTTGCGCTTCCGGTGCCAACCATGCCGGAGTGGCGGGAGTATCCCTCTTGTCCGGTACAGGTGTCAACCAGGCCGGGGTGGCGAGAGTATCCCTTTTGTCCGGTATGACAGGCTCTGCCATGGACAGTACGGGTTCGTTATGGGGCGGGTCTGGCATGGTTTCTGCCCCGTTCGCTGGGTCGCCTGGGTCAGGCGGTGTGCTGGGAGCCGTCGTCTGGGTGGATTGATCTGGGACCGGGACCGCTTTTTTTCGCCTGGACCAGGCCAGCACGATGGCCGCGACAAAGCCCAACAAGCCCGCCCCGGCGTATCCTGCCCAGAGCAACTCAGTGGGCACCGGTTCAGCCGCTGGCACGGGATGTGGCGGCGCAGGCGCGGCGGGCGGGGGCGATGGGGCGACCACGGGGCGTGTCGCCCACTTTTGCTCTGCGACCTGCAGGCGGGCCTGGGTCTCGGTCAACTGGGTTTGCAAAGCCGCCACTGCCGTTGCATTTTGCAGTGCACGCTGTTCCACTTCCGCCACTTTGTTGGACAACAATCCCACCTGTTCCCATGCTTTATTGACACTGGCGGTCAATCGCTGGTTCTCTTCCACCAGGTTTGGGGGTGCAGGCACCGGGGCGGCCGGGGGGGGTGCGCCCTGGTCCGGTTGTTCGGAAGACGGAGGCAAAACTTTTTCAGTCGTCGTTGGGGCGGTTGTGGGGGTCTGTTCCGGGTTGGCTTGGCGCGCAATGGCACCCTTTTTCTGGGGGGGGGCCGTCTTGGGCAGCGACTGTCGTTGCTCGGCCAATACCTGGATCACTTCGGCGGCAGACAGCCGGGAGATCTCCTCCGGCGTCGGCAGATTGAGTGTCATGCCCGTTGCCAGGGCATTCATATTGTTGAAACCCGGATGATTTTTATTGACCGACCAGAGGGCGACCATCATCCGTGAGACGGAGACATCGGCGGTGCGCAGCTTTCTGGCAATACTGGCCAGGTTTTCCCCATTGCGTATTGGGCCATAGGTTTGCCGACTGGCTGTGGTCTGGGGCGGGCTGTTGTCTGTCCGGGATATGTCCAGAAAAACTGGATAATTGCGATAGTGGGAGCCGACGCCCACGGCAGTTTTCAGCAGGAGGTTGAAAAAGGGGGTCCGCAGTGGGGTATCGCTGTGCAGGATGATGCGCCGATTGGTGCCTTTGCCTTCCAGAGTGACGTGCAACTGGGTGACCATGGCATCGCGGGGCAGGTTCAAGAGTTGGTAGGCTTCCCCATCGGCCACGGTGGTTTCCACCCCTTTGGCGGTCTCATCGGGGTGCAGGACCAAGGGAATTTCCGCCTGGAAAGGGGTACCGAACGGACTGTGTACCCGGATTTCTCCCAACGAAAAGGCAGATGCCGCTGTTGGCAGGGCCAACAACACCGCCAAACCAAGTGCCGTTCGTTTGGACAACCACGGCAGAGGGGCCAACCAACGACTACCCATCCATCACCTTGCTGAAAAAAGAGAAAGGAACGCAGAGGGGTGTATGCAAGAATGATGCACAGAATCGGGTTGCGGCGGTGTTGTGTGCCGTTCCCTTGGCGGGGAATCCGCCCGATCAGATTGTTTTCCCGCCTGGGCAGTCCAGACACCGGACGAGGCTTATCAGCGGGACATGTTCCAATTGAAGGCAGCATGAAGGGGCACATCATAATGTTGGCATCTCTGGGTACCGAGGGCTGCGTTTTTTAGGCAGCACCGCTCAAAGTCATAAGCTTGACAAACGCCTCGTCCGTGCCTCATTATCCAGTTTTGTGTTCGATTACCTCTTGCTCGGCAGTCATCATCTCCTCACATCATGTCCAATTTTTGGCCATCCGATCACGCACTGCTGCCAAAACCACAGGGCATTCCAGCAGGATCTCTCGAAGATCAGTAAAGGTCATGCTGTTGTCTTGGATGGAGATCAAAAACAATACTATCAGCAATATATTGGCATCGGTTTCCTGGTCAATCCACCGCCACCCCCTCTCGGTCAGAGCTATGTGCCTTTGCTGGGACACTCGGTAGATATATGCACGGATCTGTTCCGGGCCATGAGTGGCCATTTCAGGAGCGGATTCTTGCATGCGACGAATGCCTGTACGTAAGGCTTGTGCCAATCCATCCAAGACATTGGCCACCTCATCTGACAGAGATGCAGAAGACTCTATGTTGCGCAGGTCATTAAAATTGAAAGATGGCTGTTTGTCTGGAGTTTGACCATCCATTGTTCCTTGCACCAAATCGGCACTCTGTTGGTCAAGCTGCTTCAATTTATCCAGGAGTTTACCATGTTCCTGGATGACCGTTTTGCGGATTTCCTCGAACTGTGCGGGAAAGAGTTTCTGAAATTCGGCCAGCAACGCCTCCACGCCGACATGTGCGCGAGTGTTAATACCCTGCAGGCCAGCCATACGTATCATGCTGTCTTGTAGCCAGTCGTCGATGGTTGGTGATTCGACCTTGTTTTCATCTGGATGTGGAAAAAAAGCGAAGATTCCCGGTGGTACGGTCAGCCAGGTTCCCACCAGAGCTGCCGAAAGTTTTACAGGATCTACCTGCGGACCGGCCTCATGCAGACTGGCCATGTCAATCAAGGCCGACACGTCCGCCGTGGCGTTCATCCATGATTGGCAGAACCTCCGAAACCCCAACGTCTCCGGTTCGGGGCGTTGGGTTAGATGGATGGCGTAACACCGATGCAGCAAGGAGGGGTCAACGCAATCTGCCGCAATCCGCAGGGCACCCTCGCTCTTACCCTGATAGCAGTTGAGAAACCGTTGCAGGCCATTTTCCATCCCCACCTGCCGGGTATATTCCTGTAGAAGACGCTCTCCATCTACAGCAATAGGCAGTGCCACCTCCTTGCCCAATACCTCCCGGATGGTTTGTTGCGCCCTGATGGCCTGAGCCAGGGTAATGTCACCACTGGCCAACGCCGCCTGGGGAAAAGCATCTTCCATCAGCATGGCCACGGCAAGTACGGCATAATGATAGGGCAATCCTTGAGTCTTGGCATCAAAGATGGTACGGCCCGCACCACACCGGGTTTCCAAATTGGTCAACAGGGGGTCTTGATCCCGTTCGATCACTTCCGCCGGTCTGCTGTAACGGTTGAGGTCACCGTAGAGTTCAAAAGTTTCCCCAAACTGACAGCTCTCTTGATCCCCCTCCACCTTCCAATGACGTTTCTCCCATTCGTCTGGATGATGCTCGAAGTTGCTTGAGTAGGTCAAACGCTCGTGGCTACCGACCGTTTCCTTGCGCAACCCCAGGATCTTCGCAGGCCATGCCTGCAACAGCCTCAGGGACTCCAGATAGGCCGATCGCCAGGCTTCCGGGTTGATTCGTTCCGGGAAAATATTCAGGTTGACAAAAATACCCATCACTTACCCCATTAGACACGGATTGTCTCAAACAATATCTGCCACCGTGTTGTGTTCTGACTCATATTTGCACCACCTGAGACCGATCAATCGGGATTTCGATCACCCCAGGCATTCTACCCCGTCGAGAAGCGGTCATTAAACCGGGCAATCTCGTTCATGGGGTGATCATAATCCACCTTCGGTTATTCGCTCATGGCCAGTTGCTCTCTTCAGCTTTTCCAACACGGATTAGGAGGAACCATTCCCTCCAGCACTCCCATAGCACTTTTTCCCCCTCACTCCATCTCCTCCAACGGCAACTCCCCGGTCACCGCCTGCGGTGTCCCTTCCTGGAAGAGGACGGTGGCGGCGACATGGCCGACAAAGGTGGCTCCGCTCAAAAAGCCATAGGGCAGCAGCGCACCCCGACTGGCCCGCGCCCCCCGCCACGCGGTGAGATCGGTCAAGGCCTTCTGCCGTTTGCCGGAATCCAACACAATACCCTTCTCCGGGACAAAGGTGATCAAATCCACCAGCGACTCATCCTTGGTCAGCCGCTGAATACGCACTCCCTTGCCCCGTGGCAGGACCGGAAATTCGGTCAGGTTACAGACCAGCAACATGCGCTGTGTGAGGACCGCCACCGCCTGCCCCTGGACCGGTTGGATGTGCAACAACTGGTCTCCCGGCTTGAATTGAACCACCTGCTTGCCAGCCCGATAGTTGGAGACCAGATCGGCACCCCGAATGCGAAAACCTTGGCTGAGACGGGTGGTGATAAAATATTCCCGCTGCCCCTCCACCGCCATGGCCCAGACAATGGGATCCGGTCCTTCAATGTCAAACAGCACGGTCAATGGCTCGCCAAAACCCTTGCCCGCCGGCAGACGGTCCGCCAGGATGGAAAACAGCTTGCCGGATTGGGAGACAAAAGAGAGCGTATCGTTGGTGAACGCCTTGACCGTCTGCAACAGGCGATCCTCCCCCTTGAACCGTATCTTGCTGATATCCGGCTCCTCATAGCCCCGAATGGTCTTGACCCAGCCCTTGACGGACAAAATGAGGGTCAAGGGTTCCCGCAGCGTGATATCCTCCGGCTTCAAAGTCCGCTCCTGGGGCGGGTCGGCCAACTCGGTGCGCCGGGGGTCGGCAAATTCCGCCTGGGTCTGCTGCAACTCGGTCGCAATGGCCCTCCACAACAGGTGTTCGTCGGCCAGCAGGGCGCGCAACTGCTCGGCACGGGCCTCTTTTTCTTCCATCTCCTTGCGAATGTGCATCTCTTCCAGGCGGCGCAAGGCGCGCAGGCGCAGATTCAAGACCGCCTCCGCCTGCTCCTGATCCAGGGCAAAACGGGCCATCAAGACTGGAGCCGGTTCGTCGTGCTCCTTGATGATGGCAATCACCTCGTCAATATTGAGATGGACGATCCGATAGGCCGCCAACAGGTGCAGGCGCGCCCCGATCCCCGCCAGTTCATGACGACTGCGCCGGGTCCAGACCGTAAAACGGTGCTCCAGCCAGGCCCGCAACAGCCCCTTCAGGTCCAACACCTGGGGCCGGGCGTCCGCCGTGATGACGTTGAGATTGATCGGAACCCGCACTTCCAGATCGGTGTTTTTGAAGAGATAGGCCATGATCAGTTCCGGATCCAGACGGCTGGATTGCGGTTCCAGGACAATGCGGATCTCGGTGTCGGACTCGTCCCGCACATCCGCCAGAAAAGGACACTGGCGCGAGACAATCAACTGGGCAATCCGTTCGATCAAACGGGATTTGGGCACCTGGTAGGGAATTTCACGGATCACCAGTCGCCAGGCCCCTCGTGTGCCACCCTTTTCGTAGGGAATCTCCTCTTTCTGCCAACGACTGCGCAGGCGCAGACTGCCTCTGCCGCTGTGATAGACCTCCAGACGTTCCGCCAGACTGGCCACCAGCACCCCGCCGGTCGGAAAATCCGGTCCCGGCAAGACGGCCATCAGTTCCGGGATGGTCGCCTGCGGGTTGCGGATCAGGAGCAGGCAGGCCTCCAGAATTTCCCCCACATTGTGCGGGGGAATGGCCGTCGACATGCCGACGGCAATCCCGGTGGAACCATTGGCCAGCAGATTGGGAAAACGGGCTGGCAGGACCACCGGCTCGCGGGAGGAGCCGTCATAGGTGTCGGTAAAATCGACGGTATCCTGGTCCAGATTTTCCAGCAACGCGCTGGCCACCCGCGTGAGACGGGCTTCGGTATAGCGCATGGCCGCCGCACTGTCGCCATCCACGTTGCCAAAATTGCCCTGGCCGTCCACCAGGGGATAGCGGACGGCAAACCCCTGGGCCAGACGGACCATGGCGTCATAGGAGGCCTGGTCCCCATGCGGATGATATTTACCGATGACATCGCCGACGACCCGCGCCGATTTTTTGAACGCGGTGCCGGGATCCAGGTGCAGACCGCGCATGGCAAACAGAATGCGGCGATGGACCGGTTTCAGGCCATCGCGCACATCGGGCAGAGAACGGCTGATGATGGTGGAAAGGGCGTAAGCCAGATAGCGGCTTTCCAGTTCCAACCGGATCGGTGTCTCTTCAATATGACCGGCCTCCGCCGTCGTCATGGCAGACCATCCACTCCCACGTCGTCACTCTCTATTTCCTGATCGGCACCGGATCGCTTGTACCCCTTGCCACTGCCCTTGCCCCCTTTGGCGACGGCGGTGGTGAAGGAGATCGAGGGCGCACCGTTATCCAGCACCCGATTTTTGGGGGCCAGTCCGGCGTGGACGCGCAGTTGATCTTCCAGTTCACAGAGCATGGCGGGATTTTCCATGAGAAATTTTTTGGCATTTTCCCGCCCCTGGCCGATGCGCTCGCCCCCTCGGGCATACCAGGCACCCGATTTTTCCACCAGTTTGGCTTCGACGGCCAGATCCAGCACCTCCCCGGCCAGGGAAATGCCGGTGCCATAGTCAATATCAAACTCGGCACTGCGGAAAGGGGGGGCCATCTTGTTCTTGACCACCTTGACCTTGGTGCGACTGCCGACAAACTCCTCCTTGTCCTTGAGGGTGCCGATGCGGCGAATGTCCAGACGAATGGAGGCATAAAACTTGAGGGCGTTGCCGCCGGTGGTGGTCTCCGGGCTGCCAAACATGACGCCAATTTTCATGCGAATCTGGTTGATGAAGAGAACAATGGCATTGGAACGGGAAATGGAACCGGTCAACTTGCGCAAGGCCTGCGACATGAGCCGGGCGTGCAGGCCGACGTGGGAGTCGCCCATGTCGCCCTCGATTTCGGCCTTGGGGGTCAGCGCGGCCACCGAGTCCACCACCACCAGGTCCACCGCCCCGGAACGGACCAGCATGTCGACAATTTCCAGGGCCTGCTCGCCGGTATCCGGTTGGGAGACGAGCAACTGGTCGACATCCACCCCCAGATGGCGGGCATAGGTGGGATCCATGGCATGTTCGGCATCGACAAAGGCAGCCACCCCACCAAGTCGTTGGGCCTCGGCAGCGACATGCAGGGCCAGTGTGGTCTTGCCGGAGGATTCCGGGCCAAAAATTTCCACCACCCGTCCCCGGGGCAGGCCGCCGATACCCAGGGCCATGTCCACCCCCAGCGAGCCGGTGGAAATCACCGGGACTACCTGGACAGCGTCCAGGGTCATGCGCATGATGGCACCTTTGCCACATTGTCGTTCAATCTGGGCGATGGCGGCGTCCAGGGCTTTGGCTTTATTGCTGTCCAGTGCCATGATGGTTCCTTTCCCTAAATGAAAGTGGATGGCGGTAGAACTCAGGGTGACCCCCTGACTTGGGAGGGGGGGTGTCTGGTCTGATTCACCTCTGTCTAAAGATTAGCAGATTTTTTCCGTCTGAAACAGAGCGCGAAAAGAACCTTTTGCCAATTTGCGAAAAAGTGCGTATCTTGTGGGGTAACTGAGGATGCCTTGTCTGGATCC
>JADFYM010000184.1 GCA_015233035.1 Magnetococcales bacterium
GGACCAATTACCATGTTGCGAGGTCTGATAAAATTCGAGCTGCTCCTGGAAGGCTGGAAACTCGCATCCAAAAAGATGTGTGCATAGGGTAGGGACCCCACCAGGGGGATGATCCCCCTGGACCCGCTTAAGATTCATTTTTTCCAGGCGGCGGCGGCGGCGGCGGCGGTGACGACGCAGGCTGCTTGTGCTGCCACACACCCCCCGTGACAAAACAGGACCACCCCCAGCGGATCCAACCCAACAGGGCCGTTGCCAACCACAGGGACCATACCAACATAAGCAGACGATAGGCGATGATCGGCAGCGACAGGAGATGACCCACAGGCGGTTCTGTACCGGTCCGATCCTGGAACCATTGCAACAGCGTCTGGCTGGATTGATTGCCCGCAATCTGCATGTCTGGATAGCCCAACAAGCCATGCTGCAAAATCTGCCCCAGGGCGAGCAGAGCAGCCAGAGTCCATAACACCCCCACAACCTGGCGCGTATTGAACCGCCACCGACTGGCAAGCTCGGCATGGATCCCCCGCCAGCCCAGGAATAAAAACCAGGACACCAGTGTGACGGCGGCCACCATATCCACCGTACTCAACCCCACCCCCAACAAGACCCACTGGTAGGTGCGCACAGGCAGCCAGGCAACTCGCCCCAGGCCGATGGCCACCAGCAAAATCAACAGCAGAGTGCCCCAATAGAGGACCGCCGGTCCCATGGCCGGTCCCCAGGTCCACAGGATCCAACGCTGGGGCGGTATATGGAGTTGCAGTATCCCATTCACCCCGCTGATGCCCAAATCCAGTTGCGGGGTGGCATACACTTGCCCCAGACCATCCGGTTGCCGCCAGAGCAGATGAATCTCCTGCCAACCCGGCGTGATGGGCAGCACGAGTTGGCGTCCCTCCTGACGCAGAGCAAGCTCCTGATCGCCAATGCGGGTTGTCAGGAGCACGGCCTTCTCGGGCAACCGCAGGATATGCTGGCCACCACGACTGCTGCGCAGATGCAACGTCAGGCTGACATCCGCCGACCGCTCCCCAGGCGTGACCTGCATCTCGGATTTTTCCAGGGTCAAGCTGGGACCATCGACCCCCTGGGGGCGCGAAATGTGGATCACGACCTGTTCCCCGGCCCAGGGACGCCATTCGGGTTGATGCAACCCCTGGTCATCCAGATGACGCAAGACCGGCACCCCCTCCAGGGTGACATGCCAGATCGGGGAGACCTGCAACCGCCACACCTCGTTCCATGTATCGACCTTCGGGGCTTGCAGATGAATGGCTTCGGTCACCTTCAGGGTGGAATGCCAGTGCAGATCCATCTGTTCCGGCTCCAGATGCGCCTGCGCGGTGCCATTGACCACCCGCACATCAGCCGTCGTGATCGACTCGCCCGGCAGGAGAGGAAATTCCACCTGCACGGCACTGCCGGGCTGGGTTACCCGATGGATGTGGGTTTCGATCTCCCAGGTCAAACCCAGAATCAAGCGTCGCTCCACCTCCAGAAAGGGGGGCAAGACGGCAGCGGGCGCATCCACACTGTCGGTGCCGTCCGCCGGGGCCTTGGCCTGAATGCGGCGCAGTTGCAAGGAGGTATCGGTCACGCCATTGTCATGCATCCCTTCCACTTGCCATATTTTGGAGTCCGCCACGGCCCAGCGGGGCGGCATGGGCAGCGGGATTTGTACCATCTCCTGGGCGGGCAAGACCCCTTCCAGCAGGACGGTATGGATGCCGGATGGAATCCACAACCAAAGTGTGCCAGGTGTTTCCGGTTGGTCGATACGCCGCAAATGAGAGGCCGGTTTGCCATCCAGAATCACCTCCTGGGGCAGCCAGTGCGCCGCATTGCCCGGCAAGGGAATGGCGGTTTCTTGCAGAGCATGGACCTCCAGATGGAGGCGCACCCGTTCCGAGTCCGCCTCCAGACGCAGGCGGGCCAAATCGGCACAGGCGGGCAGACAGGTTGGTGGTTCCAGCAGTCGCTCTTTCAATGTTTCCAGGAGTTCTGTCGTCGGCGTGTCGGCTGCCGCATCGCCAGGCAGACAAGACAGACCCAAGCCGGTCAGCAGAATCAGCACTGCCAAGATCCCTGGTGCCTGCCGGCCAGTCACCAGAGGTCCCAACCGGTTAAACTCCGCCACCCGTCCCAACAGGATCAGCAGCAACACCACCCGCAACGCGGTCAGGAGCTGGTTGGCCCAAGGCGGCAACAGATAGAGGTGGAGCTCCTGACCCTGCTCCACCGGACCGTTCCAGTGGATGGCAACCGCCTGCCATTGCCATTGCGGGACGCCAGGACCGGTTTGGACTTGTGCCTGGGGATCCATTTGCACCAGTTTGGCCGGGCGAGGCATCGCCTCGGCGTGCATTTCCTCTTTGCGTCGGGCGGCAGAGAGGGGTGCGCTGGCCATTTTGGGGAGACTGCGCAGATTTTTCGCCGGGGTCGGTGCTGCCGCCGAGGCCGCAGGTGCATCCATTCGAGCCATATTTTCCGTCGATACAATATACTGTGGCAGGGCCAATTGCGGATAAAGTCCTTGCCGGATCTGCTCCACCAGAAACGGCAACGCCAGCAACACCAACGTCAGTACCGCCACGCCTCGCCACAACCGGACCCCCCGAGCCAGCAGACCGGAGCCGACCACGACCCGCTGCAAGGCACACCCCGCCAAAACCGCGAGCAAGGACCAAGCCAGAAAGGCCCCCTCTGGATAGGCCAATCCCAGCGTCAGCAGGGCCAGCCCTCCCCAGCCACGCCCCCACAAGCGGGAGACGGCGAGCGCAATCACCAGCACCAGAAAGAGGTCCAACAAGGTCCAGCGACCGATCCACGTATTTTGTACGGTATCTGCACCGGTGGCATGCAGGAGACGCCATCCCAGAGGCAATTGCAGTGTGGCGGATACCTTTTGCAAATCCTGGTTCCAACCCGTGGCGGGCAGCACACCCCCCGCCATGGGCAGGCGACTTTCCGCGACCAGATTCACTTGTCCCTTGCGAATTTCAACACCACCCTGGGTGGCGTCGGGCAGATGAGTGATCAACTGGGTGTCATTGTCAATGGCCACCCGGCCCAGTTCCATGGGGGGGGGCATCTCCAAACGCCAGGCGCGCACACTGGAACCTTGCAGATGATCCTGAATGGTCCAGCCCTGACCAGAAAAATCCAGCCACAGGGTACGGGCAAGGCTCAAGCGGTCGGGGACGGGATCCACATCGCCTCTTTTTTTCTCTACCAGATGCAACTGCTCGCCGGGCCGGACGCGAAAGGCGGGATAATTCCGCCACTCCTGGGGCAATTGCGTCTGCTGCGGGTCTACGGCATCCACCCCCGTGACCGAGACCATCCGCACCTGCGGATTGGCGGCAAAAGACCACACCTCCTCCTCAGGCCAGGGCCAGGACCGCTCCTTGGGCAGCCCGAGTTGCGCCACCGGTCCCGCTTGTCGTTGCGTCAATATCACTTTCCACACACCCGGACGCGCATGAACGCGCAACCGGCCATCCGCTTCCCATTGCACCGGCAACGAGGCATCCAGACGCAGGGGAATCCATCCTTCGTCCAGGGGTTGGTCCAGCAAAATCTCTCGTTTCTTGCCAGAAATGCGCAGTTCCAGACGGGTTTCCAAGGTCAGCGGCACTCCATCCTGGATCAGACGATGCACCGTCATGTCCAGTTGATCTTCGACCGGTTTTTCCGTGGTTGGTGGGTGCAACCACAAGCGTCCCTGGGCATCCGGCACCGCAAACGGCACCTTGCGCCCGGCCACGCTGAGAGCCACCAGACCTGAATTGGGTGGCACATCCAGAAAATCGGGCAGGGTCGGATAATGCAACACCCCGGTCACCGCATGGTTGCCCACGGCCAACCACACCCCAGGCGTTTGACCGTGGGCGATCACCACAGCCGGTTTGTCATCCACCTGCACGGCATCGGGCCACCGCTCGCTGCTGCCCGGCAGGGGCACCCAGGCGGCTTGTGCCACTTGCCAGGATTGTTGAAAACGGCCCGAGGAGGAGTCCAACACCAGGGTCAACCGGGATGGCCACTGGCAAATATGCTGGGCCGCATCGTTGTAGACCATGGGACATTGGGCCTCTTTATGGCCATGCAGAACCCAGCCGACCCAAGGCTGGAGCGGTTCGGGTACCTCGACCCGTGTTCCAGCCTGCCCCTGGGATGCGAAACATGTCAGAACAAACAGGCCAAGCATAAAAAGATAACGCATCGGGTCTCCTTTTTGCACTTGAATAGAATCTGGTTGGGAATGCGTCGTTTCCGTCATCCCCGCGCAAGCGGGGATCCAGATTTCGCGGGTACCACCTGGATTCCCGCCTGCGCGGGAATGACGTTTGAAAAATGACGTATCTCACGCTGGTTACGGTTTGAAGAGAATCTGTTTTTTTCGCCTGTTCTGGCCGATTGGCCTTTGGCCATCAGCCATCGATCCGTTCGAGATTCCGCGAGTTCCAATCGAGTATGGCAATGCGTTTGATCATCTTGTTGGCCAGGGTGCTGAACTCTTCCCGAATGACTTTTTCGGCGAAAGAGGCCAGAAAGCGTGCTTTCAACTCGGCCCGCGCCCGGTCCACCCCAATCTCGTCGTAGGGAACGGACGCCAGGAGCAGAAAACCGTCGTCTGGAACCCGGCCTGCCTGCATGTTATGCTCGATAATACCGGCGGCCCTGCGCAACGGGTCGGAGAGATCCGGGCTGTAGGGTCCAATGATGAGGGCCAGATTCGGGGTGTGCAAAAAGTCGAAACCACGGCCCAGGCAGATCACCCATTCGCGGTGTTCGACACCCAGCGACCGTTCGTGTTGTCTGGTCTGTTCGCGCACCAGCGCAATGTGTCCCAGGTTGCCACGCAGCAGTGCCACAAGGTCGATCCGCATCTGTCCCGGCATATCGGGCAGCAGGGCTGCCAAGCGGGGTTCCAGTGTGTCGGCATCCTGGTCAGAAAAGGTGGCCAGATCGAGCGTGGCATCGTTGGCTCCATGGATGACCAGGGCATCTTCATCGGTCTCGAAACCGCACACCAGCGGATAAACCGTGTTGTGTCCTCCGCCGAAAATATGTTCTATTTGGCGACGAATCTCGCGGGTGTGGGCCATGGCGGCCTCTGTGTCATAATTGAAGCCGGCACAGCCGCGTTTGGGGTCGCTTTTCGACCAGTGATAGGTGATCAGGAACAGTACCCGTCGGGCGGAACCGGTCATGCGCAAGACATAATGGGCCAACACTTCGCCCAGGTGTGGCCAACCCAGATCAAACATGCCACCCAGATTGCGGAAGGGCATCAGAATGCCGGTGGGCGTATTGGTCGCAACGGGAATATTGATCCGACCGTCCATACATTTCAATACGACAATGGCGGTAGGATGCTTGGCGAGATAACGCCGTCGCGCCATCCACGCTTCTGGACTACGAAAAATTTCACCGTGATGATGCGCCAGCTCGAACAGCCAGTCGATACGTTCGGCAATCGGTTTGCTATGAATATCGATCATGTCCATTTCCTGATGTCAGTATGTGGGTTGGCATCCGATGGGTACGTGCCCGGCCTGTGGGTGCTGTGCGACATTTAACATTGCCGTGCGCCGACGCCTCTGATAAAAAACGCGGCTATGATACGCATACTGACAGGCAGATGGAAACCCTCCCTGTTGGCGGTATGGACTGCGCACGCAAAAATATGACTTGCAAGATGGCCACCTGGTACCCGATGACATCTCACTCGCTCCTGCGTTCCCTCGCGCATCGCAATTTTCGGCTCTTTTTTTTCGGTCACGGCGTCTCCCTGATCGGTACCTGGATGCAGCAGGTGGCTTTGTCGTGGCTGGTTTTCCAGTTGACCGGGTCATCCTTGCAACTGGGCCTGGTTTTGTTTCTGGGCCAGATACCCGCGCTGTTTCTCTCCCCTTTTATTGGCGTGTGGATGGATCGCTGGAACCGGCATCGCGTCATTCTGTTGACCCAAACCCTGGCCATGACCCAGGCCTTTCTCCTGGCCTGGCTGGAGTGGTCGGGGACCATTGCCGTCTGGCAGATATGGCCTCTGAGCCTGTTTCTGGGTATTGTGAATGCCTTCGACATTACCGCCCGGCAAACCTTCATCCACGAAATGGTGGATCGTCCGGCGGATCTGGGCAATGCCATCGCCTTGAATTCCTCTTTGTTCAACGCTGCCCGCCTGGTGGGGCCTGCCATTGCGGGTCTGTTGTTGACCGCCACGACGCCTGGTGTCTGCTTTTTGAGCAATGGGTTGAGTTATCTGGCGGTGCTGACTGCCCTGCTGGCCATGCGCCTGCCACCGCATATCCGCAAAACCCAGCCGGGCAGTGTGCGTGCCAGTCTGTGCGAAGGTGTCGCTTATGCCCTGGGACACGCCGTCATACGCAACATTTTGTCGCTGATCGCCCTTTCCGGGGTGGCGGGCATCTCCTATGTCGTGCTGCTGCCGGAACTGACGACCCGTATTCTGCATGGCACTGCTTCCACTCTGGGCTGGCTGGTCACCTCAGCCGGGAGTGGTGCATTGTGCGGTGCCTTGTTGCTCGCCTCACGCAAAAATGGGGTAAACTTAGGCAAATGGATTGCCCTGGGACCGGCCATCACGGGAACCGGGCTGGTTCTTCTCCCGCAGGCCACCGACGGCGGGGTGGCCGTGGTCACCCTGGTCGCCATCGGGTTTGGTATCATGGTCCAGATTGCCGCCAGCAATACCATTATCCAGACGGTCGTCGATGAGGATAAACGGGGGCGGGTGATGAGCTTTTATGCCATGGCCTTTACCGGCATGGCCCCGGTGGGCCATCTGTTGACGGGTTATTTGAGTGCGGTCATCGGACCCATGAATGCTTTTCGGTTGAATGGGTGTCTCTGTTTGCTCGGTTCGCTGTTGTTTACGTTGTGGCTGCCCCGCCTGCGGGAACGGATGCGCTGAAAAGGGGGCCGGGGGGGGGATTATCCCCCCCGGTGGGGTCCAGGGGCAAAGCCCCTGGTGGTCGAAACGATGAGACCAGAACTCAAAAGGTCTTGGTCAGAGAAATAACGACGTTGCCGCCCCCCAGATCAAGGATGTCGGAAGCGTTTTTGGCGGAAGAAACACGACTGTACACCGCACCATTATCGGCATACGTATACGCCACGCCCAGACTCCACCCGCCATCGAAGGCCTTGCTGAGGCCTGCTTTATAGTCGGTATAATCGGGATCGGTACCGCCAGCCAGAGCCTTGCTGGCCAGGTCTGAGGTATAGTGCGTTCTGCCGATGTGCAGGGGCACCGTCACATCCTTGGTGAAGGTCTCCTCAGGCAAGGGCACGTTGGCACTCAGGTCCAGATAGGTGGTCCCTTTGGTGTCTCCTTTGTAACCGGTACTGGTGTTGGCCCCGAAATAATCGGTCAGTGATGCAGACAGTTTCAAACTCACCCATTTATAGCCCACACCGGCGTTCACTTCAAAATTGTCATACGACTGATGGTTACCGGCTGGCTTGGAACGATCATAATTGGCACTCGGGTAATAAACGCCGAGCAGGCCCAGGGTCCAGGTCCAGTCGTCGTTAAATTTGCCGTTATAGCCCCCATAATAGTCGGTCTCTGCCCACCCACCCGCATACTGTTTGTCGCTGATGCTGGACGCCCACAAACCGGCATACCAGCCATCGGTATGGGCATAATCGACGCCACCCTGGATGGCGGGCTTGTTCCAGGTTTGCGTCAAGCCACGAAAGATATAGTTGCTGACCCCGCCCACATTGGCCGTGAAGCTGTGGGGCGATTCGGGCGCGGCCTCCGGCGGCGCATCCGTCAGGCCAGACGCAGGCAACCCCGCACACACCACCCAGCCGAGCATACCCACCAGTCCAGACCATTTACGTGTTGTTTTCATAACAATTCCTTTGTTTTGTTTGCGATTGATAGCAGAACTGTGCTTTCCATAACCGTGATTCAGGCGTTGTACCCGCGCTCGCCATGCAGGGCGATATCCAGACCCGTGCTTTCCGCCTCTTCATCCACCCGCAGACCCATGATGGCGTCGATGACTTTGAGCAGGATCCAGGAGACCACCGCACAATACAGGCCGGTACTGAAGACACTGACCACCTGCACCCAGACTTGCCCGGCCATGTCCAAATCCTTGAAGAAGCCCACCCCACCCAGGGCAGGCGAGGCGAAAACGCCGGTCATGATGGCACCCGCCATGCCGCCGATCCCATGCACCCCGAAGGCGTCGAGCGAATCGTCATAGCCCATCATGCGTTTGAAGGAGGTGGCCCCGAAAAAGCAGACCACACCGGCAATGGCTCCCAGAGCCATGGCACCCATCGGTCCCACAAAACCGGAGGCGGGGGTGATGGCCACCAAACCGGCCACGGCTCCTGTCACCAGACCCAACGCGCTCGGCTTGCCATGGGTGAGCCACTCCACGCCCATCCAGGCGAGGGCGGCCATGGCGGTCGCCACCTGGGTCACCAGCATGGCCATGCCCGCTGCCCCATTGGCCGCTGTCGCACTGCCCGCGTTAAAACCAAACCAACCCACCCACAACATCCCGGCCCCGATCAACGTCAAGGGCAGGCTGTGCGGCGGCATGGCGGTCTGCGGAAAGCCTTTGCGCTTGCCCAAGACCAGGG
>JADFYM010000185.1 GCA_015233035.1 Magnetococcales bacterium
CTGGAGGGGGCCATATGGTCCGGGATGCAGGCAGCACAAAAGATCCTCGATTTATTGGCGCATGGACGAACTCAAGCGGGATATGGCCACTATTGAAGCCAATCTCAAACGGGACATTGAGACCACCAAAGCCGATCTCAAGCGGGACATGGCAGAAACGCATGTCCGCATCGCCACACTGGAAACCAACCTCCGCAAGGACATGGCAATGATGGAAGCCAACCTGAAGGGAGGCATGAAAGAGATGGAACTGCGCATGGTAGTCAAGATGGGTGCCATGATCCTGGCGAGTGTCGGCATGATCATTGGATTCCTGCGCGCCTTCCCCATACCGGTTCAGTTTGTGCAGTCTCCCGCCCAGGAGATGCGCCAACCGGCCCCGTCTTCTGTGCTGCCGCCTGCTCCTCCGTCGGCACCCCCAACACACTGACAATCCCCGCTGCTCAGAACCGCTACCGCATGACATGCCAAGAAACCAGTGGCAACAGGCGATGATGTACGCTATAGTTTGATGCAGGTCCAACCCGCAGAAAAAGGCAGTCACCATGAGCACAGCCATTGCGTTTGACACTTATGATTATGTGCGCAAACTCCGCAGTGTGGGGGTGGATGAAGCCCAAGCCGCCATCCAGGCAGAAGCCCTTGTCTCTCTGGTGGAAGACCGTCTGGCAACCAAGCAAGATATGGCCGAACTCAAGCGGGATATGGCCACTATTGAAGCCAATCTCAAACGGGACATTGAGACCACCAAGGCCGATCTCAAGCGGGACATGAAAGAGATGGAACTGCGCATGGTCGTCAAGATGGGTGCCATGATCCTGGCGAGTGTCGGCATGATCATTGGATTCCTGCGCGCCTTCCCCATACCGGTTCAGTTTGTGCAGCCCCCCGCCCAGGAGATGCGCCAACTGGCCCCGTCTCCTGGGCGGCCGCCTGCTCCCCCGTCGGCACCGGCACACTGACAATCCCTGTTCCTGCCCTTGGGTATCTCCCTACTGCACTTGCTCCTGGGAAGGCCCACGATCTTCACGCCATCCCCCGGTACCCACAGACCACCCGTGGCCGCCGCCCATAATCCAGGCGCAAAGTGACCTCCCGCAACCCCGCCGCAGTCAACAGTTCGGCTACCGCATCCCCCTGCGTCGCCCCGATCTCCAAAGCCACCAGCCCCCCCGGTGCCAGCCACGGCACCACTTCGCCCGCAATCTGGCGCAACGCCGTCAAACCGTCAACACCACCGTCCAAAGCTTGACGCGGTTCCCAGACGGCCACTTCCGGTTCCAATTGCGCCAGTTCGGCACTGGCTATGTACGGGGGATTGGCGACAATGATCTGAAACCGCCGCGCCGCCTGGGCAGGCGTGCGCAAAGGCTCCACCCAATCGCCCTGCAACAGCGTGACACGCTCCCCACAGCCCAGTTGCCGAATATTCTGCTCGGCCACCGCCAAAGCCGCCGCAGAAACATCCACCCCGACCCCCAGGGCCGTGGGATATTCCACCAACAGCGAACCCAGCACGGCACCACTGCCAATACCCAGTTCCAACATGTCCAGGGGAGCGGTTTGTTCATTCGGTGGAAAGGCTTCCAGGACCGCTTCGACCAGCAACTCGGTCTCCGGGCGGGGCACCAGGACAGCAGGGGTAACGACAAAAGCGTGTCGCCAAAAACTGCGCTGACCCAGGATATAGGCCACCGGCTCACGCCGGGCACGACGTTGCAAATGCTGCTTGAAAAGGGCCAACTCCGCCCCGACCACCGGCCGGTTCGGATCCAGAAACAGCCCCAGACGCTCCAGACCCAACGCATCGGCCAGCAGCAGATCACTGTCCAGACGCGGCGTATCAATGCCCCGTTGTTGCAACCAGGGCACGCTCCAGTCTTGCAAAAGACGAATCGTCCACAAGATCAATTGGCCGCCGCCGTGGCTCTGGGCAAAGCCGCCACCGGAGCCTCTTCGGTGTGCAGCATGGCCAGGGAACGACCCGTCT
The DNA here is from genome assembly GCA_015233035.1 of Magnetococcales bacterium. Classification (GTDB taxonomy): domain Bacteria; phylum Pseudomonadota; class Magnetococcia; order Magnetococcales; family Magnetaquicoccaceae; genus Magnetaquicoccus. The sequence goes on from JADFYM010000185.1 coordinate 1,991, forward strand.
TCAGACGAAAATCCTCCGCATGTCTGGACAACACCGGGTTGGCCGTGATCTGCTGAATGGAGAGCGGGTTGACCTGTACTTCGTTGACCCGCACCTCATAATGAAGATGCGGCCCGGTCGCGGCCCCCGTGGCCCCCACCCGACCAATCACCTCGCCCTGCTTGACCTGCGAACCCTCCCGCAACCCGCGACTGAACGCGCTCAAATGGGCATAGGCCGTGCTGTAGGTGTCATTGTGGCGAATGGTGATAAAGTGCCCATAATCGCCCCGGTTACCGATAAAGGTGATCCGCCCCGCCCCCGCCGCCCGCACCGGCGTCCCCTGGGGAGCCGCATAGTCCACCCCCTTGTGCGCCCGGGTAAACCCGAAAATGGGATGCAGCCGTTGCTTGGTAAACACAGAAGAAATATAGGTAAAATCAACCGGTGCCCGAATGAACATCTTGCGAATGCTCTGCCCCTTGGCATCATAGTAGCCCACATTGCCCGCCGGATCGACATAGCGGAATACCTGCAAGACACGACCCTGATTGATAAATTCTGCCGCCACAATCTCGCCGTCCCGGACGGGACGGCCCTGATCATACTTGGCCTCGTAGACAACCCGGAACTGATCGCCCGCATGAATATCCCGCGCAAAGTCCACATCCCACTCAAACAGATTGGCCAGCTTGCCCACCATGCCGTGCGACAGCCCGGCATTTTTGCCCGCCAGAAAGAGGGAACCCTCGTCGTCAATGGTGCCCGCCACCCGCCGCAACCGGGTCTCAAACTGTTTTTTCTGGACATGGGGCTTGAACGATGGACCGTTGCCCTGCCGCATGATCCAGAGCATGGAATCGGCGTTCATGGTATAGGCCACCCCGACCAGTTGCCCCTCCTTGTCCAGGGCGATACGGACATCCTGGCCCGGCTTGATCAAACGGGCCAGATTGAACACCGATTGGGATCCCGCCGCCACCTGATAGGCCGTGGCCTGGTTCACCCCATGCCGGGCCAACAAGGTGGTCAATAAATCCCCCGGACGCACCGTATCGTGTTCCTGCCGGGCGGCACCACTGAACAAATCCCGCACATGCAACGGCGTGGCCTGGGGCAGCGTGCGCGCCACCCCGGCCAGCGACCGGGCAGACGCCTTGCTCTCGGGCGGCACAGACACCGTGCTCTCGGACGGCTCAGACGCCTTGCTCTCGGGCTGCTCAGACGCCTTGGTCTCGGACTGGACAGAGGCCTTGGTCTCCGCACCCAATGGCATTTTTTCTATCTCGGCGAAGAAAGCCCCCGTGCCGCCCCGGGCCACCCGCAACGTCCGGGCATCATCCAGGGGATAACGGAGCGAGGCCAACTGACCGTTCTGGTCAAAGGTCAATTTGAGCAATTTGCCCAACTGAAACGAGCGGGTCAGAGCACCCATCCCGTGGCGTTTGGCGACGGCATGTCCCACATGGGCCGCAGACAAAGCCACCTTCCGCGCCACACCGTGCCGCTGCAACACACTGAACAGCGTATCCCCCTCCTCCACCTGTTCAATCACGACCCGCGTCATGCCCACATCCATCCACAGCACGGACTCCTCGCCCTTGCCCAACGTTTTGGGCAACGAGGCCAGCAAAGCCGAACCGGGCACAGGCCGCTCGCCCTGAAAGTCGATATGCGCCCCTTCCCCCCGCAACAGCCACGTCAAATAATCAGACGCGCTGTAACTGTGGCGGGTATTGGCATCCGATGCCTGTTGCGCCACGATCACCGTCAACAATACCGTGGCCAGCAGCACAAACACCACCCGACGGAGACGAAAGGTCTGCGCCAAACGCACAACGAGCGGACGAGATTCCATCGGAATGGCACGACCTCTGCTGATCGGGGAGAATCGACTGTTTTTCCGGGAAACAAACATGATTTCTGGTTACTCACACTCATCAGATTAACGCAATACATCACGATTGGTTTGGCCTAAGCAATTTTCGATCCATTTTTGTGATTAACGGATGTTTGCCACAAAAGAGACCTCTGCCGTCCAACCAGCGGATCCTTCTATTACACAAAAGGAAAATTGTCAAGCGGTCTTGATGCAATCCATTGTTGTAGATCGTTTATTGCACGTTGGCTCAAGGCCGCCTTGCGGTCTGTTTTGCGGGTGCGTTGCGCCAGATCCGGAAACAGACCAAAATTAATATTCATCGGTTGAAAGGTGGGACCGAGGGCACCGGAGGTGACGTGGGCCAGCAGTGCGCCATGGGCGGTGGTGGGCGGGGGTACCGCCGACAACTGCCCCGTGCGGGCCAACTCCGCCAAAAACAGACCCGCCAACAGACCACTGGCCGCCGATTCCACATACCCTTCCACGCCGGTCATCTGCCCGGCAAAAAAGAGCGCGGGATGGCTCTTCAGGCGCAAATGGGTGTCCAGCAGACGCGGGCTGTCGATGAACAGATTGCGGTGAATCGCGCCCAGACGCATAAATTCCGCCTGTTCCAGACCGGGAATGGTCCGAAAAAGGGCCTGCTGCGCGGGCCAGGTCAGCTTGGTTTGAAAACCCACCATGTTCCACAGGGTACCCAACCGATTGTCCTGCCGCAGTTGCACCACCGCATGGGGTGTTTTGCCCCCCTGATGGGGATTGTTCAACCCGACCGGCTTCATGGGACCATAGCGCAAGGTCTCCCGCCCCCGGGCGGCCATCACCTCAATCGGCAAACACCCCTCAAAATAGATCTCTTTTTCAAAGGGCTTGAACGGTGTCTGCGCACCGGTCAACAAACCCTCGACAAAGGTCTCATACTGCTCCTGATCCAGGGGACAATTGATATAATCATCCCCGCCCTTGTCATAACGGGACTGCTTCCAACATTTTGCAAAATCGATGGATTCCAGGGAGACAATCGGGGCGAGGGCATCGAAAAAAGACAAATGCGGCCCCAGCAGGTCGGCCAGCCAGTCTGCCAGCGGGGCCGAGGTCAGCGGACCGGTGGCAAGCAGGGTCAGCCCCTCCTCCGGGGGGTGCGCCCATTCGGCACGCACGAAGGTGATAAAAGGGTGATGGGTCAAAATTTCCGTAATCCAGGCGGAAAAACCTGCCCGGTCCACCGCCAGGGCACCCCCGGCGGGCAGACGATGGTGTGCCGCCGCCTGCATGATCAGACTGTCCAGCAGACGCATCTCCTGATGCAACAGACCCACCGCATTGCGGCTCGCATCGTCCGAACGCAGCGAGTTGGAACAGACCAGTTCGGCACAATCCCCCGTGTGGTGCGCGGGGGTGGTGCGCTCCGGGCGCATTTCATAGAGCCGGACGGGAATCTGGCGGCGCGCCAACTGCCAGGCCGCTTCGGACCCGGCCAGGCCAGCCCCGATGATGTGAATGGTGGGTAAGGTGGACATGTTTTTTTGCTCCCGGAACAACGGTTGCACCGCTTCGTTCAGTGTGGCGGATTGAGTGGATCAATGATATTCAGTCCTTTTATCCAACTGAAATCACGAACATTGTTGCTAACGAGAGACAGATGATGCACCAGGCATGTAGCCGCAATGATGGCGTCCGCCAATCCCATGCTGCGTGATCGGCGCAAATTGACAGCATACTCAACCAAATCGTTGGTCACTGGCAACGTGTCGAGCAGGTTGAAAAATGGCCTGAAGCGATCAAAATCTTTCTGGGACAAGCGGTGATATCCCAACACTTCAAGACGTGTAACTGTCCAACAGCATTCAGACCTCCCGACCGGACAAAGGACGATCCTGCCGTTGCGCCCGTTGCCATTCGACTGGATCACCGAATTGTGCGACCATATCGGCATCCGCATCCCGTCTTGCCAAGCGGGCCAACTGGGTACCGTTCGGTTCCTGCGCCTCTTCCAGAACGATTGCACCCTGCGCACGGTGTTGCAGAGCACCCGCCAGAGGCCCCGGTTGTGTTGGTTTTTGCACCCAGGGTTGCCCAGCCATTTCGACCAAAGTATTCCGTAACGATTCACCCAGGGTCATGCACATCGCCGCCGCATGTTGCTCCAATTGCCGGATCAGCCGGTCGTCCACGTCAGGAATCACGATTTGGCCCATAGTCTTTCTCCCCATCGCATAGTCTCACAAACCGCCCCCACTCCCTCACCACTGTAGCCGTTTCCCCCCGCCTGGTCAACCCGGCTTTGCCTGCATCAGCCATTTAAAATCATGCCATTACAACAACTCCAACAAAATGGTATCGGTCAGCAACACCCCCTGCTCCGTCAGGCGCACCCGCCAGTCGTCCACCTGAATCAACCCCGCCGCCTGCCACTGGGCGAGACGGGCGGCATGGCGATGGACCAGATCCACACCGGTCAATCGCTGATAGAGGGCCCGCTCCACCCCCACCGCCTGGCGCAACCCCATCAGCAGACACTCGCGCCCGGCCTCGGTGGGCGTCACCCGATGGCGACGCAGAAGGGGATGCGGGGGCGCATCGCCCCCGGTCGCCAGAATGGCCAGATAGGCTTCCACAGTGGCGGGATTCTCGCTCCGCCAAATCTGCCCCGCCGCATCCGTCCACTTGCCATGGGCCGCCGTGCCAATGCCCACATAATCCCCGAAAGACCAATAATTGCCGTTGTGCCGACAGGCAAAACCCGGTTGGGCAAAATTGCTCGTCTCATAGGCCACCCAGCCCCCCTGGGCCAATTGGCTCCGGGTCTGCCGAAACAGGGCCACCTCCTCGGCCTCGCTCAGAGCCAGCCAGGCAGACTGCTGGCGGCGACGAAAAAAGGGCGTGCCCGGTTCAATGGTCAGGGCATAACAGGAAAGATGCCGGGGTGCCCACGCCATGGCCTCCGCCAACTCCCTGGCCCAACCGGCCAACGTCTGGCCCGGCGTGGCATAGATCAGATCCAGATTCAACGCCGCAAACCCCACCTGGATCGCCTGCCGAATGGCCCGGCGTGCCGTCTCCAGATCATGCGACCGTTCCAGAAACCGCAACCGCGCCGCATCGAAGGCCTGAATACCGAGGCTGAGCCGCTGGATGCCCATCCGGTGCCAATCCCGCATCTTGTCTGGCGTGGCCGACTCGGGATTGGCCTCCAGGGTGATCTCACAGTCCGCCACCAGCGGCCACAAAGCCCGGATATGGTCCAGCAGGGCGGCCATGGTGGCGGCAGTCAGCCGCGAGGGGGTACCCCCCCCGATAAAGATGGCCTGCAAGGGGCGCGGATCATCGGCCAACTGGTGCCGACGCCAGGTCAACTCCCGCTTGACCGCAGACAGATACGCCTGTTCCGGAATGACCGCCACCGCGCTGGAACGAAAATCACAATAGGGGCATTTGCGCACGCAAAACGGTATATGCAGATAGAGCGTCAGAGGGGGCAACGACGTTTGCATTTCAACCATGGCCGGAGGCTCCCTGCTGCCGAATGGCGGTCCATAACAGTCGGTGATTGCAGCAGACCTTCCCGGCCCAAGTCAACCGGAAATCGGTCTGGTCGCATCCTTGAGTACCATGGGAGTGCCAACGACGGAAGTCATTCTCATTATCCTCTCAATTTTCTTCAGCATAATGCCTCCCAGGAAGCAGAAACGCACCTTTCATCGGTCACCCGCATAACAGGGCGGATGAAAGGCTTGAGGAATAACGGACAGGTTGGCAGAACGAGAGGAGCAAGCATGTTCAATCATAACGATTTACAAAGACGAAAATTGCCTGTTGCGCTGGATGGTGCCCAATTCTTGACCAGTCGTACCGATACGGTGGTGGATGGCACCACGCAGACCATCTATATCGGGCTGGCCATCCCTGGCAGCACCGAGGAAGCGGCTGTCTGGATGATCCAGCGCGTCAGTATGCCTGCGGACGGATCCTCAACCACCTTGTTTGCCAGCGGACAAGCCTTGTTCAACCAGATTTGGGCGGATCGTATCAGCCTGAGCTATACCTGAGGGGAAGAGATGCCATGTCTCAATTTGAGTTTAATCCCATCACAAAAAAGTTGGATTTGGTATACAAAGCCATCAGTCCCGACGCGCTGGATCCGGCTATTCAAGCGCAACTGGATACCAAGCAGGCAACACTGGCCCATTCAACGCAACTCAACGCGCTGACCACGACGCAAATCGCCTCCCTGGATACCACAACCTCCATCACCACCCTGTTGGCTGGCAAACAGGCGACGTTGACGACGACCGAGATGGCGGCGTTGGACAGTCCACAGGTGGCCACCATCGTGGCCATGACCACGACACAGATTGCCAGCCTGGGGTCTGGCGGTGGTGGTTCTGCGATGACCACCACCCAGATTGCCGAACTGGATGCCGCCTATACGGCACGACTGACGACGAACGCAACGGCGGTGCAGACCCTGACCACCACCCAGATCGCCTCCCTGGATACCACAACCAGCATCTCCACCCTCCTGGCGGCAAAACAGGCCACGCTGAGCAATTCCACCCAACTCAACGCCCTGACCACCACCCAGATCGCCTCCCTGGATACCACCGCCAGCATCTCCACCCTCCTGGCGGCAAAACAGGCCACGCTGAGCAATTCCACCCAACTCAACGCCCTGACCACCACACAAATCGCCTCCCTGGATACCACCGCCAGCATCTCCAC
>JADFYM010000186.1 GCA_015233035.1 Magnetococcales bacterium
TTTTGATTGACGGGCAGGATGTGCGGCAGATGAATCCCATGGAATTGCGCCGTTCCATCGGTTATGTTCCCCAAAGTTGTCAACTGTTTTTTGGGACGATTGCCCAGAATTTGCGTCTGGCCCACCCGACCGCGACGGATGAAGATTTGAGCTGGGCGGCCCGGCAGGTGGATTTTCTGGAGGATATTCTCGCCTTGCCGAACGGTTTTCGGACGCGCATCGGGGATTCCAATGTGGAGCAGTTGCCCACCTCGTTTCGGCAGAGGTTGAATCTGGCGCGGGCCTTTATCAAGCGACCGGCCATTTTTTTGCTGGATGAACCGGGCAATGGTCTGGATTTTGGCAACGATCAGATTTTGATGGATTCGATCCGCAAGATGAAAGGTCAGGCGACGGTGGTCATCTCCACCCACCGACCGAGTCACATGCGTCTGGCGGATCGGTTGTTGTGGTTGGAGGCGGGTCGGATCAAGCGGTTTGGTCCAGCCGAAGAACTGTTGGGTGAATGAGGATGCCGGGTGTACCCCTCAAGAAGACCGCTGGTCCAACGCCACTGGGTGAGCAGCCCAGTCGGCGCAAGATCCGCTACCTGGCCCAGTCGGTGGCCCTGGAGGAGACGGGCAATCCCTTTTTGGCCCAGGTGGTGGTGGGGACGGTCAGCATGATTGTCCTGCTGTTCGTGATCTGGGCGGCGGTGACCCAGGTGGATGAGGTCGCCACCTCGACGGGTACGGTGGTGCCTACCGGGAAGGTGCAGGTGGTGCAACATACGGACGGCGGGGTGGTGGATGCCATTCTGGTCCACGAGGGGGATGTGGTGAGTGTCGGTCAGACGCTGATTCGTCTGGATGCGGTCAGTTTGAAGACCGAATTGCGCGAGTTGCGCATGAAGGAGATGGCCCTGTCGGTGCAGTCCCAGCGCATGTTGGCCTTTGCCACCGGCAAGCCTCTCGAATTTTCTCCTTACGGCCCGGAGTATGAAAGCCTGATCCTGGACCAGAAAAAGGTGTATCAATCGCAGGTTTTGGCGCGGGATGAGAAGGATGCGGCCTTGCGCAGTCTGATTCGGCAGCGGCAACAGGATGTCTGGTTGCTGGACGAACAGGAAAAGACGGTTTCTGCCAAACTGGCCTTGGCGCAGGAGGGGTTTGAGTTGAAAAAGCGGCTGACCGAACGGGGGTTGAGTTCCAAGATGCGGTTTCTGGATGCGCAGACGGAACTCAACCAGACGCAGGGTGAATTGGCGCAGATTGTGGCCAAAAAAAGGCAGATGCACAGTGCCCTGGAGGAGAGTCGGATCAATCTGCGGGAGTTGAATGCCCAACTCAGCAAGCAGGCCATGACGGAGATGGGTTCCGTGCGGGCGGAACTGGCCCAGGTGCAGGAGGCGGTCAAACGGTTGACCAAACGGGTGGAGGATACCGAGGTGACCGCCAAGGTGGCGGGGGTGGTGCAGAGTCTGAACGTGAACTCTCCCGGTGGGGTGGTTGCTCCCCGGGCCGTCATCCTGGAACTGGTTCCCCTGGATCGGGAATTGATCGTGGAGACCCATATTTCCGGTCGGGATATCGGGCATGTGAAAGTGGGCCAACCGGTTTCGGTCAAGTTTACCGCCTATGATTATTCCCGCTATGGGGGGGTGACTGGTCGGTTGCGGCAGATTTCTCCCACGACCATGGTGGATGAGCATGGCGAGCCTTATTACAAAGGGATCGTGGAACTGGATGCCAACCATGTCGGGCCGGATCCCCAGTTGCGTCCGGTGTTGCCGGGCATGATGGTCCAGGCCAGCATTGAGACCGGCAGCAAGACTATTCTGGAATATTTACTGAAGCCCATCTATGCCTCGGTGCGGCAGGCCTTGCAGGAAAGATAGTCGAGTATGTCACGCAAAATAACCGATTATGGCATTTATACACGCACGCCTTTTTTTTGTATCACCGACAGGGGTATCGCATGGGTGCTGCCCTATAACCAACGGTAGGTAGGCAAAGATGGGATTGCGTTTATTTGCGTATTGTTCCTATACTTCATTCTCGGGGTGATAGGGGTTGCAAGAGGGCATCCGGGGGGCACCAATGGAAGACCGCACGACGGAGCAGGAAAGCGCGTTGCTGGATTTGGACGACTTGACCGTTCTGCTCGTGCCTGACCTGGAGGATCCTTTCCAGGACGTTGACGCAGAAAAACTGCCGACGGGTACAGAGTGGATCGACCCGCCCCATTGCGCCCCACCACCGCCACCACCTCCCCTGGACGAATGTCCATCGTCACCCCCAACAAGGAGGGATCCGCCTGCGGCGTATAGCGCATGGAGACCCGGTCAAAGGTGACCGCCCCCCGAAAACGCCGGGTGGAGACTTGAATCACCTTGTTGCTTCTCTCATCCGACAACACCATCAGCTTGTTCAACTGTTGAATGTTTCTTCTGACCTGCTCAAAACGCGGCAACGAATCAAACCCGCTGCGCAACGGCCCCAGCACCTTCCACACCAGCATCATGCAGGCCACCAGGCCGCCGGTGGACAACTGCTTGTCCAGGACCAGAATGACCCCAACCGCCATGGTCGCCACCCCGGACGCCATCATGAACACATTGGACAGCGTATGCGACAATGAGGAGAGCTGTGACGCCCGAAACCCATGAATCACCGCCCGCGAAGTCAACACCTCATACCGTTCCTGCCAGGTCTGGACCGACCCGGTATATTTGATGGCCCGCATATGCCCGAGAGATTCGATGATAAATTCCTGCCGCCGCGTACTCGCCTTGGAACTCTCGGCATTGGCCTCGGCCACCATGGGTTCAATGATGAGGCCGGTCAGAAAAAACAACAGCATCATGACAATAGGCACCACGGCCACCCCCCCGCCCAGGAAAAAGATGACCACCAAGGTGATCAGGATGAAAGGCAGTTCCAACAAAATTTGCGCCGCCGAACTGGCCAAAAAATCCCGAATGATTTCAAAATCCTTGATCCGGGAGATCTGCGAACCAATGGCCGCCCGCTCGGTGAACGACGGCGGCAGGAACAGAATGCGCCGAAAGACCTCATTGCCAATAATATTCCCAATCCGCGAGCTGTTGAATGAAATCACGTAGGTTTTTATGGCCCGCAGGGCAGTATCGGCCAGCAAGACGATGGCCGTCCCGACAATAAAAAACAGCAGCGTCTCCTGGGAACGGGTCGCCGCAATCTTGTCATACACGAGCATCATGAAAAAGGGGGTGGCGAAGCCCAATATGTTCATCGCCAGGACCAGGCCCAGCACCTGGAACAACACCCCCCGGAACCGCGCCGCCAGCCCCCCAAACCACTGTTGCGACCGTTCGGACTGGTGAATTTCCAGATCTTCCAGCTCTTCAAAGTAGAGGGCGATGCCCGGCCAATTGCCCCAGGGCATTTCCACATATTCGGAGATGCCCCCATCAAAGGCCTCGGCTTTCCCCGCCTCCAGGCGCAAGACCACCAGACAGGCCCCGGCATCGGGGACAAACAGACAGGGCAACAGACGGGGATCAATATGGTTGAAATCAATCTTGCGGAGGCGACTGGTATAATTCAGGTTGGCCATGACATTGCGCAATCCGGTCAGATCCAGATCGTCCGCAAAATGGGGCATGGCCTCAATCACGTTGAGATCCCGGCCACTCCAGGCCAGTGCCTCCAGCAGAGGCAACAGACAGGCGGCAAAATCACTTTCTGCCTTGAACCCACCAAACTTGGCGGGCAATTTTTGCACGGAGCGGGCCGTGTCCGGGGCAGTGACTGTCTCCATGGCTTATCCTTTCTGTTCGCGCTCGCCATCCAGCAAGGCATGGAGGGCGTCCGCTTCGGTCTCGGCGATGGCGGTCGCTCCAGTACGCAGATTCACGGCCTTTTTGGCCAAGGTAATCTTGCCCAGGGGCTGTCCCTGGGGAGGGGGTTCCCGCTGGGCGGTCTGACTGACCGCCGCAGCGGCGGGCACCGGTCGCGCCGGACCGGGAACCACAACAGAGGGCACCGGTCGCGCCGGACCGGGGAGCACAGAGGCAGGCACCGGTCGCGCCGGAGCGGGGACCACCGCAGCGGGCACCGGTCGCGCCGGAGCGGCGGCGGCAGCGGGCCGGACGGTGGCTTCCTCCAATTTGCCCCCCTTCAGAATCAGGGTGCGGTCCGCCAATTCCAGGAGAGATGGCCGATGACTGACCAGCACAATGGTGCATTTACCTTTTAGTTGTTGCAATACTTTTTTAAGCAACGCATCCCCCTGGGCATCCATGGCCACGTTGGCCTCGTCGAACAGGAGGACGGGCGGATCGGGCACCAGGGCACGGGCAATGGCAATGCGCTGTTTGACCCCACCGGAGAGAAAATCCTGGGACTCCTTGCCCACCACGGTGTCAAACCCCATGGGCATCCGTGCCACCACATAATCCAACCCGAGCAACTCCGCCGCCCGCATCGCCGCTTCCCGCCGCTGATCGCGAAACATGGTCAAATTTTCCAGGATGGTCCCCTGAAACAGCGCACCCACCTGGGGCAAATAGGCGATGGTGTCACCCAGACGACTGTTGTCACACAAGGAGAGATCATAGCCATCCAGGGTCACGGTCCCGGCGGTGGGCAGCAACGCACCCATCATGACATACAGCAAAGTGCTCTTGCCGCTGGCACTGTCGCCTTTGATGCCCACGGTCTCCCCCGGATAGACCGTGACCGAGACATCGTCCAGGATTAACGGATTTTTGGGCCCGAAGCGAAAGGAGACATGGTCCAACTGAATTTCGCCCCGGATCTGGTCGCGGTCGGGCAGGCGGTTGATCTCTTCCATCGATCTGGCCTTGAGGGCCACCAATTCGGCCAACCGTTCCCGGGCCAACTGCATATCGGAAAAGCGCAGCAAAAAACTGGCCGCACTTTGTACCGGTTGCAAGGCACGCCCCGCCAGCAGGGTCACCCCGGAGAGACCGCCGATGGTCAAGGTGCCTGAGATCACATGCGAGGCTCCCAGACCGACCACCCCGAACATGGTCAACATGGAAAAAAAGGCCCCCAACACCATGGGCGACATGCTCCACAGGGCGACCTCCAGGTTGGTGTCCGCCGTCGTCTCTTGCAAACGCTCGTACCGCCGCGACATCAACTCTTCCATCCCCATGGACTTGATGGTATGGATGCCACTCAGGGCCTCGATCAAAAAATTTTGCCGCCTGTCGTTGGCAGTATGCCGGTCATCCAACGCCTTGCGAAACCGTTTCTTGGCCAAATAAACCGAGGTCAGGAAGGCCGCAATGGCCAACGCTGGCACCAGGGCCACCATACCCGCCAGATAGGCAATCGCACCGACAAACAGCATCGCAAAGGGCACGTCCAGCATTACCTGAAAAGCACTGCCGGAATAAAATTCCCGCAAAGTGTTCACCGCATTGAGACGATCCAGGTGCGTACCCAGCCCATCCCGTTCAAATTCGGTGATGCTGGCCACGGTCAAGCGGTTGAAGGCCCCCCCCCCCACCTTCAATTCAAAATGAATACCCATCCAGCCACTCAGATAGGTGCGGGCAACCCGCAAGGCGGCCTCCAGGACCAGGGCCGTCGCCACGCCAACCACCAACCAGCCCAGAGAACTCAATGATTCATTGGGCAGAATGCGGTCATAGACCTGGATCAGGGTCATGGGCAACGCCAGGGACAAGACATTGATAAACACAGAGGCCAGGATAATGGTCGGCCCGATCCCGGCCATGCCGGGCAGGCTTTGGATGCCCAACAACCAACTCGCCTTTTTTGAAAAAGCTTCGATACTCAACTCGTTTTTCCTCACCCATCGTCCATCGCGGTGACACAGCACGCCCTTCCGCCCGCACCCCCGGAATTTATCGCACCTTTTTATCAAATCGGGAAGGATATTTCGTCCAGGGATGCCCCGTCAAGGATCACACCCGCCGCGCTGCAATCTGCAACAACAGCCTCTTGTACACTGGCGATCCATTCATGTTCATGCAATAATCTGACCTAATCCTGCAATAGCCTCTACGCGCGCTACTGATAAAGTATTAGGCATAAAAATTGCGTTAAGCCTCTGGTTGTCGGATGCCTCGGCAAACCGGGAACCAATCAGACGGATAACACTGATAACCAAAGGATGTTATTCAATTTTTACTATGCGTCCCCCCCCCTCCCTGCCCCTTGCTCTGCCGCATCGCTGGTCGTGTCGTACCACACGCTGCCGGTTTGTGGTGCTGTTGGGTCTGCTGGTTTGGTGTGCATTGGGAACCCGGTTGGCCTGGTCCGTCTCGTTGCCTGAAGCGGTAACCTCCGCCCTGGCCAGCAGCCCGCTCGTACTGGCGGCAGAAAAACAAAAATTAATCGAAGAACAACAAACTAAACAGGCATTTGCGGGCTATCTGCCTGCGGTGGATCTCTATACAAGTACAGGCACTGAACAGGACAATAATCCTACAACCCGTGCCATCAACAAGGGTGCAGTCTCCGTGTCTCACACCGAGACACGCGCCTCTGTCAACCAGATGCTTTTTGACGGTTTTGCAGTATCCAGCGGGGTCAAAAAGGCGCGCGCGCTCGAAAAAGCGGCAGCATGGGCCTACCAGGCGACCGCCCAGACCGTTGCCATGGATACCACCGAACAGTTTCTTGAGGTGCAGAAACAGCGGGAACTGTTGAGCAAGATCAAGCAATTTGTCGATGTCCATGCGGATTTTTTGACCAAGGTCCGGGAGTGGTATGAAGGGGGGGCGGGCACGGTGGCCGAGGTTTGGCAAACCGAAAGCCGTCTGGCACTCACCCAATCCAGCATGGCCACGGTCGAAAGTCAATTGGCCAGTGCCATGGATGAATTTACCCGGACGGTCGGTCGTCGACCCGACCAACTGGACCCGGTTCCGTCCGTCGCAGCCTCTCTGCCCCACTCGCTGGAGCAGGCGTTGGCGTTGGCGGCCCAACACCACCCGACCCTCCTGGAAGCGCAAAGCAATCTGGAGGCCGCCGAGGCCGCGCGTGCGGTCGCCGAAGCCACCTTCTGGCCCGCCGTTTCGCTGGCCTTGGAAACCGACCGCGTCAACAATGCCAGCGGCGTCGATGGGGATGTGCAAACCAACTCGGCCATGCTCCGCGTCAATTATAATCTCTTCCGTGGGGGCACGGATCGGGCGAAAGGGCAGGAATTCCGTCGCCGCCAGGAACAGTCCGAGGCCCAGATCGACCAGGCCAGACAGACTGTACAAAAAAATGTGGAAAAATCGTGGCGCACCATCCAGGAGTTGCGCCAACGGCTGGCCCTGTTGCAACAGCACGAGGCGGTCAGCAAACAGGTGGCGGATGCCTATTATGAACAATTTATCGCGGACCAACGCTCCCTGCTGGATGTCTTGAATGCCGAAAATGAACTGTTCACTGCCAAGAGCAACCGGGTGAGTGGTGACTATGCGTTGCAGGTGGAGGAATATCGGTTATTGGCCAACATCGGCATCATGGATACGGTCATGCCCCTCGCGCCCAGTCCACGGCCGGACGCCGGGCCATTGGTCGCACAGGATATGCACCTGACCTTGCAGGATGCCTGGTTGACGCCCGCCACCCCGATCACCCTGTACGAGACACCCAAAACAGCGGGGGCTGTCGTCAAAGAGTTGCCAAAACAGACGCCGGTGCGTATCCTCCAGACCCAGGGGACATGGATACAGGTGGTCGATGCGGCAGGCAATCAAGGCTGGATGCCGGGGTTATCCACGGCAAGCAAACCCCTATCGTCCGGCATGTTCACGTTTCAGTCCCCCGACTCAGGCACTCCTGCGCCGCAGGGTCCGGGAAACACCCCAGGGTCGAATCGTGCGGGAATGCCCCCTGCGCCAGAGGGTCCGGGAACCACCCCTGGAGCGAAGAGTTCGGGAACGCCCCCTGCGCCGGAGGGTCCAGGGACCGCCCCTGCGTCAGAGGATTCGGGAACTACCCCTGCTGCGCCGGAGGATCCGGGAACCACTCCTGCTGCGCCAGAGGGTCCGGGTAAGGGCTTGGCGGATGCCCCTTGATACACAATGGATCGCTGTGGCGACCCTTCCTTCTCCCCTCTCCCTCCGGGAGAGGGGTCGGAGGTGAGGGAACACCGCCGGGATGTTCCACCCATTCTTGATCATCCATTGATTTCGAGGATGTGAGCGCATTGCGGCGAAGTCCCTGCCTCCTCCCCTCACCCCGGCCCTCTCCCGGAGGGAGAGGGAGAAAAAACCTGCACCCGTAAGGGGATTATTCCCCCCGGCGGGGTCCCTGCCCTATGCACACATCTTTTGCAGGGGTCCGGGGACCGTCACGGTCCCCGGTGGGGGTTTGGGGGCGAAGCCCCCAACAGGTTGATATGGTATGCCTCGCGGGGCTTCGCCCCGGACCCCACCAAGGGCTTCGCCCCCCGGCCCCCCCCCGGGGGGAAGACCCCCCGCCCCCCATAACTGGCCAAATACCTTCGGGCCTTTTTTCAGCCTAAAGAAGGTTGCATATGGGGGGGCGGGGGGCCAGGGGCACACCCCCCTGGGGCGCAA
>JADFYM010000187.1 GCA_015233035.1 Magnetococcales bacterium
AAATCTCTGGAATTGGATAAACCAATATGTTGCTACGGTATCCTTTTTTATGCACAGCCCTTCGATGTCCCACATCGGGGCTCCGCCCCGAGCCCCGCCAGGGGCTTTGCCCCTGGACCCCACCAGGGGGATAATCCCCCTGGACCCCTGTAACGATACAATATATTGCAAACTTTTTATAAGCGTAAAAGTGTGCGTATGGCATGACCTTACTCTATGACACAACCCGCCGACACCGGACCGCATACAACCCAATCCCGGCGGCCACCGCCACATTGAGCGATCCCACCCCGCCCGCCATCGGAATGGCCAGCAACGCATCGCATTTTTCCCGCGTCAACCGGCGCAATCCGGTGCCTTCGCTGCCCAGCACCAGAGCTACCGAACCGGAAAAGGCGACTGTGTCCAATGTCTGCGCCCCCTCGGCCTCCAGGCCATAAACCTGAACCCCCCGGTCCTGCAATTCCACAATGGCCCGCGCCAGGTTGATGACCCGCACCACGTCCACCCGTTCCCCCGCCCCCGCCGAGGCCTTGACGGCCACCGCCGACAAGGGCGCGGTCCGATCCCTCGGCAAAATGACCGCCATCGCCCCGAAGGCCTCGGCGGAACGGATGACCGCCCCCAGATTGCGCGGATCTTCGATGCTGTCCAGCAAGACCAACAGGCAGTCGGTCGCTTGCTGCACCCGGTCCAGAATATCATCGAAGGAGGGTTGCCGCCGCACCCCCACGCGAGCCACCACCCCTTGATGGACCGCGTGCTGGCTCAATCGGTCCAGGGTGCTGCGGTCGGCAAAATGGGGCCGCAACCCCCGTTGCCGGGCCAATTCGATGGCCTCTTGCAGACGATTGCCATGGCCACCCTTGAGAAAGGTGATGGATTCCACCACCCGCTGGTGATCGGCCAGCAACGCCAACACGGGGTTGAGACCGTAGACAAAATCGGTGGCGGCGGTATTTTGCTCAGAATGTGTGACGGGTTCGGTCATCAGGCGCGCCTCCAGGTGGTGCCTTCCTTGGTATCCTGGAGCGTGATCCCGGCCTCTTGCAACTGCTGGCGGATGCGATCTGCCGCCGGAAAATCACGGGCCTGGCGGGCATCCAGGCGTTGCTGGATCAAGCGGTCTATCTCGACATCAGCCAGCCCCTCTTCCCCCTGCCGGTGAAAATAGTGGTCGGGGTCGTCGCCGAGCAGGCCCAGGATGGCGGCCAGATGGCGCAGCAGATCGACCCCCGTCTGGATCTCCGCACCGGTCTCCGCCTGCCCCTGTTCCAGGAGGGGGATGGCCCGGTTTATCTTTTTGGCGATGTCAAACAACACGGCGATAGCCTGCGGGGTGTTAAAATCGTCGTCCATGGCGGCGAAAAAATGGGCCGCATCCGTTGCCCAGGAGCCCCATTCTTCCCTGTCCGGTACCGTCTCCCCGGTGGCGGTTCTGTCGGGCGCAGTGGCCTGGAGGGCCTTGTTGGCCCCCGCCAGGGCGGAATAGAGGCGATCCATCCCATGGCGGGCGGTCTCCAGCAACTCCGTGGAAAAATCCAGCGGGCTGCGATAATGGCTGTTGAGAATAAACAGGCGTACCACCTCTCCCGGATAGTGGGCGAGCAGGTCGCGAATGGTGGAAAAATTGCCCAGACTTTTGGACATTTTTTCCCGTTCGCCGCTGTCGGTCAGCACATTGACAAAGCCGTTGTGCAGCCAATACCGTACCCAGGGTTGGCCGGTGCTCCCCTCGGACTGGGCAATCTCGTTTTCATGGTGGGGAAAGAGCAGATCCATGCCGCCGCCATGGATGTCAAACGCGGTGCCCAAATATTTGCCACTCATGGCGGAACATTCAATGTGCCAACCGGGACGACCCTCTCCCCAAGGCGATGGCCAGTGGGGTTCGCCCGGCTTGGCCTTCTTCCAGAGGACAAAATCCAGCGGATTGCGCTTGTGGGTGTCCACATCCACCCGCGATCCCGATTGCAACTCGGCCAGATTTTTGCCGGAGAGTTGGCCATAGGCCGGAAAACGGTCCACGGCATAAAAAATATCGCCCCCGCCCGGATAGGCCAACCCTTTGGCCAACAAAGAGGCAATCATCGCCTGCATTTCCGCCAGATGTTCGGTTGCCCGGGGTTCCACATCCGCCTTGCCCACCCCCAGGGCCTCCATGTCCGCATGAAAGGCCGCGATGAATTGTTCCGTCAACTGCTGAAAGGGGATGTTCAAGGCACTGGCCCGCTGGATAATCTTGTCGTCGATATCGGTAAAATTGCGGACGTAGGTCACTTCCAGGCCGCAGGCCCGCAGATAACGGACGATAATATCGAAGACCACCATGACCCGGGCATGGCCGATGTGGCAATAATCGTACACCGTCACGCCACAGACGTAGAGACCCGCCCGACCCGGTTCCCGCAGCACCAGGGGTTCCTTTTTGCGACCCATTGAATTAAATATTTGAATTTTAAAATCTTTTTTCACAGACTTGTTCTCCCTGTCAAAAATGTGCTATCTTCGTTCGCGTTTTGGATTCATTCACCCTTTTTAAGACCCGCATAGGAAACAGCCAGCCATGGTTCTTTTATCGGACCGCATTCAAAAGGTAAAGCCCTCACCCACACTGGCCATTGCGGCCAAGGCGAAGGAGCTGCAGTCTCGTGGCATTGACGTGATCGATCTGGGGTCCGGGGAACCGGACTTTGACACGCCCAAACATATCAAAAAGGCGGCCATACGCGCCATCAAGGAAGGTTTTACCAAGTATACCGCAGTAGACGGCATCCCTGAACTCAAAAATGCCATCATTGCGAAATTTCAGCAAGACAGCCAACTCACCTTTGCGCCGAACCAGGTGATTGTGACGGTGGGGGGCAAGCAGGCCTTTTATAATCTGGCGCAGGCCATGTTGAATCCGGGCGATGAGGTGATCATTCCCAGCCCGTATTGGGTCTCCTATCCTGACATTGTGTTGCTGGCTGATGGGGTGCCGGTGGTTGTGAAGACCTGGGAGGCCGATGGTTTCAAGATGACCCCCGAGGGCTTGGAGGCGGCCATCACCCCCCGGACCCGTTTTGTGGTACTCAACTCGCCCTGCAACCCGTCTGGTGCTGCCTATACCCGCGAGGAATTGGGCCATTTGGGGGCGGTGCTCGAACGGCATCCTTCGGTTTGGGCGGTGGTGGACGATATTTATGAAAAGCTGGTCTACGATGATTTCCAGGCGGTCACTCTGACGGAGGTGGTGCCCTCTTTGGTCGATCGCACGGTGATTGTGCATGGGGTTTCCAAGACCTATGCCATGACCGGTTGGCGTATTGGTTATGCGGCGGGTCCGGTGGAGATTATTCGGGCCATGAGCAAGATCCAGTCGCAAAGTACTTCCAACGCCACCTCCATTGCGCAAAAGGCGGCTGTGGCGGCGTTGGCTGGTCCGCAAAAGGTGATCAAGCCCATGTTGAAGGCCTTTACCGAGCGGCGCAATTTTGTGGTCAAGGCCTTGAACGCCATTCCGGGCATTCACTGTCGTGCGCCGGAGGGGTCTTTTTATGTCTTTCCCCATGTCGGGGGTCTGCTCGGCACCGTGACGCCTGACGGCAAGAAGGTTGGCAACACGACAGAGTTGGCGGCCTTCATGCTGGAGTCCTATCAAGTGGCCCTGGTGCCAGGGGTGGCATTCGGCATGGATCCGTATGTACGCATCTCGTTTGCCACCTCCATGGACAATCTGCAACGCGCCATGGATCGCATCCGTATGGTGGCCAAGGATTTGTTGGGGTAGTGGCGCAGAGGCTGGGGAGGCGGTCCACCGCCTCCCCAGCGCAAGGACTCCAGTCAACCTGTCAAGCTTTTTGCGTGTTGTACCATCGCTTGGCGAAACGCTGCCATTCCCTCTTCGCGGGAGACGACACGCTCCCCTATCTGCCAGACACCGCGCTCCATGATCCGCTCAAGCAACTCGTCGGTCAATTCCGGGGCGTCATCCGGGTCAACCCAGGCGATGGATGGTGTGTCCATTGGCGCATCCCTACAGCCTGCCGCCCGCAGCGAGATAGGCCAATTTTTGCGGGGCAGGCAGCGCGATCACCTGGGTCGCGGTAAACAGGCCAATGCTCGATTTCAGCAGGCTGAAATCACCCGTTTCCAATCCCTTGACCTGGGTCGTGCTCAGGTTGGCAATCTTGTTGCTCAGACCGACCACCTGGCTGTCCGACAAAGATTTGATTTGTGTGGCCGTCATGCCGCCAATCTGGGTGGCCGTCAAGGCCGCCACCTGCTGCACAGACAGGAGAGCCTCTTGTGAGGTGGTCAACGCCTTGATCTGATCGGTGGTCAGACCGCCAATCTGGGTGGTTGTCAATCCACTCAACAAGTCGGGCGTTATCCCCCGCCATTGCACGACCGTCAGCGCGTGGATGGCAGACGCATCCAAGCCACCGACCTGGGCGGCGGTCAAGTGGGCAATCTGGGTACTGGACAACCCGCTCACCTGGGTTGTGGTGAGCGCGGCGATATCGGCAGGGTCAAAATCGCCCACCTGATCGGTGGTGAGCGCGGCCATTTGCGCAGGGGTCAGACCCGTGACCTGCTCTGTGCTCAAGCAGATCAATTGATCGGAGGTCAAGGCCCGGATTTGCACGGTGGTCAGGGTGCCGATCTGCGTGGTGTTCAACGCCCCCACCTGCGCTGTGGTCAAGGCACCCACTTGCGCCTTGGTCAAGGACTTGATCTGTGCCGTCGTGAGCACACCATAATCGGCGACTCCCAGCGCGACCAACTGATCTGTGGTCAAGGCGGCGATTTGCGTGCCGGTCAACGCCACAAACTGTTCTGTGGTCAACAGGGCCATTTGCGCCGGGTCCAACCCCGCGACCTGTGCCGTCGTCCAGGCCTTGACCTGCGGTACCGTCAGGGACTCCAATTGGGTGGTGGTCAACGAGGCAAGCTGCGTATTGTTCAAGGTGCGCACCTGCCAGGTCGTCAAGGCGCGAATGCCGGAACTGCCCAGACTGTCGATTTGCGTGACGGTCAGGGCGTTGAGCTGGGTGCTGCTCAGATTGGTCAACTGGGTCGTGTTCCAGGTCGTGATTTGCGTCGTGGAGACATGTGCCATCTGTCTCGTGGACAAGGTCTGGATTTGCAGACCAGTCAGGGCCCCGATCTGTGTGGTGGTCAAGGCCTCGATTTGCATACTCGTCAGTCCGCTGATCTGCTGCGTCGACAGGATGCTCATATCGTCGGATCCCAACGCCCCCATTTGGGTCGTGGTGAAGGCCGCTATTTGTGTGCTGGTGAAGCTGTTGACCTGCGTGGTCGTGAGAGCTTCGATATCCGTGCCATCCAACCCCCCTGTTTGTTCGATGGTCAGAGACTTGATCTGCTGGGTCGTGAAGGCACTGACTTGTGTGGTCGTCAAGGCGGCGATTTGAGTCGTGGAAAACCCCCGGAGTTGCGCCGTATGCAGGGCACTGATATCGGCTGCTCCCAGACCGCCTTCTTGCGTCGTGGTAAGGCTCGCGATCTGTGTGGTGGTGATGCCCCTGATTTGGGTTTCTGAGAGGGCACTGATGTGGGTGGTACCCCAACCCTCCCATTGCGTCACGGACAGAGAGGCTACCTGCAAGAGGGTCAAACTGGCGACTTGTGTGGTGGACAACGCCGCCATTTGTGTCTCGGTCAGGTGGGTGACTTGCAGGATGGTCATGGCCCGGATCAAGTCGCTGGTCAGACCGGCACCCTGCGTGGTGGTCAACTGCTCAATCTGCGTGGTATTGAAACCTTTTATCTGGGTCGTGGTCAGTGTGCCGATCTGGGTGGATGCCAAACCGTTGACTTGTGTGGTCGTCAGTACCGCAATCTGGAGGGTGCTCAGACTGCTGAGTTGGGTGGGGGTCAGTACCGCAATCTGGGTCGCATTCAAACCCGCAATCTGCGTGGTGGTCAACACCGCGAGGAGTGTGCTGGTCAGGCCACCCACCTGGGTTGTGGTGAGTGAATCCAGTTGGGTGCGATTCAGTCCCTTGATCTGTACGGTATCCCAGGTGCTCAGCAGAGTGGATGGCAGACCGTCCAGTTGGGTGGTGGTCAGAACGGCGATTTGTCCATTGGTCAACCCTTTTTCCTGGGTGGTGGTCAGCATCCCGATCTCGGTGGAGGTCAGGCCAGCCATTTGTCCGGTCGTCCAGGCATGCAGCTGCATACTGGTCAAGCCAGCCATTTGGGTGGTGGTCAATGCCCCAATCTGGGTCGTGGACAGGCCGACCATCTGTGTGGTGGTCAGCACGCCGATCTGGGTGCTCGTCAAACCACTTTCCTGGGTTGTGGTGAGGGAGACGAGCTGCGTCCGGGTCAACCCCTTGATTTGCGTGGCAGAGAGCACACCGATCAGAGTGGTGTTCAGACCAGTCCATTGGGTGGTCGTCAAGGCGGTGATCTGGGCAGCAGTCAGGTTGGTCCCCTGGGTTGTCGTGAGCGCAGCAATCTGCGTGGCGGTCAGGCCAATAATCTGTCCGGTGGCCCAGGCCTTGATCTGATTGCCGGTCAGTCCCCCCACCTGGGTGGTGGTCAACGCCGCAATCTGGGTGGTGGATAGCCCAACAATCTGCGCGGTGGCCAACATGTTCAGCTTGTCCGATTCCAGGCCAGCCAGTTGTGTCGTGCTCAACACCGCCACCTGGGTGCTGGTCAGCCCCCGCAGTTGCTCCGTGCTGAAAATCTCAATGGCTGTGGATCCCAGACTGCTCACCTGTGCTGTGGTCAGGGATTTGAGCTGCGCACTGGCCAGGCCGCTGAGTTGGGTGGTGGTCAGGGCGGCCATCTGCGTGGTGGTCAGACTCCCGACCTGCGTGGTGGTCAAGATATGAATATCGTCGCTGTTCAATCCCCCCATTTGGGTGGTGGTCATGGCCGTCAATTGGCTGCCGGTCGCGCCCTTTACCTGTGACAGGGTCAGCGCGCCGATCTGGGTGGCGGTCAAGCCACTCATCTGGGTGGTGGTCAGGGCCATGATTTGGGCCGTGGTCAGCCCTCCCACCTGGGTGGTGGTCAGGGCCGCAACTTGCGTGGTGGTAAAACCGCCGGTTTGCGCCGTGTTCAAAGAGCGGATCTGCACACTCGTGAAACCGCCGAACTGGGTGGTGGTCAGCGATCCGATCTGGGTGGCGGTCAGGCCGCGCGCCTGTCCTGTATCCAACGCGCCGAGGGCCGTGGCCACCAGGCCAGCCACCTGCTGCTGCGTCCAGGCGGTGATCTGGGTGGCGGTCAGGCCGCGCATTTGTGTGGTATTCAGGCTGGCCAGTTGGGTCGAGGTGAGGCCAACCAGTTGTCCCGTGGTCAAGGTGCCAAGCTGGGCACTGGTCAAACCCGTCACCTGGGTGGTGGTCAACACCGCCACCTCGGCGGTGGTCAAAAGACCGACCTGCGTGGTAGTCAAGGCGGCGACTTGCGGCGCGGAGAGGGCCGCGAACTGCGTTGTGGTCAATGCCTGTACCTGTGCCATGTTCCACGACTTGATCTGCGCACTGGTCAGTCCCATGATTTGCGTGGTACTCAGGGCATGGATGAGGATGCTGTTCAGCCCTTTGGCTTGCGCCGTGGTCAGGGCGTTGATCGAGGTGCTGTTGAGACCGGCGATCTGGGTCGAGGTCAGAGAAGTAATCTGCGTACTGGTCAGGCCATGCACTTGGGTCGTGCTGAGTGTGTCGAGTTGGGCGGAGGTCAAGCCGCTCAACAGGGTAACACGCCATTGGGCAATCTGGGCGGAGGCAAAACCGTCCAATTGGGTGTCGGTCAGCGCAGAAAGTTGGGCCGAGGTCAGGCCGCTCAACTGCGCCGTGGTCAGGTCCATGATTTGGGCGGAGGTCAAACCGTCCAGTTGGGTGTTCGCCAAGGTCGAAAGTTGTGCGGACGTGAGGCCAGCCAATTGCGTATTGGCCAACGACATCAGTTGGGCAGAGGTCAGACCATCCAACTGGGTTCCGGCCAATCCGGTCCATTGTGCGGCGGTCAGGCCATCCAATTGTGTACCGGCCAGGGTTCCCAGTTGTGTCGAGGTCAGGCCGTGCAATTGGGTATTGGCCAGGGATTGCAATTGTATAGAGGTCAGGCCGTCCAGTTGGGTGCCCGCCAGGCTGGTGAGGCCCGCAGAGGTCAGGCCGTCCAATTGGGTACCGGCCAGGCTGGCCAGGGCGGCGGCGGTCAAGCCGTTCAACTGCGTCGCGGTCAGGGCGGCCAGCACGTCTGCTCCCAGCGCATCCAATTGGGTGCCCACCAGGCCGGATATTTCCGTTGGACCCAAAAAATGGCCAGTCAGATTCGCTGTGGCGAGGCTCGTCAAATCGCGGGTGGACATAATGGATCAACCTCTTTTTGTATATTAAACCGCACCCAGCATGGGATGCGTAGTTTTTCAAACGTCATTCCCGCGCAGGCGGGAATCCAGGTGGTACCTGCGAGATCTGGATCCCCGCCTACGCGGGGATGACGGAGACTGCGAAACCTG